>JAZSHD010000180.1:0-3617 GCA_045533055.1 Victivallaceae bacterium | reverse complement strand
TGGATGCAGCGGCATTGCACCATACCGGACAAAGGGTTCAGTGTTTTCCGGATATACCACCGACCACCAGAGATTTGCCGGTTTGCCGTAACAGCAGCCGTTAAAAAAACAGCCGACACGCCCCAACGCATGAGCCCCTGCCAACGCCGGAGCCAACGAATCAAGCACCCGAACCACATCGGCTTTACAAATCTTTTTAACATACCAGATGATCAAAGCAAATGCCAGAATAAATCCGCCGTAAAAGACCAATCCCCCCTGATCGACCCGGATTATCGCAGCCGGGTGAGCTTTATAATAACTCCAATTCTGCACCACGTAAAATATACGGGAACCGATCACTCCGGAAATCATACCCAACATGACGATATTGCTGACCTGCTCCGAAGTAAGTCTGGCATATTTTTTATTGAGCTGCAAAAGAGCCAGGCCTGCAACAAATCCCAACGCCGCCATCACCCCATACCAACGCAGCGAAAAACTCCCGATAGAAAATATGACAGGATCCATAATGTAATACTACTCTGACTAATTTAAATGTTGACTTTTTCAATTACCTTTAAGCTATAAAATATACTTAAACAATCTAAAAGTCAACCCCAAGGAGAGCTTTTATTGCAAAAACATTAAAAAAAGTTACTTCCAAAGTTGGATTTTTTAAAAAAGTGTATTAAATTATCAAAAGCCGCAACCCTATGGTGTAATGGTAGCACAAATGATTTTGGTTCATTTAGTCGGAGTTCGAATCTCTGTGGGGTTGCCATTTTCTTTGATATTAAAAAATCTCTGAAGCTGAATAAGAACTGTCTTGAAAATAAATTTTCCGCCAGTTCTTTTTTTTCAGCTTTTTTGTGTTATGGCTCTGCCATACCACAGAGATTTTTTAAGGGAGTTGCCTTGTGCTGCTCGCCTTAAACGGCTGTGCTGCTCAGGCTCGCTGCGGGCTTATGCCCTTGCGTCGAATCTCTGTGGGGTTGCCATTTTTTTATTTTGTGATCTGCGATCTGTATATTGTTTAGAATCTGTCTGTAGTTAATGAATTGGAGAATAAATGATGTCAGAAATTTCTTCGAGCATAAATTTTTTCGATCAGCTTCCTGTTGTCGACCCCGTCCCTGATAATCCCCGGCAGGATGAAATAAAAAAATATTGTGAAATGCTGTTTGACCCCCGTTATGACGGATTTGAAAATAACCTTGAATATCTGACAGATTTACCTATCCGCAACAGCTTGCAGGTCAAATCCTCGCCACTGGGGGTGGGCTTTGAAGTTTTGGATCACCGGACTGCTTATATTTTTGAAAAAGCCTTGAAGATCGCCCGCCATTCCGGCGTAAAATGGGCTCGGATCCAATCCGGCTGGCAGCGGGCTGAAACCACTCCGGGGGTGTATAACTTTGATTGGCTGGACGAAATCGTTGACGGCTTGCTGGGTGCAGGTATTCAGCCGTGGGTAAGTTTGAGTTTCGGAAATCCGCTTTATATGGCAGGTGCAGAACCTTTGCCGCCGCACGGTAATTATTTCTTTTCGCCCACCCGTTTTGGTAAAGAAGGTATAGAAGGATGGCAGAATTACTGCCGAGCCATGGTGAAACATTTCTCCAGCCGAGTTACACATTGGGAGGTGTGGAACGAGCCCAATGCCGGTTTCTTGCGGAAACCCAATACCGGAAGCCTCATCCAGCCGGAACCGCCGGAAGTTTACGCCGAACTGGTAAAGATCACCTATGCTGCGGTCAAAGAAATCCAGCCCGAAGCAAAAATCATTGCCGGGGCGATTTCCGGATGCGGTATATGCAATGAATATATTCTTGGATTGTTTAACAGTAATATAGCTGAAAATATGGATATATTCAGCTATCACCCGTACGGTGGAAATCCCGAACTTTATTATCAGGAACGCTTGCAGTTTATCCGCGATCTGATCCGGGCAAGCGGTCGGGATATACCCATCTGGCAGGGCGAAAACGGCAGACCCTCCAACTCCGGATTACTGCGCCGCGGCTTCAGATCCACCGAAGCCGTGCAGGCCCGTTATCTGACCCGCCGCTATCTGACCGACTTGCGGATGGATCTGGCCATGAGCAGTTATTTCACTATTTGCGACATTGGCAACGGTTATCTGCCCAACGGCAATGTGCACAGTCAGGGAGTGATCGATGCAACCGACCCCGAAAACTACCGACCAAAACTGGCGTTCCGGGCAATGCAGAGCATGACATGGATTTTCGACAGCCGTACCGAACATATCCACGGAAACTTTGAACTGTACCCCATGACCGGACGCTCGTTGAGTACGCTGCCGATAGAAAATTCTTCCGGATTAACCTGCGTTTTCAAGAAAAACAATGTCCCGATCTTTGCATATTATTCGCCAACACATTTTGATGCCGAGTGGATGGTAAAACCGGTGCAGGCCTCCACTTGGGTCCCACAGGATATGAAGTTTGAAAAACCGATCCTGATCGATCCCATCACCAGTAGAGTTTACCGCATAAAGCAAATGTCAAATTACTGCGACGGCAACTACGGAGAATATCTGGTGATTCCCCGGCTGCCGCTGCTGGACTACCCATTGTTTGTTACCGACGCATCTTTGCTGGACGATCCGGGCTGGGAATAAAAAATAAAGGTTGATAAGAAAGTCGGGGGGGGAAGCGGAAAAACTTTTCCCGAAAAGCTTTCCCGCCGCCCCCGATAAATCACTGTCGACAACCGTTTTGGCAGTTTATGCTTCTACCGGCGGCAGACAGACGAATTTGAGTTTGCCATCTTCCGCTGTAACCTGCAATTCGCCGCCGTTGAGCAATTCCCCGGCTATCAGCAGGCGGGAAACCGGTGTTTCCAACTCCCGGATCACTGCCCGCTTCAGCGGTCTGGCTCCGAATGCCGGGTCAAAACCGTTTTCCACGATCAGGCTTTTGGCTTCATCGGTCATAGTGAGCTTGACTTCGTGGTCGGCAAGGCGTTTGCGGAAACGCTCCAGCTGTATATCCACAATTTTGAGCATATCTGCTTTACCCAGCTGCCGGAAGATCAGCACTTCGTCCACCCGGTTCAAAAATTCCGGACGGAAGTGGCGTTTAAGCTCGTCAGTCACCACATCTTTGACCTCTTCCACTGCTCCATGATGTTCCAATATCAAATGGCTGGCAAGGTTGCTGGTCATGATAATAATGGTGTTTTTGAAACTTACCACCCTGCCCTGTGAATCAGTTATTCTGCCGTCTTCCAGAATTTGCAGCAAGATGTTGAATACATCGTAATGAGCTTTTTCGATTTCATCAAAGAGCACCACTGCGTAAGGTTTACGCCGCACCGCTTCGGTCAGCTGTCCGCCTTCTTCGTAGCCCACATATCCGGGAGGTGCACCGATCAGGCGGGATACATTGTGTTTTTCCATGTATTCAGACATGTCGATACGGATGACCGCTCTTTCGTCATCAAAAAGCTGTTCAGCCAATGCTCTTGCCAGCTCGGTCTTCCCCACCCCGGTCGGCCCCAGAAAGATGAAGCTTGCTATGGGCCGGTTGGGATCCTGCAACCCGGCACGGGCACGCAGCACCGCATCGGAAACCGCCTGCACGGCTTCATCCTGAAGTCGGATCGGAGCCATG
>JAZSHD010000082.1:0-5069 GCA_045533055.1 Victivallaceae bacterium | reverse complement strand
GAAGCGTACTATACGACTTCGGTTTGTTCTCGGATTTAACATAAATCCATTTTTATCAAGAGGCAAACCTCTTTTTGTTTTTAGACATAAAAAATGAGAGACCTCTTGTGTCTCTCATAATATCTTTTTTCCAAACCTTTTACCGGCATTTATCTTTTTGCGGAGCAAAAAGATAAATGCCATTCAAATTTTGAAAAAATTCTCAATGCACAGGTATATCTGTCATTTTTATCTACCTACCCGCATTGGGAACAGAGCTTTCTCTGAAATCATTGCCGGAAACTCTTTTTGAGCCTGTCAGCTTCCGGTGAATCACTTCCCAGAATCAGCGACGCCATTTCGATTGCACTGCCTTGCCCCCAATGTTTTTCGCCGTAGGGCAGTTTGCTCAAATTCTCCCACAAAATTTTTCGCCCAACTTCCGGCGGCAGGTCTGGAGCTTTGAGCATAAAGGGGTTACGCCAGAAATTCCTGCCGATCATCGTGCCATTTAAATTGCAAATATTGCACAGTTCATCCGCTTCGGCAAGGGTGGAAATGTTGCCGTTGCCCAAAACCAAAGCATTTTTGATGAGTTTCCGGGCATTTTTCAAACGCTCCTCCCGCATGGGAATTGCTTTGTAACCTTCATTGGTAGTACGGTAGTGCAGGGTAAACATATCCACCGCTCCGGAGCTTTCCCACAGGGGCAGAAAGGTTTCCGCTTCAAGGATATTTTCAAAGCCCAGCCGGGTTTTTACGCTCAAAAACTCGTTGCCGATGGCTTGGCGGATGGCGGAAAGGCTCTCGGCTGTATTTTCAATATTCTTCATGGCAGCCGAACCGGCACCGTGGCGGATAACTTGCAGGCTCGGGCAGCCGCAATTAAGGTCGATGCCCGCTGCTCCGGCAGTTAATCCCCGGGCCGCTGTTTCCGCAAGTTTGATTGGGTCTTTGCCCATGATTTGCAGTATGACGCGGTTGGTTCCGGGCAGGAAAGGAGCAAGGAACTTTTTCAGCTCCTTGACTTTGGGAACCGTTTCCGACACCCGGAAAAAGGGCGTTACCCACACCGGCGAAAGCTCCAAAGCGGTGCAGACTTCCATCACTGCCGGACGCATAACGCCTTCCATAGGGGCGGGCAGATGCCTGAAATTTTTCAGAAAAATTCTCATAACAGCTCAAAAGATAGCATTAAAAGCTGAAAAATGCAAATTTTCCGGGTTGCAGAATAAAAAGTACAGTGTATATTACCTGATGAATCAAGTGAGTATTATTTATGGAGTGACGCCTTACAATGTATAATTCTGTGATCTGCCGTTACCACGAAATCGCCACCAAAGGCGACAACCGTTCATTTTTTGAGCGTACCATGCTGGAAAACCTAAAACGCATATTACGCAATGAATTCCCCGACTTGCGTTACCGCCGGGTGCGGGGCAGGCTCTATATTGAGTTTGCCGACAAGCGGGATCTCACCGAAGTTGAACTTGCCAGAATCAGCGAAATACTTCAGCTGCGGGCGTTGGGTATCGAGAACTTTTCTCCGGCGATCATCACCGCTCCTGATATGGAGATCATCAGCAATACAGTCAAAACTGCCGGGGCGGAGATTTTCCCGGCTGCCATAGCCAAAGCTCAAAAAGAAGAGCGTACTTTGCGTTTCCGCATCCGGGCCCGCCGCAGCGACAAGAATTTTCCGCTGCGTTCGCAGGAAATCGAAATAGCTCTTTGCAGTTTGTTAGGCGGCATTTACGGCCGGGAAAATCTGAAACTTGATCTGGACAATGCCGATATAACTGTTGGTGTGGAAGTCCGCGA
This sequence comes from Victivallaceae bacterium, assembly GCA_045533055.1. Taxonomy (GTDB): domain Bacteria; phylum Verrucomicrobiota; class Lentisphaeria; order Victivallales; family Victivallaceae; genus SIG78. The sequence goes on along the minus strand of JAZSHD010000082.1, from coordinate 3,269 downwards.
AGAGCTGGCGATAATCTGGCTGGAGAGTTTCCCTGCCCCCGGCGGTCTGCCGGTGGGGTGCAACGACCGGACTTTGGCACTGCTCTCCGGCGGGATCGATTCGCCGGTGGCGTGTTATCTTACCATGAAACGGGGCAGCCCGGTGGATTTTATCGGCTTTCACAGCGAACCGTACACCCCGCCGGAAACGGTGGAAAAAGTCCAGCGGATCGCCAATTACCTCAACACCTTTCAGCAGCCGGGCAGACTTTACATGGTCAATCTCGTGGAATTGCAGAAACTTATCCGCGACAACTGCAATCCCCGCTACCGCACTGTTTTGTACCGGAGATTGATGTTCCGCATTGCCCAATACATTGCCCGCAAACGCAAGATCGGTGCTTTGCTGACCGGCGAATCTCTGGGGCAGGTGGCAAGTCAGACGCTGGTGAATATGAACACCATCGGCAATGCGGTAAATATGCTGATCCTGCGGCCCTTGTGCGGTCAGGATAAAATGGAAACTATTGAAATCGCCCGGAAGATCGGCACTTTTGAGCTTTCCAAAGAACAGGTGCCCGATTCCTGCACAGTTTTCGCTCCCGACCGGCCCTCCACCCGGGTAAGCATAGAGGATGCCGAAGCTGAAGAAGCGAAAATCCCCAACTATTACGAAATACTTGAACGGCTCGCACAGGAAGCCATTGATGCATTTAAGAACAAATAACTTTAAGAGGAAGGATAAAGTTATGTTTGAAAAATTTATTGAACGCTACGAAAACACCCTCGTAAATGATGTGATCCCCTTCTGGGAAAAGAACTGTATCGACAAAGAATACGGCGGCTATTTTACCAGCCTTGACCGGGACGGCAGCGTTTACGATTACAATAAATATATGTGGATGCAGTGGCGGATAGTCTATATGTTCGGCGAGTTTTACGCTTCCGAATACAAAAAAGAAAACTTTCTCAAGATCGCCAGCGACGGTTTTGATTTCCTTTACAGCAAAGGCCGTGCCGAAGATGGTTCTTACTACTTTGCCTTGAACCGTGCCGGGGAACCGACCATCTCTCAATACAATGTATTTTCCGACTGCTTTGCGGCAATGGGAGCTGCCGAAATGTACCGTGCCACCGGCGAGAAAAAGTATTACGACGCCGCCAGAGAAGCTATGGACAGCTACCTCAAACGCGTGGACAGCGGCAACCCCGCCGGTCGCTGGAACAAAAGCATGCCCGCCCGTCAGAGCTATCAGGCACTGGGGCACTACATGATGATCGCCAATCTGGCTTTGGTCATGAAGCGTGGTCTGGGAATAAGCGATTACGATAAAGCCGGTGCCGAAGCTTTGGATCTGGTGCTGGATAAGTTCTGGAACGAAGAGTATCAGGTGGTTTTTGAAAATATCCTGCCCGACGGCTCCTTTGATCTGGAAAGCTGTCAGGGCCGTATGCTCAACCCCGGTCATGTGCTGGAAGCCATGTGGTTCATGCTCGATTACATGAACGAAACCGGCAACACCAGCCGCCAGAATGAAGTGCTGAAAATCATCGAAGCCACCCTCAACTTCGGCTGGGATAAAGAGTTTGGCGGCATATTCTACTTTATGGATGTGCTGGGCAAACCCCATTTGGAACTCCAGCACGATATGAAGCTCTGGTGGGTGCATAACGAAGCGATCATCGCCTGTTTGTACGCCTATAAAGTGACCCGCGACGAAAAGTTCCTCAACTGGTTCTACAAACTTGATGACTGGACATGGCGGCACTTCCCCGATCCGGAATACGGCGAATGGTTCGCCTACCTCAACCGCCGGGGCGAGCCTACGCACATGCTCAAAGGCGGCAAATGGAAGACCTTCTTCCACCTGCCCAGATGTTTGTTCATGTCGGCAAAATTGATGAAAGAAATCGACGCCGAATAAAACCGGAGGGGAGCAACCATGAAATTTTCCATCAACACCAATCCGTTGCGTAAAAAGTGTACTATCGACGAAATCGTGAAAATCGCTCTGGATGCCGGAGTGCAGGGTATCGAGTGGGGACTGGGCCCGCTGGACGATGCGGCAAAAGAAACTCAAGCCATGCGGAAAGCTACCGGGGATGCCGGATTGGAAGTAGTAAGCTACATCAACGGCGGCAAGCTGTGGAAAACCGACGAGATCCGCCGTTACAGCGAAGCCGTTGCCGCCGGCGGCGGGCATATCCTGCGGGTGGCACACCCCTGGTTTGCTTATAATTACGACGAAGCAGTGCATCAGCCCGACAGCTTTATGACTTTGGTGGAAATGAGCCGGGAAGGTTTGGCAAAACTTATGGAGCTGGGGAAAGAGTACAACATGCGTTATGTGTTGGAAACCCACGATGCCTCCTGCTTTGCCTCGCCTTTGACCGTGCCGTGGATCCTTAAAGACTTTGACCCCAAATATTGCGGGGTCATCTACGACCCTGCCAACACCATTCTGGAAGGCTTTGTCCGTCCACGGGGTGCGGTGGAGATCATGGGTGACTACATAGCCTACATCCACGCCAAAAACATCGCTTTTGTGGAAAAAGTCGACGAAAACGGCAAAACCGTCTTCACCCGTCAACGCCGGACGGTGGATAAAGGTATGCTGGACTATGTGGAGCTGATGTTTGCATTGAAAATGCACAACTGGCACGGGTTTTTCTCTTTTGAAGAATTCGTTACGCCGGAACCGTCGCAAGTTGCTGAAGAAGTTCGCAAGGGTATAGAGCACCTGAAAAAATGCCGGGAAGCAGCCCACGACGCCCCCTGCGAACCCTTCGTAAGCTATAATAGGTAAGACGCAGCTGTCAAAAATCCAGCCTTGTCTTGCGGCGGCTCGTAAAAGTGCAAAACATGTGCGCTGGCGTCGGTTACCTTACAGGTAGCCGCCCCCACCGCCCGTGCTTTGCCTTTTTTACGATCCATCCACAATCCTGCGGCATGCTTTTGTCAGCTGCATCTTGAATCCGCTCTGCCAAAAGTCCAGCCTTGTCTTGCGGCGGCTCGTAAAACACCGGGTAATGCCAGCCAACAGCAGCAGGCGGCAAGGATTGTCCGTATTCGTCCGTATTCGTCCGTAAAAGTCCGTTTTGCCGCCAACAACCAGCCCCGGCCACCGGCGGCACCAGCCGCCAACAACCATGCTGCCGGGCTTGCCGCTGCGGAGATTTTTTAACTCATTTTTTGATTTGCGATTTGCAAAAATCAAAAAGTATGTTATATTAAGTGTTATATGGTTTGCGGCGGTTTAGCTCAGTAGGTAGAGCAGCGGAATCATAAT
>JAZSHD010000228.1:0-3374 GCA_045533055.1 Victivallaceae bacterium | reverse complement strand
TCAAATGTGCCTTAATTATACTGAATTATATGGTTTAGAGGGCAAAATGGTATAAAAAACAGCAAAAAATGCTCCTTAGCCATACTGAACACTATGATTAAGCGACAAAAATATATGGACAGGATATACCCCTATATATTGAATTACTTGATTTTTTCTGAAAGGAGCATATCAAAATGTAATGTTTTCTCTGCACCCATGCAAGACAGTATATATTGCTTGACAATGAATAAATTATCAACATTGCCCATTATATACCCCTAATGCAACATGAAAATCAGATTTTCTTTTGCGGCAAAAAATCATTTAGTCTATCACGCAATTCTTTCAGACGCGGCTCCAAAAATACTTTATTTCTGTTGTAATAGTCTTTTATTGTTTGTATATCTTGCCCTTCAACTTGCTTTTCTCTCAAACTGGTTATTGAACGATTGGCATTCGTATCATGTAATAAAGCACCAGTCAATAACAGAATAATGTCAATACCACGATGTATTGGAAGTTCTTCACTTTGTCGGCTGAATTTTTCTCCTGTGTGCCGCCAAACTTTTAATGAGATTTCATTATTGTCATATTGGGCATATCCAATTGACAACGCAACTACATCTGTATCTTTTGCAAATTGTGCATCAATTTCATCATAGTCGGTAACTTCAATAATTGGACGGTGTTTTAAATGAGTTGGTGCATGCATGTCAGACTCCTGCATTTGTTTTTACATAGTTATCTTATCGTACATATACAGATAATGTCTATAGCAGAACAACCGGTTGCGTTTATTACCGGTTGTTTCTTCGATGATGCCGAAGTCGAGCAAGATGTTTAGCATCTTGCCGATGGTGGCGTTGGTAAGACCGGTCAATTCTTTCAGTTTTGTGATGTCTGCTATCGGATGACGGAGCATTGCCTGGTGTACTGCCAAGGCTGATGTTGCCGCTCTGCCAAGAGTGGAAATCTTTGCTCTGTCACTTTCTATTTGTTGGTGCAGATTCAGGATGATTTCGTTGCTCTCTTTGGCTGTTTCAATTACTGCATCCAAAAAGAAATCCAGCCAGCGTTCCCAGTCTCCGTTTTCACGGATGCCGTTTAGCAAGTCGTAGTAGTATTGACGGTGACTCTTGAAATAGTAGCTCAAGTACAAAAGCGGCTGTTTCAACATTCCTCCGTTGCACAACAGCAAAGTAATCAGCAAACGCCCGACTCTGCCGTTGCCATCAAGGAACGGATGTATCGTTTCAAACTGAACGTGACTCAATGCTGCCTTGACGAGAAGCGGAGTGTTTTCATCGTGCAGAAACTTTTCCAATTCACCCATACATTTGACCGCTTCTTCCGGCGGTGGAGGCACAAAAAACGCATTCCCCGGACGGGTTCCGCCTATCCAGTTCTGACTATGACGGAATTCTCCCGGATTTTTACCGCTGCCACGCCCTTTGGCAAGCAATTCAGCATGAATTTCCCGAAGCAAACGCAATGAAAGCGGGAATCCCTCTTCCAAACGTTTCAAGCCGTAAGTCATCGCCGCAACATAATTGCTGACTTCCTGAACATCATCAATGGGAACGCCCGGTTTTTCCTTGAGTTCAAACAAAAGCAAGTCCGACAAAGATGACTGCGTACCTTCGATTTGCGAAGATAACACCGCTTCTTTACGAATGAACATATAAAGGAAAATGCCGACATCCGGGAGCAAATTTGCTGAACCATCCAGTTTGCCAAGCAAAAAAGCAGCTTCATCCAGCTTTTTCTGCAACTCCCCCGTAATCTCCAATGCCGGAAACGGCGGCAACGGATTGGGGATAAAGGCTTTTACCGTTTCCCCGACCGTACTGACAGTTTCATAACGTCCTTGCAGACCCCGTTTCATAATCCTCTCCAAATTAAAATAGCACATCGTCTTGCTTTAAGATAATGCAATATCGTAAAATATGCAAGTCATTTATTTCAATTTTTTGATTTTTTTGTTACGTTATATATCCATTCCTCTTGATTTCTTCTTGTTCTGTTCCTGTTTTTCCCGCTCCTGCTGTTCGCGGCGGTTTTGTTCGGCACGCTCACGGGCGATCTTTTCTCTTGCCTGTTGTTCCTCTTCCAACCTATGTGCTTCTTCACGGGCGGCGGCTTCACGCTCGGCGGCAGCTTTTTCTGCAGCAAGTTGTTCCTGATGTGCTTTTTCGGCGGCGTCTTTTGCTTGGATTTTGGCAGACTCCTAAGCAAGAAAATCCAATGCTTCCTGCATGGAATTCTTTTTCCGAGGAGCAGAAGGTTCTGCCGGTTTTTCGCTCCTTAAAGCATTTGATTTGAATGTAAAAGGCGGCATCGTTTCTTTGGGTTTAACGGGTTTTGATACGGGTTGTGGCTTCGGTTCCGGAGGCTTTTTGCCGTTCCCGATATCAGCAAGCCACGCCATTGTTGCTTCCCACTGGCTCAATGGTTTCCGGGACTTCTCTTCCGCTTGCCGCTGTTTTTCTCTGGCAAGTGCCTCTTCTTTTGCCAAGGCGATAGCCCGCTCCTGATTCATTTCCAGAATGGTGTTTTCAGAAATCGGTCCATACCCGTACTTCGCCCAGCGGGAGCGGCGGGCGGCGATCTGCTTTGCCCGTTCCCAGACTTTCGCAGTCGTCTGTTTGAGCTGTTCCATAAACTGTTTGGTTCGCTCCAACACGCTCTTATACTTCTCATCCGGCAGAGTTTCTGCCTTTCGGCGTTGAGCATCTTCCGAAAGCGGCAACATCCGTTCTGCTGAAATCTGTCCTTCCGCCAGCAAATCGTGAACACTGGTCCGTTCGCCAATACGGAAACTTAACTGCTGCTTCAAAAACTCCTTTTCCGGACAATGTAACGCCATATTTTTGCGTCCACGACTCAACGCCACATAAAACGCTTTCCGATCCAACGCCTGTGCCGCAACCACCACATTTTCCGCAGTCCTCCCCTGGGATTTGTGCGAGGTCGTCACCCATCCATACTTGAAAGTTGCGTAATCTTCCGGCAAGTCGATCAACTCTCTGGGCGTGCCGTCTGAATAAAGCATCATCACTTTATTTGGATCATCGGTGATTTGGGCGATATTGCCGTTGTAAATCTTTTTATCTCGCAAATTCACATTGAACTGGATCAAATCGCCCCGGCAAAGCTCAATTTCCCGCAATTCGCCCACCTCAATAAAATCCGCCGCCGCTTTCGGACGCAGACATTTGCCGGAATCCAGATAAATAAAATCACCTTCCACACGCTCAACTTTGGCAACTTCACCGGCATTGCCGATATCTTTCATATTCCGGATAAACGCAATGGTCGTCCCCGGAGCATAATTTCGCACATTTTTGATCCAGACTTTCGGCTTGCTCCAACTGCGGAAAACCTCTGTCTGT
>JAZSHD010000090.1:0-6210 GCA_045533055.1 Victivallaceae bacterium | reverse complement strand
GCCCGGCAGCTGCTGCCGCATCAAGCCGCACAACCCCTGATCGTGGCGGAAGCGTGCCTCGGCGATTTTCAGGTACACTGCAGAGCCGACATTGCCTTCATCGTCGCAAAACAGTGCCGGATATGCCTTTTCGTTGGCTTTGCCCCCCACATTGGTAAATTCCGGCAGCGTGGGCACCAGCGGGAACCCCTCGCCCGGTTCGGCGTAAAAGGCTTTGGCTCCCGGCAGGACGGCACTCAATTTGGAACTGCTGCGTTCCGGGGCGGGCACTTCGTAGAGATATTCGGATTCTTCGCCATCTTCATTCAAAATCAACAGCTTCATTTTCAGGTATTCGGGCAACGCCACACTTTCAAACTCCCGGCTGTTGACCACTACGGAGTGTTTATTCAATTCGTCAGAAAGGGCATCAGCTAACGGTTGATCGTTGAAAATTTTACCTGTTTTCCACTTCTGGCAGAATTCCTGAATAAATCCGTGCAGGGGGGCGATCTTCTGCCGGTCGGTGCGGGGCAGACTTTTCAGATAAAACTCCAGCTTTTCCCCCAGAAAACCCGGCACTAAAGCATCCAGAGCGTAAACGGGCAGGAGTTTTACACTCTCTTTATCGGCAATCAGGGTCATGCCGTCACGCTCCTCGCCGGGGGCAAAGGTGTATTCCAGCGGGAACTTTACATTGCAGAAGGTCAGCTCGTCGGGGTAATCAGTTTCCGGATCACCCGGCAGTACATCCGGAGCAAACAAAAGTTCATCGGGCACAAAAAAGTTTTTGTGAAAACGCTTCCAATGCTCTTTTATTTCCTGGATACTGTAAAACCTTCCGGGCAGAGTTTTTTCAAAAAATTCTGTTAAGGCTTCTTCGTTGAAGAGCATTTCCGGGCGGCGGACTTTCAGCTCAAACTTCCGGACTTTCCGAGCTTCACGCACATATTTTTCCAGCCACTTTATGCCCCGGATGGTGTGTTCGTCGATCTGATTGGCTATGAGGGCATCTTTAATAAAAATCTTCCGGGCTTCCGCCGGATCTACCGGCCCGTAGTGCCGCTGCCGCCCCGGATGGATCAGCAGACGGCCGCAGGTTATCCGCTCCCGGGCAGATACAAAGCCCGACTGGGGCGAATAGTGGGGTTGATCGTAAACGGCAGTGCAAAGTGCCGGTGCCGCACTCATCAGCCACTCCGGCTTGACTTCGGCACAGGTACGGGCAAAGACCTGACTGGTTTCCACCAATGCAAAACTCAACACCCACTGGGGCATGGTTTTGCGTTTGGATAAGCCCGAACCGGGGAAAATCTTGAATCTTTTGCCCGACATATCGTAAAAATTCTTCTGCTCCCGGTCAAAACAGCCCAGCTGCCGGGGCAGACCCGACAAAAGTGCCATGTGCAGAGCATCGTAATCGAACTCGCTTAAAGGGGCGTTGCCAATGCCGCTTGCCCAGGAGCGTTCCCGGGCGATGGTGGTCAGATCTTCCACTAAATTCCGCCACTCCCGCACCCGGCGGAAGTTCAGGAAATTCTGCTGACAGTATTTCCGCAGTGCTGTGTAGCTTGAGCGTTCACTGTAAACGCTTTCCAAGGCTTCGTATAAATTCAGTGCCGCTGCAAAATCGCTTTTTTCCGACGCAAACTTTTTGTGTGCCGTATCGGCTGCAGCGGTCTTTTCAAAGGGTCTTTCCCGGGGATCGGGTATACTTAAATAGGCGGCGATTATCAGCATTTGCTTGAGGACTTTCCGCCGGAACGCCGCTTCCAGCATCTTGCCCAGCTGCGGGTCAAGAGGCATACTGCTCAAATCCCAGCCGCAGAGGGTCAGATCGCCTTTTTCATCAATGGCCCCCAGATCGCTTAAAGTGCGGTAGCCATCCCGGATCAGCCCGGGGGCGGGGGGATCGACCAATGGGAAATTGTCGATTTTTCCCAGCTTGAGCGACGCCATCTGCAAGATCACCCCGGCCAGGGAGGAGCGTTTGATCTCCGGATCGGTGTAAGGCTGGGCATTTTTTGCATCTTCTTCGCTGTAAAGGTGTACGCAAATACCATCTTCCAGACGGCCGCAACGCCCCCGCCGCTGTCTTATGGAGCTTTGGGCAATGAATTCCACCCGCAGCTCCTGAATACGGGTGCGGGGGTTGTAGCGGGAGAGCCGCACCAGACCGCTGTCGATAACATATCTTATGCCGGGGATGGTCAGCGAAGTTTCCGCTACATTGGTGGAAAGTACGATCCGCCGCTGTTTTCCGGGGGAAAAGATGCGGTTCTGCTCGCCGGAACTCAATCTGCCGAAAAGGGGAATCAGTTCGGTGCGGGCAAGCTGTCTGCCGGTCAGAAGTTCGTTGGCATCCCTGATTTCCCGCTCGCCGGGGAGAAACACCAATATATCGCCCCGGGGATCCAATTCGGTGATAAATTCCACGGCACGGGCAATGTGGTCAGAAAGTTCCTCATCTTTGTATGGCTCCATATAGTAGTCTTCGATGGGGTAGGTGCGGCCCTCGATCTCCACAAAAGGAGCGTTGTTGAAAAACTCCGCAAAGCTCTGACTTTCCAGCGTTGCCGAAGAGATTATCAACTTCAAGTTGCGGCGTTTCTGCAAAAGTTTTTTCAAATATCCCAGCAGAAAATCTATGTTCAGACTGCGTTCATGCACTTCGTCGAGCATAATGCAGTCGTATTGCAGTAAATCGGGGTCGTCCCGGGTTTCGGCAAGCAGTATGCCGTCGGTCATAAACTTTACAACGGTGTTTTCAGAGGTGTGATCGTCGAACCTTACTTTGTAGCCAACTTCGCAGCCGAATTCCGCCTGCATCTCTTCCGCTGCCCGGTGTGCCAGACTGGATGCTGCCAATCTCCGGGGCTGGGTACAGCCGATCCTGCCCAGCGTTCCGCAACCGGCAGCCAACGCCATTTTCGGCAGCTGGGTGGTTTTGCCCGACCCGGTGGCACCGGCTACGATCAACACCTGATTGTTGCGGATAAGCTCAATAAGTTCTTGAGCGTGAGCAGTCACCGGCAAAGCTTCCGGAAATTCCACATGGAGTTTTTCTGCAAAAGGTTTCAGCGACCGCTCCGAAGCCTTTTCCGACCGCTCCAGAAGTTTTTTTACGCATAAAAGTTGAGTGCCTTCCAACACGGTTTCCGGCGGCAGTTCCCGCAGATTCAACCGGTTCCACTCCCGCTTGAGCCTTACGCTGTCGCTCAAACGGGCAAACCGCAGGAGTTTTTCAAACAGATTGCGAGCCTTTTTCAAGGTCAGAATATTGTCATCCATTTTGCCAAAAATCATCTTCCGCCGTAGGGATTGCTTTCCAGCCACTTGGAAAAGCGGTCGGAGTAATAGGTTATGGTGTTGAAATCATACTTTTTCAGCCGTTCGGCGTGGCAATCGCCGAACAATACAGCAAAGCCGTTGTGCCGGTTGGGGTCTTTGGGTTCGGTATCCTGCGTGTAATTATCCTGATCGCAGTCGGTTACAGAAAACATGTTTGTATCGCTCTCTTCCACCAATATTATATTGCTTGCTCCGGCGGTGGTGCGGTCAAGGTAGAGCCGGTTCCAGCTGGCGAATTTGTCGCCCGCCCGCTGAAAAGGCTCCCGGTAGTTTATGGAATAGGAAAACTCCCGCCGGTCTTCCCGCGGGCAGATAAAAACATTTTTGGGCGTATCCTGCGAATAATGCAGCAAATTCGCCCATCCTTTTTCTGCTCCCCAGGCGGGGTCAACATCTGCGATCGGAAAAAAGTTTTTGCTTTCGTCGGCATAAAGATTGGTCGCCAGGCCAATCTGCCGCAAATTGCTTACACAATTGATGGCGACTGCCGTATTGCGGGCTTCTGACAAAGCAGGCAGCAGCATAGCCGCAAGTATACCTATTATAGCAATTACAACCAAAAGTTCAATCAGCGTAAAATTAAATTTTCTGAACATGATTTCACCTTATAAAACCTGATTATCGTGGCGTTTTTTGCGGAATTCCGACGGAGAACACTGGTAGATTTTTTTGAAAGCGTGGCAAAAGTGCGAACTGTCAAAAAATCCCCATTTGGCGGCGACTTCTTCCACCGCCATATTACTTGTGGCAATATCTCTTGCTGCCTGACTGATCCTTGCCCGGGCGGCAAATTGCCCGAAACTGCTGCCCAACGCTTCGCGGAAAAGTTCGCTGAATCTGCTGGCACTCAAGGAACACGCCTTTGCTGCTTTAGCCAATGTTACCGGTTCGGCATCGCAGGAGCGTGCCAGCTCGATTGCCGGACGCAGACGGGCAAATTTATCGCCCGCCGTGACCGCCTGTTCGGCGATCGCCGGTTGAATGAAATTGAGCTTGCTTATGGCAGTTAATACCAGATCGTTGATCAAAAGCCAGCTCTTTTGCTGCCAGTAGGCATTGCGGCGGCTGTTCCAGTGAAAAAGCTGGCGGCCGGCGGCTAAAAACTTGTTGCGTTCCAGCTCATTGGCAGGCACATAGCGTTCTTCCGGCGGCAGAGTAAAGGGCATCAGCCAGTGGCAGCCGCCGAAGGGGTCAACGGAACCCAGAGCGTTCATTTCCAGATTCACTGCCACAATAAAGGAGCGTTTTTCCAATATCTTGCAGGCGTGCGGCTCCCAGCACATTGTCCACCAGCAGTCGCCGGGGCGGCAGATGCGTGAATAATTATCGTACACAATCTCCGAAGAACCGGTCAGCTGAATGCCCAGCTGCAAGGCGTAATGTATATCGCCGGAGTAGGTGCTGGTGGGCTTACGGGCGTACATGTAGTCGATATTGAAAGGACTTTCTGCCGACAGAGTGGGGTGCTTTTGCTTTTCAATGGCAATCAAACTTAAATCAGGCATAACATCTCCTTAAAAAAGTGTACCTTGAAAGGGGGCATCGGATTTATCGGATTCTTTCGCTTTTTCCGGAGCAGCTCCGGCGGTTTGAGCATTGCTCCAGCTGAAAAGGTCGTCGGTCACAGCAGGCGTTTCCGCTTTTTCCGGAGCAGTTTCAACCGGTTCTGCCGGAGCTTTGACAAACTCTTTTGGTATATCTTTAAGAATACTTTTAAGCTCGTATTCAGCAGCAAAATCAGCAATTTTCTGCCAATCGGGTGGGCGTTTCTCCAACCATTTCCCCAACTTCCCAATTTCGTTTTCCGGCCACTGGGTGCGGAGCGATACCAGTTTTATATTCCGTTGGATACGCTCCTGATTTTCGCAAAGTTTGGTGCGGAGTTTTGCGTTTTTCAACATTCCGGGTTCTGCAAAAAACTTTTCCAGCGAGCCGCATTCGTTCAAGATATTTGCCGCCGTTTTGGGCCCGATGCCCGGCACACCTTCAATAGCATCGGAGCTGTCGCCCAGCAACGCAAGATAATCGACTATTTGATCGGGCGTTACCGCAAATTTTTTGAGCGTTTCCTCGCAGTCGCGGACTTCAAAACCGCCGCCGCTGCGGGCAGGAATAAACATAATGCAATGGTCATCAATAAGCTGCGAAAGGTCTTTATCCGACGAAATTATTGCTGTATCAAGGCTGCTGTTTTTGACTGCCGCCCCGATCAAATCGTCGGCTTCGTAATCTTTACACTCGCACACCTGCCAGCCGAAAAGTTCCGCAAGCTCCCGCAAAAGGGGCATTTGTTTCTTCAATTCTTCGGGCATGGGGGGGCGGTTGGATTTGTATTCCGCAGAGAGTTCCAGCCGGAAAGCGGGTTTTCCGCAGTCAAAAAACATTGCCCCGGCAGTTGGAGCATACTCTTTTTCGATCTGCATAAGCAAGCGGGCAAAGCCGAAAAGGGCGTTGGTGGGGAACCCATCTTTTCTGCTCAAGTGCATAATAGCGTAAAAGACCCGGAAAATCTGGGAATAGGCATCGATGAGTATGGCTCGGTTCGTCGTTTCCATAATTTGTAAAAACCTCCGGAACAATATGGTTTATCAAGCTGAAAATATTGTATAAATACTATAACATTATCAAGTGATAAAAGCAAATATCCTTGGGAGATTTTTACTGCAATAAAACTGGAAATATATTACAGAGAAATTTGAATTAATGAATTGAAAATTGTTTAGCTCTGTTTCCGATAAAGGTTGATTGAGGAGCTTTATTTAAGGCTCTGTTCCCAATATCGGTTGATTAACAGTAAAGATGTTGAATAAAATCTTTTCAAAACTTAAAGGGCATTTATCTATTTGTGTAACAAATAGATAAATGCCAATAAAAGGTTTG
>JAZSHD010000237.1:0-18248 GCA_045533055.1 Victivallaceae bacterium | reverse complement strand
CAAGCGTGAAGTTGCTCGCTTACGCGAGTATGGTCGTTGACTGTTTAAATAAATACTGCCCGCTTGCTGCGGCGTAGTGTAACGAAGCTGGGCGTATGCGGCAAAAAAAAGGCGGCAAAGCCGTTAAAAGCTCTGCCGCACAAGCAGTTGAACAGTAAATATTTACTTACCAGACCTGACCTTGTTTTTCAAAGTAGGCAGCCACATGGGGCACGATGGGTTTGATAAGTTTTTTGATAGCCTGGGCATATTCCCGGATCTCAACCTGGGCGTGTTCGCTGTCACGCAATTCAAGGAAGTGCAGCAGGTTGGAAAGATCGACCGTTCCCCAGAAAGTCACCATCATATTCTGGGGCAGCACTCCCCGTGCCTGTTCCCGGCAGACGCCGCCATCAAGGAGCTTGTTGTAAAGAGCAAGGCTCTCTTCGTTGTGCTTGCGGATAGCTTCCACCAGTTCGGGGGCTTTGAAATCTTCATCCACATAAGAAGCCTGCCGGTTGTTTGTGCTCTGCTTGCGCAGCTGGGCAGGGGTAAAGCACTCAAGGTCGATTTCGGTGTAGCGGCGGGAGATCTCGTTGTAGCTCCAGGTGCGGTGACGGTGCCACTGGCCGCGGACAAAGAGCGGACAATGGATGCTGAAAGTAAAGACCAGATGCTCCAGCGGACTGGTGTGACGGTTGGCGATCAGATACTCCATAAGAGCTTCGTCGCGGGCGTCGATCTCGGTCTTGATCTTGCCGAAACTGACTCTGGCGGCATTTACGATAGTCGCTTCGCTGCCAAGATGGTCGATCAAACCGACCCAACCCTGACCATCGAGAACTTTAACATGATTTTCCGGCGGAACATTGAGATGCTGCTGCATTGTGTGAACCCTTTCCTGATATAATATAAATTTTTTTTTGTCAACAGAGAAATTTACACCACCGACCGCCAAAATCAAATAATTTTAAAAAAAAACGCATATAAAGTGAAAAAATTCAATGTTTTTGCGAAAATTTTGCTCTGTAATATTGCAAAAATCGCTACGGAGTGCTATTTTGTAAAACGCGAATTATTGCCGGAAATAATTTTTGCGGCATTTTTCACAAAGTTTGTAAATTACAACCATTAACATATTTATTAAAAAGGAGAAAAGAAAATGGCTCGTAAAGTTATCGTTGCCGGAAACTGGAAGATGAACAAAACTGCTGCTGAAGGCGTTGCATTGGTCAATGCCCTCAAGCCCCTGGTGGCTGATGTCTGCAGCTGCTGTGCCGAAATCGTGGTCTGCCCCACCTTCACTACTCTTTCTGCAGTAGTCGAAGCCTGCAAAGGCAGCAATGTCAAAGTCGGTGCCCAGAATGTTCACTGGGCAGAATCCGGTGCCTTTACCGGTGAAATCTCCGCAGCTATGCTCAAAGAAGCCGGTGTGGAATATGTGATCCTCGGTCACAGCGAACGCCGCCAGTACTTCGGCGAAACCGATGCCACTGTCAACAGCCGTCTGAAGGCCGCCATCGCCGCCGGACTTAAACCCATCGTCTGCATCGGCGAAACCCTTGAAGAACGCGAAGGCAACAAGACCGAAGCCGTGCTGGGCAAACAGCTGGAAGATGGGCTGAAAGATCTGGATGCCGCCACCGTGGCTGCTCTGGTGCTGGCTTACGAACCTGTGTGGGCGATCGGTACCGGCAAAACTGCCACCCCCGAAATGGCCCAGGAAACCCACGCCTTTATCCGCAGCAAGATCGCTGAACTTTTCGGCAAAGAAGCTGCTGAAAATGTCCGTATCCAGTACGGCGGCAGCATGAAGCCCGAAAACGCCGAAGAACTGGTCCGTCAGGCTGATATCGACGGCGGTTTGATCGGCGGTGCCGCACTCAAGGCCGACAGCTTTGCTGATCTGGTCAAGAATGCCCTGAAAGGTGCCGGCTGCTAATTAGCAAATCAAGCTGAAAATATGCCCCGCTACTTTTGCGGGGCACAATATGATGGGATTTTCTCATGGAAATATTGATGACAATACTTTACGCGTTGGTGATCGTGGTAGCGTTGCTTCTGGCAATCCTGATCCTGATCCAGCCCTCCAAGTCCGGCGGTTTCGGTACCGTGTTCGGCGGAGTTGGCGAATCGGTGTTCGGAGCTCGTGCCGGCAGTCATCTGACCAAAGCTACCGTAGTGCTGACAGTGATTTTCTTTGTGCTGGCACTGACTCTGGCATCGCTGATCGGTCACAGCCGCAGCAGCAAATCGCTGGTAACTGAAATTGCCGACGAACCGGCGGCAGCTGCAGCAGCCAAGGCGGAACCTGCCAAGGCTGCTGCAGAAAAAGCTGCTCCGGCAAAGACAGCTGAAAAGAAGCCAGTCAAATAAAAAAGCGTTGAAAAGTTGTTCCAGTTGTTTTTCAGAATAACTGGTTTTGTTCGTTATGTGTGCCGTAAAAATGGTAAAAATTGCATTTTTTTACTGTTTTTTCGGAAAAAGTCATATTTTATTGCGGAATTTTGCTGTTTTAAAGGCAAAATGAGTTGCAATAATCATAAAAAAGGAATATTGTAACCTTGTTCACTTCAGCTTTCATCTTTTCTGAAGGCAGAAGTCAGGTAAGGAGCAGTGGAGGAACTGCGGCGGGAATGCCGGAAATCCTGCTATATGAAATGCAACGCAGACCGTAGATGCGGCACTGCAATAACAATCAAAGTGAATACAGGTAACAGAGCGCAGTAGATATGATAAAAAGCAATTCAATACTTACTATTGATGTTGGGGGTAATTGCCTCAAGGTTGCGGAATTTTATACAGGTGAAAATTCCGATATCGTTACTTTGATGCAATACGCGATCAAAGAGTATCCTTCAGATCTGGCAGAGGAAAACTTTGCAGAGGCTTTCAAGCACACATTTCTTGAAATTCTTCAGGAAAACAATTTTTCAACCAATCAGGTGCGTCTTTCCATAAGCAGTCTGTATGCTTTTCAGCGTTTAAGCAAACTGCCGCCATTGCTGGGCAACCGTACCCGTGCCGCCCAGGTAGTAGAAGGTGAAGCCAAACTTACAGTACCCTATCCGCTGGATGAAGTATTGTGGGATTATCAGCTCATCAAGCACACAAAAGTATTTGAGGTTGCTGCCGAACCGACCGACGACATGGATGCACCGGCAGAAAAAATCACCGAAACGGTCGAAGAGCTTGAAGCACTTTTTGTGGCAATAAAAGAGGATCTGGTTTCAGAAATTTCCACCGTGCTGCTTGATGCTGATTTTGAAGTGCTTTCCATAGAAGTATCGCCCACAGCACTTTACAATGCCGCCAGAGCCAATATGTTTGGCGAAGAATATTGCGATATGATCCTTGATTTGGGCGGCAAAGGTTCAAATCTGATTATCCTTGACGGCAGCCGTGTATTTATCCGTGCCATTCCTATCGGCGGCAATACCATCACCCAGCAGATTGCCAAAGAGTTCAGTATCGGTTTTGACGATGCTGAAGAAATGAAACGCAAACACGGTTTTGTAGCCCTGGGTGGTGCATACGAAGACTCTGACTCGGAAGTGGCGGCAACGATTTCGAAGATCGCCCGCAATGTCATGACCCGTCTGCATGGCGAAATCAACCGCTCGATCAACGCCTGGCGGTCAATGTATGGCGGCAACCGTCCGCAACGGCTGTTTATCTCCGGCGGCAGTTCAATTATCCCCTATGTTCCCCATTTTTTGAACGAAAAACTCCACTTGGAAGTAAACTTCCTCAACACATTCCCGGTAATCAATATTGCTGAAACGGTGGATAAGCAGAATCTTCAGGAAAGTGCCCATCTTTTCCCGCCGCTTATCGGTCTGGCGATCAGACATATCCGTACCTGTCCCATTGAAATATCGCTGATACCGAAAGTTATTCAATCGTCCAGAGATCTTGAACACAAGAAGCCCTATTTTTATTTGAGTGCGGCCTGTGCATTGCTTCTGCTGCTGGTTTTCTACGGCGGAGTCAGTGCCAACAGTTTTGTGCATAAACGCCTGACTGAAAATAATGCTCAAACCCTTGAAGAGGCGATCCAGGCTAAAAGTTTGCTGAGAAGTGCCAAAAATGAGTTGGATTCCCACAAAGGTGTATACGAAGCTCTGCGTGATGTTGCCAGGAGCCGCAATCAGTGGACACAGCTGCTCAATGAGCTGCAGCAATGCACACCTCAATACATGTGGTTTACCCAGATCGACGGGGTAAATGCTTTTGAGGATCCGTCAGCAGCACCGGCAGCGCCGGTAAATCCGGATATGGGCATGGATGTACCACCATCTGAGGACCCAATGATGGAAGAAAGTGCCGGTCCTCAAGCTCCTCCGCAAGAGATCAAGTGGCTGCGGTTGAAAGGTCACTCGCTGGTGATGACCGATGATAATTCCAAAGCAGTTGAAGATATCTTTCAGGAAAAACTGCTTGAGAGTTCCCAGAAAAGTGACAGTATGTTCAATATCAAGAAGGAAGAAAACCGGATAAGCGGTTACAAGATACCTTCGTTGACATTGGGTTCCGGTAACGATAATGTAACGAGCTTTGTAATCTATGTTGAGCTCAAAAATCCCATCAAGCAGTAACAGGGGCACTCTGAAATGAATAGATTTATCAAGAAAAACTTGTTTTTGGTCGGAGTACTGGCGATCTCCGCAGCAGGCATCTTGCTGCTTTTCGGGATGTCGGCAGTAAAGTTTTTTGAAATGAACAAATATCAGGCCGAAACGAAAAAGATGACCGAATCTCTGGATGAGCTGAATAACAGAATGAGAACCCCCATTCCTCCGTTCAGAAGCAATGTGGCACTGGTCAATAAGGATACTGAAGGTTATAAAAAACTCAAGCACTCCATGCAGTGTCACTTTGGTCAGACTTTGCAGGGAGCTTTGACAGTATTTGTAGCCGATTTACGCAAACAGTCAATGGAAAAACTTATAAGTATAGCCGAGCTTTTTGATAAATCCCCGGAACTGGCGAAACTGAAAAAGGAATTTGCTGCTGCCAACAGCCAATGGCAGAAAGATTTGACATCGGCGGATAAATTTTCTGCCGAGGTGAAAAAGGCTTATAAGAACAGCAAAAAAATCGAAGACGAAGAAGAAACTCAGGAAGGTAAGGCCCGTGCAGTTGCCGCAAATCAAAAACGCATAGCTGATTTTTCCGCACAATATGACAAAGCTGTTGCAGCAAAGTCTGCCAGTCTTGCTGAAGCCGGCGAAGTGTACCAGAAGCTGTTGAAACACATAACCGGAGCAATAACCGGCAATAATGAATCGTCATTCAAAGCCTGGGCAGCCAAAAACAAGGAAGATGCCAAAGAATTTGAATTTTACAACAGTATCTGCCAGCAGAATCTTACAGTGGAAACTTTGACTGATACCTTCCGTGAATTCTGGAATATGGTCAAAGAGCAGCAAGGTCCCCGCAAGCAGACCTACCGCAGATTCCGTTTGGAACGGGGAGCAACGCTGGAACAGCAGGCAGCAGGCAAAAATAAACCGGCTCTCTGGGATGCAGATATGTGGAACAACTCCATGCTTGAGTTTCTGAAAGAAGCCCAAAAGACCATGTTGGAGAAGATAGACGACAAAAATATGGAAGAAATCTTCCTTGCCTCTCTTGGTTTGCAGCGTAATTTGGACAAGCAGCCTGCCCTGCTGGAAGCTCATTCAATAAAGATGGTCAATCTGATCAAAGAAACTCTGGAAAAGGGTAATGTATTTGCAACCGGCATGAATTTTGTACAGGCACCGCTGGAGCTTTTAAAGTCCAACAAAGCTTTTTCAGATAGCAGCAACACACGCAACACAACCACTGTTGCTGTATCTTCGGCCGGTGAAGGCAAAACTGCAGTTTTTGATCCTGCCGCAGATCCTTCGGATGTGATCCGCAACTGGGATATTATAGCCGACCTGTCACAGCGGCTGATTTTGGCTAATGTGGACTCACTGGAAAAATTCAACTATGTAAATCTGGCCGGTGACAGCAGCAATGGCAATTACAAAAGATACACTTATGTTATCACTTGCGTCAGCCGCGAAAATCAGATCCGCACGCTGATGCAGCTGATTTCAGATGCATGCAAAGACAATCGTATGTATGTGGTTAAACGCTTTTCGCTGCAAAAGCAGGAAGATCAGATACAGGATATTATTGATTTTGCCAGCGGTATTATCGGTAAATCTGAGAATACTCAGAACAATCAAGATAATTCCGGTAACGGTGAGAGAAATAATAGTGCCAATCTGACTGCCTACTTTAAGGAAACAAAAAATTATCCGGAATGTGTTGCCGGACGCAGTACTCTCTGCCGGGTGACACTTGTGGTGGATTATGTTGAATTAACAGGAAATCAACTGAAATAACTTGAACGGCGGTGTTATTGTGGATATATTCAAGAAACATTATGAAAAGTTTGTACTGGGTTTTCTGCTGCTGAGTTTTGTGGTGGCACTTATCTATCTTTTGCAGATAATGAGTTCCTCAAACAATCCTAATTCCGGCAACTCCCGGGCAGCTAAAAATACATTGGTGATCACACGCAAAAATCAGCCTTATGTACCGCAGTCAGTAAATGAGAAGTTTTCTGTTACAAAAGAAATCAAGCTCTGGCAGGAGCGTGAAGGAGAAGGGCTGATCGGTTATGGCCGTCCGGGTTTGGCCGTTCCGATGAAGTCGCTGCGCTGTTCTCAGTGCAAAAAGATCCAGCCCTGGTCACAGCTGCGTAAAAAGGGTTTGCGTTGTCTTTTTGAAGCCTGCTCGCAGGATTTGCGTGATCCGGGCGATCCCGAGGATTATGAAAAGCAGCTTGCTAATTTTGACGGCGACGGCGACGGCTTGCCTGACCGTTATGAAATCCGTCTGGGTTTGAACCCAAACTCCGCAGACGATGCAGATTTGGACAAAGACGGTGACAAATTTTCCAACTGGTTTGAATATTTCTGCAATACCAATCCGAATGACCCGGACAATTTTCCGACATTGGATAAAATGATTTTTCTCAGCAAGATCGAATTGGTCAAACTTCCGATTCGTCTTACCACCATCAGTGCAGCAGATGCGAAACAGAAAAGCACCTATAAAATTTATATGACTGTTGAGAATCGTGATTCGATCATGAATGTCGGCAGCATGTTCAACATGCTTGGCAAACGCTATAAAATCGTTGATGCTGTAAAACGCAATACAACGGAACAGGGTACAAGTTCTTCCCGTAAGGAAGATGACTCTACAGTCTGGGTGATGCCGGTGAAAGCACAGGATAGTTCCAGCCGTATTGAAATAAGATCCCGCAAAGATGTGTTTGATCCCAAGTCCCGTATGATTGATATTCGTGATGTCCGTTCGCCGACTAAACGCAGACGCAGTATGATCAACCTGATTGCCGGCAGCAAGTTTGTAATGAAAAGCAATCAGCCCGGCGGCGGCAGTGTTGCCTTCACTGTAAAAAAGATCAACGACAAAGCTGCAGAGCTTGAGTATACTCTTGATAACAAAGTTAAAACTTTGACATTGGACCTGATTGATTCCAAAAGTACACTTTTTGAACGCATAAAGAAAGCGTATGTAAGAGAAGATGCAAATAAAACAGATCAACGGGAAACTGAAAACCGTGGCCGTACAAGCCGCCGTAGTTCACGCCGCCGCTGATTTTATTAAAAGAGAATTTTATAAAATAAAACATATATAAGGGAATCCGTGCATGAGTAGAACAAACAAATCAATGTGGCTGCGCCGGGTCAGTCAGTTGGGTCTGGCAGGAACGCTGCTGATGCCGCTTTCATCAAGCGGAGCAGAAGCTGCTGCCCAGGCAGAAGAAAACATCAGAACTGTCTATAAAAGCAACAATAATTCGCTCAGTGGGTTATTCAAAGAAATAGAGTCCAACCGCCGTGCAGCTTTAGTCAAAGCCAGCGACGGCAAATATGCTGATGCCCTGAGTGATCTTGAAAGCATTCAAAAGCAGTTAAGTAAATTCAATGGTAATCTTGCCCAAAGCAAATCTGCTGAAGTTGCCAGAAATATTCACCGTATAAAGCGTGTATACAGCAGCGAAATAATGAAGAAAGCACGAGATCTTGCTGCTGACAAAAAGTATGATGAAGCTATTGCCGAAGCTCAAAAAGCTCAGTTGCTGACTCCTGAAGATAAATATATATTCAACTTTTTGCTTGAATGTCAGAATCATGTTTCTGCCAAAAAATACAAAGAGGAAACTGCTTTGGATAAGCTCTCTCCGAAATATTTGGAGAGCCGCAAAGAAATTGATATGAACATGCGTGAAGCCAAGTTGATGATACGCAAAAATCAGCTTGAAGCGGCGATTCCGAAACTGGAGCGTGTGCTGTTGGTAGATCCTTTCAACATGGAGGCAGTACAGGTGCTTTCCTATGTTTACAAAAAGCTCTACAATGTTGGTGTGCAGCGTGGGAACGAAGCTATTATGGGAACCAATGCCCGCAACGCATGGGAGTGGAGCGAACCACTGAGCCGGATTACGATCGCTGCAGGTATGTCCGGAACCAATCAGCAGGGGAAGACCCGCAAAATTGGTGACAGTGACCTTTATAAGCTGCTGGAAAGTATTGTTGTTGACAATGTACCTTATGCCCAGAGTGATGTGAACAGCATTATCCGCTTTTTGAACGATCAAGTCAAAGATAAAGGTATTGCCATTATCAGTAAACTTGCTCCGGAAGAAGGTCAGCGCCGGGTTTCGCTTGAACTTGGCAAAACACCGCTGCTGGATGTGATCCGCTATTTCAGCATGGCCTCGGGTCTTTCTTACCAGTTTGCCGACAACAAGGTATTGTTTGGTAAAGATGAAGCCACGAAGACGGCAGAATTTCCGGTACGCGGCGATATTATTGCATTTATCATTGACCAGAATACAGAAAAACCCACATCTTCGACTATGAAAGATATTGAAGGCGGCGGCGGCGGTGATCCTGCAGCAGAAGACGATGTTAATGCGATCATGGGTGATGGCGAAGCTGCTGCTGCTGCAGTATCAACAACCGGCAGATCCGCTAAAAAGATGCCGGTCGATTCCGAAGCTCTTAAATCGTATTTTACAAAACGCTGGATCACATTCGGCAAAGATTCCATGATCAGTTACAATCGCAGTACAGAGCGTTTGAGAGTGAGTAACACTCCGGAAAATCTGCGCCGTTTGGAAGCCTTGCTCCGTCAGCTTGATGCTCTGGAACAGCCGATGATCATGGTGGAAGTAAAAATGGTGGAATTGACCAATACAAATCTCAACGAGTTGGGTTTTGAATGGGCTTTCAGTGCCGGCCGCGACAAAGGCAACGGCTGGGTGCTGGGTACCACCGATCCCACCCGTCACGGCAACGAAGGCGGTGAAATGTTCCGGGTACTGAACAACCTGAAAATATTCCCGAATTTCGGAGAAAAAATCTTTGGGTCTGATACTAAAGTTGACCTCAGTTTGTCGATCAATGCAGTGGCACAGAACCGTCAGGCGGAAGTGTTGGCCTCACCGCGAATCCTGTCAGAAAACAATCCCAGCCAGCCAGCGATGATCAAGATGGTGGAAAATACCTACTTTATTACCGAATGGGAACAGCCGGATATGGAAAGCGAAGGCTTCAATATCAAACTGGAAGGTGATCAGCCCGATTGGGATGACGATGCCCGCGAACTTGGTGTGACTTTTACGGTAAAGCCTTCGGTCAATGTTGACAACTACACGATTACGCTGAACGAAATCAAGCCGGTGTTCTACACACATGTACGCGATTACGATAACCACCTGGTGTACGGTATCTATCAGACCAATGGCGGTAAAAGAGAGCCTATCGTTGAACGCATCTTCAACCTGAAGATGCCGGAATTTTCCAGGCGTGAAATTACAACAAATATCACATTGTATGACGGTGAAACTGTGTTGATTGGCGGAATGGTTGATAACGAAGTGACAACCAGAAAGGACAAATGGCCGATTTTGGGCGATATACCGTTTATCGGCAATTTCTTCCGCGATCAGCAATACGATATTTTCAACCGCACACTGCTTATATTTATAACTGCACGGCTGATGACTCCCAAAGGCACTCCGTGGAATGCAGAAAATTCAATGAAGAACCGCGGTCTGGTTGATTTTGTCCGCTAAAGCAGAGGAGTTTTGATTAGATATGAAAAATAAATATGTAAAAATACTGCTGGCGGCTGCGGCTTGTTCATCGTTTATGCTCACAGCAGAAGAAAAAGTACAAAGCATAAATACAGCCGTTGACTCGTTCAGTGTTGACAAACAGAAAGAGGAATCTGCTGCCAAATCGTTTGTCATCAAAGGTAATGAGCTGTTTTTCTCATCGCAGTATCTTGATGCTGCCAAAAACTATACTTCAGCGGCATATATTTACGAAACTCTGAAACCCAACAGTGCATACTTTACCGAGCAGTACAATAAGACCCGCGAGATGATCGCCAAATCTTACTACTATCTTGCCCAGGAAACTGCACTCAAGGCTCATGAACAGGCCAATTCCCATGATTTTGACAAAGCGATCGCACTGTGTAAAAATGCTATATCCATCTACCCGCCGTCAAAGAAAGAGATGGAACAGCGTATTGAAACCTATACCAGAATGCGTGCAGCGGCTGTTAAGCGATCCGCATTGAGCGAAGAAAATGTTTTGCCGAAACAGAGCGATAAGGAATATGAAATCCGTATCCAGCTCAAGCAGGCCAAGCTGCTTTTTTATACTGGTCAGTATGAGCTTGCCCGCAAGAAGTATCAGGAAATATTGATGAAAGATCATCTCTGTATGGATGCAGTGCAGGGCATGAAAGCTACTGATGTAGCTTTGAAAAAGTACGGTGACAACCGCCTTCGTTTAACACATGCCCGGGCGATTGCTGAAGCAGCGTGGGCATTACCTGATCCGATCCTCAAGAAGAGTGAAACAATCAACACTGATTTGACTGATGAAAGCGGAGTAGTAAAATCTTCAGTCAGCAATAGTGATGATACACAGGAAATCGAGAAAAAGCTGCGTACAATCCGGTTGGCAGAAGTCAACTTTGACGGCAATTCCAACAACTCCGGTACTCCATTGCCGGAAGCGTTGAAAAAGCTGCGTGACGAAACCGGTATAAATTTCTTTTTGCATTACCCGAATGCCAATAATGCAGGAGCTGAAGCTGCGGCACCGGCGGCGGCACCTGAGCAGGGACTTGGTTCAGCAACAGCTGCGACCAATGATAACGACGAAGATGTTGTGGATGACGAAAACGAAACTGCGGCACCGGCGGCAGCAGCGGCACCGGCACCGGCGGCCAGTTCTTCAGCTTCAGCATCCAATTATCCGCTGGTCAACTTGAATTTGCAGAACAAGACCTTGTTGGAAATCATTGACGCCCTGAAAGAAAATACCAACATGCGGTACAAGATCGAAAAAAATGCGGTAGTGTTTGCACCCAAAGATGTTTCGCTGGATGATATGCAAATCAAAGTTTTTATGTTCGACGAAAGCATGCTTGAAGATCTTGGCGGTAGTGATGATCCGGAAAAATTGAAGGAAAACTTAAAGCTGGCATCCGAAAAATTGGATTTTCCTCCCGGCTCCAAGGTTATGTATGATCCCAAGTTCCGTTCATTGATCGTACTTAACACACCGGCGAATCTTAACTTGATCAATGATGCATTGACCCAGTCCCGCCAGCGCGACCCTGAGCCGCTGGTTCAGGTTCAGGTCAAATTTGTTGAGGTTGAACAAAGCGACCTCAAGGAGTTGGGTTTTATTCAATCTTTGAGCCGCCCCCAGGGTGACAACGGCAAAACCAATGGCAGATTGCAGTTTGATACTAACGATACAGTGATCAACAACTCCGGTTCCAACACTGTAACATTCTCCACTGCCAGAAATGGTTACAACTACAATCTGGTGATTAATGCCATCAATCAGATGAACAGCAAAGATATTCTTTCTTCACCCAAAGTTTTAACTAAAGCCGGTGAAAAAGTTACGATCCGTATGATTTCTGAGCGTTATTTCAAATGGGATTACGAAGAAGGTGATACTGACTCGGATACCGAAGGCGGTATAACCATTACGGCAATTACTCCGCTGTGGCCGGAATTTGAGGTTCAGGAACTTGGTATTGAAATGGAAATAACGCCGAAAATCGTTGATAAAGAAAAGCGTCTGATCGGTCTGGATGTGCATCCGTGGGTGAAAGCATTGGTGGGCTGGACAGAGTATGAATACATTGATGAAAACGGTGAGCTCAGTTTGATCACCCGTCCCATCATTTCAAATCGTACTACCAACACCAATGTAGTTGTTGCCAATGAAGAAACTGTGGTAATCGGCGGTATGATCAAAGATACTACCACTACCATTAATGACAAAGTGCCGCTGCTGGGCGACATTCCGCTGATCGGCAATTTCTTCAAGTCCAAGTCCACATCGATCAAAAAGACCAATCTGCTGATTTTTGTAACTGCCCGTGTGCTCAAACCCAATGGCACACCGTACTGGGTCAGTGATACAGTAGGCAAACCTACCTCGGCAGGTATCGGCGACTTGTACTGATAACTGGCGTAAAACTGCAAGCGGAAGATTTCAAATGATTTCTTCCGCTTTTTTTATGCTGAAACGCTCTTTAACAGGCAGATCCCGGAGAGTTTCCAAATCGATTTGTGCCATGGGGCGGTTAGCTTCCAGAGTGGTTGCCTGATAGTAAAAGCGTATTTCTTCTGAATTAAGATATTTGCTCAAGCGTTCCAGATCAAGAAACGGATTTTTGGCTGTGCCCACATGGATATTGTTCAATACCAGCAACCCATGCCGGTCAACGGCAGAGATGATCCGGTCGCCGGTTTGGCGTATGAGCAGCTTGGGCTGCGAGTAATCGATCTTTTTAAGTCCGCTTTTGATCATAGCCGGATCGGCGTTGATATAGTTGCCAAGAGAGTTGATTTTACCGTCAGTGGTGATTTCTTTGCCGCTGACCAACCCCGATTTCCATTGGCTGCCGGCGGCATGATCGGCAATAATGGAAGATTTGCCATGTTTGGCAATCAGTCCGCTGGATATTTCCAGCAAATCACCTAATTTGCAGACAGATTCTTTTTCCATTTGCGTTATACGCTTATGGACTCTCCGATCAAAAAAGAGCCGGAACCGCTGCCGGTGATTTTCAGATAATGAGCTTTGCAGCATGTTGTAGCCTCTTTCCGGCAGATCAAAACAGGATTTTTCATCCAGCAGAAATGTTTGGAAAGTATGACCTTCCGCTGGAAAATTCTTGCTGACAATATATATGACCAGCGACCCGGGCATCGCCTGAAAAAGTTTTTGTTTTACTAAATAAAAACACTCTAACGAGCTGTTTTTCAGCATAAAATTCCGCAGTTTGGTAAAATATTGTCCGCAAAGAAAACTATCCGGCACAATAAAACTATGCACACCGTTTTGGGCAGTTGAATTCAGTGCAAACTCAATAAAGAGTGCATAAAGAGTTATTTTGTATTCAGCAGAAAAAGGAAATCTTTTCCGCAATTCAACCGAGCGGAATTTATCCAATTTGCCCACATTACGCAGACCGTAACTTACATAAGGCGGATTACCGATGACCAGATCGAACTTTATATCTTTTTGGAAACACGCCGCCGCATTGGAATATTCCAACACATCTTTGACAATAAAATTTCCGCCGCTATTGCCATAGATTTTCAAGCGGCTGCCCAGCAGTTTTATTGCATCGGCATTGCAGTCTATACCATAGAGATTATGTTTTATAATGCGTTCAGCAATAGTATTTACCGGTATATCCGGCTGAAGTTTACGGAATTCTTCCAGCAGAACTTTCAGTGCCGCAAGGATAAATTCGCCGCTGCCGCAAGCCGGGTCAAGGACTTTTATATCAAGCAAACTTTCAGCGGAAGGATCATTTTTCCGGAAAACTTTCAACGCCCGGCGGAACATCTTTTCTGCCACCAGATTCGGTGTGTAAAATGTGCCTTCATCTTTGCGTTTATTTTTGCTGCAGTGATCCATGACCAGCTCCAGAAAATGCCCGGGGTCGGAGGATTTTTCCATAAGTAACAACAATTCCGGAGCATTTTTCAGCTGAAAATCGCTTTGCAGAAGCCGGGCTTCGGGAGTTTTAAGGTATTCTGCAAATAAATTTTTCACCGATTTATCGTGCAGCATATATTACCTTGGCTTTTTAAGTTCGCACAAACCCAATTCCGAGCGGGCGGCTTGAAATTCCGCCCAAACTTCCCAGTTCCGTGCCAATTCTTTCAGGAGTTTACTGGCGGATAATCCAGTTGATTCAGCGGCAGCTTTATGGTCAAAGTTATTTTGCACGACTGCGTCAAGAAGTTTTGCCAGTTCCAGAGCGTAAAGTGTATTATTTTCGTTCAAATGAATATATGCAGCATTTTCCGGATAACTCTTACGCCAGCAAAGAGCGATTTTCAGGCGTATCTTATTCAGTGCCGAGCTCAAATTCTGCTTTTGACTGCGGAAAGCACTCTCTTCGGCAACGATATTGTCCAGACATTTCAAACGCACTCTTACAGCGGTGTAATTGCGGTTGCGGTGCTGTCCGCCGGGACCGGTACCCACAAATGCTTCCATCCGGCAGAAGTCAGCCAGGGTGCGGTCGTCGGCACTTAAAAGTGTATCCCGGTCAACCTCCGGAGCGTTTTCCATAGTCACAGTCGAAAAAAACATACGATAAATCCCAAGTTTAGTTTGTCAAAAGTTAATATAAAGCATATATTAAACTATGCAAAAATAATTCAACAAGTTAAAGGTTTTTATATGAATATACTTTTTATCGGCGATATAGTCGGCCACAGCGGCAGAGCCGCCGTTCAAAAACTGGTTCCGGAATTACGCAAAGAGTTCAATCTTTCCATGGTCATAGCCAATGCGGAAAATTGTGCCGCCGGTGCCGGTCTGACCGGCGGATGTCTTAAAGATATGCGTAAATATGTGGATTTTTTCACTGCCGGAGATCATGTTTGGGATCAAAAAGATTTTGAAAAAGAGATCAACGGCATACACGACATCGTCCGCCCCGCCAATTTAAGCAGTATGCAGCCGGGTGTGGGTATGAAGATCGTGCAGAATCCAGTGGCTGGAGAAATTGCCGTGATCGCGTTGCAGGGCAAAGTTTTTATGCGTGACAGTGCCTACTGCCCTTTTGAAACTGCCGAAAAACTTTTGGATCAGATCCCGGCAAATGTCAAAACCGTTCTGGTGGATTTTCATGCCGAAGCCACCAGCGAAAAGATCGCCATGGGCTATTTTCTTGATGGCAAAGTCACTGCGGTACTTGGCACTCACACCCATGTTCAGACCAACGATGCAAAAATCCTCCCCAACGGCACAGCTTATCTGACCGATGTTGGTATGGTAGGTGCCGAATACAGCGTTTTGGGCAGAAGTGTGGAAGAAGTCATCAAAAAGTTCCGCAGCGGTATGCCCCGCCGTTTGCCGGTCGCTGAAGGGATCATCCGGCTGGATGGCTGCATTATCGACTATGACTACAGCACCGGCAGAGCCAACAGTATCAAAACTGTTTCCCGCACCACGGAAATTGTGTAAATGCTGCAATATATCGTCAAACGCCTCTTTTTAAGCATTTTTACACTGCTTATAATCATGTTTGCCAGCTATGCCATGCTGCGGCTGGCTCCCGGCGACCCCACCCGCAGCAACTTTATGGATGGCAGCAGTGCCGGAGTCACCAGCTCCGAAAAAAATGAATTTGCCCGCAACGAAGCGTTGATAAAAAAACTCAAACTCGATAAATCAGTATTTGCCGGTTTCAGCGAATGGCTGTTGGATATTGTTAAACACGGCGATTTCGGCACCTCCGCTACGGTTGAACCCGGCAGAAGTGTGGTTGCCATGATTTCGGAACGGCTGCCTGTAACCATCAAGCTCAATTTGATTGCCATAACCTTTGCGTACACTATTGCGATAGTTATCGGTGTTTATTCTGCAAAATATGCCGACGGCAGCTTTGACCGATCTTCCACACTGTTGCTGTTTATATTGTACAGTATGCCGGTCATGTGGGTGGGGCTTCTGCTGCAATCAGCCTTTTGCTCCGGCGGTATGCTGCCGGTCTTTCCCCTGCGGGGCGTTTATACGCCACCCGTGGAAATGAGCACATTCAAAGCTATGGCTATGGAGTTATATTATTATGCTTTGCCTGCCCTCTGTCTGGCATACGGTTCCCTCGCCGGGCTTGCCCGCTACACCCGCTCCAACATGCTGGAAGTATTGAATTCTGATTACATACGCACAGCTTACGCCAAGGGCCTTTCAGCAAGCTCTGTTATCTGGAAACACGCTTTCCGCAACACTCTGATAACTTTGATAACCCTATTTTCCGGCTTGCTGCCATCACTGGTTGCTGGCAGCATCATCGTTGAACACATTTTCAACATCCCCGGCATGGGAACCTTGTCGCTTCTCTCCCTCTCCAGCCGCGATTACCCACTGCAAATGGCTCTCTTCACCTTCTCCGGCATGCTGACCTTGCTGGGCATCTTCACAGCCGATTTGCTCTACACAGCCGCCGACCCAAGAATCAAGCTGGATTGAATAAGGTTGATGGCGGGAAGCAATAGCAGTTGTATGAAAATGCCTGCTTGCCGTGCGGCATGGCCGGGAATACTATGAATACTGGGAATGCTATGCTGCAGCCGGTTGATGCTTTGCTCCGGCAAGCTTTACAGCCAACATGTTTGTTTCCGTTTTTTTCGCACATATCATACTGATAACTTGTATTGTTGATAAGTCTGTTATTAAGTTGTTGGATTACTGTTCAAAGGTTGTGGACTTTTAATGGGGGTCTTTTTTGTTATCAGTTTCTGCACAGAATTATTTACAGGGTATTTCCTGAATTTTGAGCTTGATTTTGAGTTATCAACATTATTAACAGGGTATAATAATAATATATTTATATAATACTATTTAAATTAATTATATTATATACTCCCCAATATCCAGCCTGAAATACAGAAATAAGAAACTTGATATACATTATCACACTTAATATGATTTTCAAATCTCCGGCAAGAAAAAAGCGATATATCAGTAGTTGCTGCTGATATACCGCCTGTATTTGCTTTTTAAGAGCCACTGGAGGCTTGATAGAGTCTTTTCAATACCTAAAGCTGTAAAATGGCTTTCGGCTTATCTGATGCCCACTACCGGCCAGAATCTGCCGTTGTCGCTTCTCAGCAGTTTTACCGGGATATTGAAGATTTGTTCAAGGTTTTCTTCGGTCAGGACTTCTTCGGTGCTGCCGGACTTGAAGATCTTGCCCGCTTTCAGTGCCATACCGTAGCGGAATACCGGCATGATCTCTTCGATACGCTGGGTAATGAAAATCAATGTCAGGTCGGGGCGGCTGTTGGCAAAGCGTTCGATTTCGCTCAAAAGGTATTCACGCCCCGCCAGATCCATGTAAACGCTGGGTTCGTCAAGGATCAAAAGTTCCGGGCTGGTGATCAATGCACGGGCAATGAGGAATTTGACTTGTTCGCCGGAACTCAAAGCGTACCAGCTGCGTTCAGCAAGGTGGGCGGCATTGAGTTCGGTCAATATTTTCATGGCACGGTCGACTTCCTCTTTGGTCACATCCCGGAACAAGCCAAGCGATCCATCCAAGCCCGAAAGCACCACATGCAAAGCTTTGCTGTCTTCGCTGGTCCAGTGCTGCATAAAGGGACTGACCCAGCCGATCTTTTTACGCACTTCCTGCAAATTGCACTTGCCGTAAACATTGCCCAGAATTTCCACCCGTGCTCCGTAAACCGGCCACGCAAAACCCATCAGAAGTTTGACCAATGTGGTCTTGCCGGCACCATTGGCACCCATAAGAAAACAACGGGCACCCTTTTCCAGAGTCCAGCTGATGTTTTTAAGCACAAGATTTTCGTCCATATAGACGGAAGCATTTTCAATAATAATAGCGTTTTCCATAGTATTATTCCAAAAGTGTTTAACGGCAACGAACGGTAAAAAACGGAAAAATAAAATATTTTTTAATATTGTTCGCATACGGCTGATGCCGTAACCAAGGGGGGATTGCTTTCCCCCCTTGACCCCTTGATGTGACCCCAAAAAATTGGACGGATTAATTACATGGAATGGGCTCGGAATTCAACCGGGCTCATTCCGTTTAGCCTTAAAGATACTCTTCCATTGTTGAAATAGCAAATATATTCTTCAAGTTTTTGTTGGAAATCT
>JAZSHD010000219.1:0-7830 GCA_045533055.1 Victivallaceae bacterium | reverse complement strand
GGTCATGATGAAAAAGCCTTTTTCGTTATCCAGCAGCTGAATTGCCTGCTGAACAAATTCGGCAAGGTGCATGTCGTTGGCGGTTCGGTCAATAGCGTAGGGGAGGGGGCCGGGGGCACCAACGGCAAAGACTTTGCCCTTAACGGGCTGGAGTGCCGTGATGGATTTTTTATCCCGGGCGACCTGATAACCGGCTTGGGCGGCAAGGTCGTAAATATCGCCTTTGTAGAGTTTGCTCTTTTTATCGTTATTTTGGGCAGCACCGCCGCCGCCAAAGTAATCAAAGTTGGAATTCACCAGATCCAACGCAATAGCATAGTAGTTGCTGCGGGAAGGATTATTGGCGTAAAAAGATGCCGGGGTGGCGTGGTTGATGGTTATAGATGTTATGATACCCACTTTGCGACCGGCAGCCTTGGCGACTTTGGCTGTCGAAGTGAGGTTGCGTTTACACATGGCATCCATCCCGATACAGCCGTTGACCGTTTTTTCGCCGCAGGCAATAGCAGTACCGCTGGCAGCGGAGTCGGTAATAAATTCATTGGCAGAACGGGTGGTGGTCACTGCCTGATGGGGCATGGTGTTGATATAGAGTTTGCCGCTGCCGATGCGTTTGCTGTATTCTTCAGCCATCATCCGCTGGGGTATACTCATACCGTCGCCGATAAAGAGGAATACATATTTTACTGGTTTGATTGCATCAGCTGAAAGCACCATTGAAGCGATCAGCAGTGCTGTCGTAAAGAGGGCAGTCAACATTTTTTTCATAGTTGCGTTATCCTTATGTTGCGGTTAAAAAGTATATTAGAGTAATATACATTCTGCAACTGTGATTTACAAATATTTTTTCAATCCGGAGCTGTGATTTTTTCCAGTTCGGTCAGATATTTCAACGCTTCTTCCCGGCAGTTTTTGCACATTTCAGGGGCGGGCTGGAGGGTGCCGCAGAATTTGGGGCGGTCTGGCGAATCAAAAATCCTGCAGCTCATATCTTCTGCTAAATTTATACACGGTACTCCGGCTGGTTTTCCATGGGGCATACCCGGGATGGGGCTTTTTATGGAAGGAGCTATACAGCAGGCTCCGCAATTTTTCCGGCAGGCGAACTTTCCCATATTACTTGCTCAATTCTGCAAAGGTGTTGAAAGTTTCCGCTAAATCGCTGAACCGCCATTTTGCAAATTTATCCAGTGCAGTCGGCTGGCTGTTGATGATCGCCAGTTTGCCGCCGCCCCGGATGGTGTACTGCGGCAGCAGTGCCGCCGGATTCACCGTTAAGCTGCTGCCCAGCACGATAGCAATATCGGCACTTTCAAAATCATTGAACGCCTGTTCCAGCAAATCGGAGTTAAGTTGTTCGCCGTAAAAAACGATTTCCGGTTTGATAATGCCCCCGCAATCGCACCGGGGACAGTTGCCGGATTGCACTATTGGGGCTATATCGTTATAACTGTAATATTTACGGCACTTCAAGCAGTGGTGATGTGCCGGACTGCCGTGGAGTTCGTACAAGCGTTTGCTCCCGGCGTGCTGGTGGAGTATATCTATATTTTGGGTGTAAGTGCGGTAAATAATGTTTCGCTTTTCCCAGTCGGCAATCACCTGATGTACTATATTGGGTCGATAATTTTCCAACCCGTAGACAAAAGTTTGTGCCCACTCGTAAAAATACTCCGGGTGTTTGAGAAAGCAGGGTATGGAAAGGATCTCTTCCACTTCCATACCGTGCCACTTTTCCCGGTAAACGCCTTTGACGCCCCGGAAATCCGGTATGCCCGACAAGGTGGAGATCCCCGCGCCGGTAAAGACCAATACTTTATCGGCTTCAAGAATTGCTTCATATAAATCATTTATATCGTTATGCATAACTTATCGGGCAGCCTTTCTGCTTAGCTCTGTTCCCAATATCGGTTGATAAACAGAACAGATATTGAAACAATTTTTTTCAAATTTTAAGGGGCATTTATCTATTTCGTTTGCGAAATAGATAAATGCCAATAAAAGGTTTTCCACCTTCGCCAAGGCTCCGGCGGACAAGGGAAAAGGTGATGGGGGGAAGAGGGAAGGTAACTTTCCTCGAAAAGGTTTTTCCCGCTTCCCCAAGGCTCCAATATCAACCTTTATCGGGCAGCCTTTCAACTTAAAGATCGGTGGACTTGAGGGTCTGATTGATCTTTCTGATAGTGTTTTTGTATTCTTCCATAGGCATCAGATCCGCCTTGCGTGCCGCAATGGCTTTGCCTTTGGCTCCATCGCCGTACAAAAGCTCAATGGCGGTCAAAGCTTCCACCTGGGAGTTGACTATGTAGGCTGAATACTCATCCACGATCTTGTAGTCAATACCGTGGGCAAGTCCGGCTGCCCCCGGCACATAGCCGTGAACGGCGGGGATCACCGTTGCCACATCGCCCATATCGGTACTGCCGGCGGCAAAAGTTTGATTATCGTCAAACGCTGCATCCGGCTGCAGATAGTGGACAATCTCGCCTACCATGTGCCCCAGCTCTACATCGTCATACAGCGGCAGGAAGCCGTTGACCGTTTCGATTGTCACTTCGCACTCGGCGGCTTTGGCGGCATACATCACAACCTTATCAAAACGCTCGTTCAACTCCAGCATTTCGTCCAGTTTGGGCATCCGCACCATGTATTCCATAGTTACTTCGTTGGGAATGATGTTGACCGCGTCGCCGCCGTGGGTGATGATTCCGTGGATACGGGCGTAGGCACTGTAACCCAGCGATTCCCGCATCAAGGCAATGGCATCCATGGCAAGAGTTGCTGCCCCCAGAGCGTTGCGTCCGTTCCGTGGACCTGCGGCATGACAGCTTACGCCGTGGAAGGTCAAGCGTTTATTGATGGCTCCATTGTGGTCACGATGACCGAAACTTTGCGAAAGGTGGTTCATGTAAGCTATATCCACATCGTCCAAAACGCCTTCGATCATCATTTGGGATTTGCCGGAAATCGCTTGAATTTTGCCTTCGCTCATAAGTTTTTTGCGGTAATCAAGTTCAATACCTTCTTCCGCCGGAGTGCCGATCAATGCCACTTTGCCGCAAAGATCATCTTTTACTGCCAATATGGCGATCGCTGTACCGATCAAGCCGGGGCCGCCCACATTGTGCCCGCAGGCGTGAACGGCGCCGGTGGTTTTGTCACAGTCGGGGTGGTTGGGGATCAGCAGCGAATCCATTTCGCCCATGATCGCCACCGTGGGGCCGGGTCTGCCGGTATCAATATTGGCACGGAAACCGGTCATAGCCAAATTGGTTTTGACTTCCAAACCCAGTTTACGCAGTTCGTTGACTATGTAGGCAGAAGTATTAACTTCCCGGTAGCCTGATTCCGGATGGTTCCAGATCCAGCGGCCGGTTTCAATGATGGAGTCTTTGGCAGATTCGATAGCCGCCAGAGCCGCTTTTCTTACAGTTTCAAGATCACGCATTACAAATAATCCTGTTGATTGATTAAAAAAAGCACCGTCAGCATATTGCCGGCGGTGCTTTCTCTATTACGACAGCTTAAAGAGTACCGTTCTGCAAGCGGATCTCGTATTCCGGATCCACATAGCAGTCATTGGTTGCTTTAAGAGCATCCACCAGCGGGTTGAATTCTGCATCGCAGAACCCCACATGGCTGTGGCGTACCCAGCCTTCAGCATATTTGTAATGCTTGGAGAGTTTGCCGAAGTGTTCGCCCTTGTTGAGCAAGTCGGTAATGTAAGCATCTTTGCCCTGGCTGACATCCAGCCAATGTTTCTGGCTCACATGGCAAACCAGACCTTCGACCTTCTGATCGATCACAGAGTCGATGTTTACATAGATTTCCGGCACCACCGGCCGACGCATGGCATCGGTCAAACTGTGGGGCATGGAGTGGTAAACACGCACATCGTTGGTCACAATCGGTGTGGGCGTGGCACACAAAAAGTTCTGCATACCCCGGCAGAATGCTGCCGAAACCGCCAATCGACCAGTGTTGGTGTGGTCTTCCATATAGTCGTAAGGACCGTGGGTCAGAATGATTTCCGGAGCAACTTCACGCACCACCGGTACGAGCTTGCTCAAGAGTTCGTGGGTGTAATAGACCTGCAAATCGTCGCAAAGGGGTTCATGAAAAATCGCCCCGATGGTCTTGGCAGAGTTTTTGGCTTCTTCCAAGCGGATCTTTACGATTTCTTCGTAGGTATATTCGGCAGTACCCAAGCTGCCGTTGGCTACATCCATATAATGGATCTCGTAACCGGCTTTTTTAAGCATCATCAGCGTTCCGGACATACCGAAGTCGATATCATCGGGATGGCAGGCGATCGCCATTGCAGTTTTAGCCATTTATCTCACACTTTCTCTGAATCAATGCATTTCCACGCCGCAGACGCCGAAACCGCCGCGGTAGAAGTTGAAGATGACCGACGGGTGATCGCTCAAGAGCGACATCGGGACCCGGCTGTCGGCGATCTTGCGGCTGATCATGTAGGTAGTCAGACGCTGACCGAAGGGATTGTCGTGGTGGCCGGGGTGCCAGATGGAGACATTTTCAGCCTTCCAGGTCTGGACAGGACCAACAGTTACAGCACTGGTGGGCACATTCTGCACAGTACCGCCGCCGGAGGTACGGGCGTTCTGGATCAGAGTGATCGGGTGCAGTTCCACCTGACGGGTGGAGAGCTTGCGGTATTCTTCCGGAGTCGGGGGCTCATCTTTGTACTGACCGGCACGCTTCACGGGGTCGTTGAACGCCCAGTGCTTGGTTTCGCCCTGACCGCCCTGCATGAGCAGGCAGCGGGCCTGATCCCAGGACTTGATGTATTCGGTGGGATCTTCGGCAGGGAAGTGCAAGTTTTCCATGGGCATACGCAGTTCGGGGCGGATGCGGTTGAAGCAAAGTTCCATATCAGCCTTGGCGAAACCCAGGGGGAAGTCCATATCGGCAGCCTTGCCGTCGACGATCCATTCGTCCATGCCCCAGAAGTGGCAGTTCTTCAGATTGATATCCAAAGCGTTGACGATTTCAGCAACGATGGGCAGCTGTTCAGTGGGGCCGATGGGGCCGCAAAGACCCACGGGATTGGAAGGGGTGGCCTGTTTCCAGACTTTCACATATTCCAGAGCTTCGGCAGCGTAGAATTCCTGAAGAGTATCGTAGATATTGATTTTGAAGCCGGGGCGTTCATAGCTCTTGAGAGTATCAATAGTGATTTTTGCGGCTTCATCGAGGATTTCCCGATCCAGAGTCGTGTAATCCCACCAATCCGGAGAGATCTTGCTGAAAGGTTTCATCTTTTCCTGCTTTCATTTATTGTTTTATTTGTTTCTCCCGGAACTTTCAAGCTCCGGAAAAAAAGTTACACACTTTATCATTATAGCTCAAAGCGTAAAAAAGTCAAAGGTTCAAGAGCATTTTTTACCGAATTTTTTAATATTTTCCAAAAAAAAGCTCTTCTGATTTGAAAAAAACGGCTTTAAGCTGTAAAATAAGCTATATTGTAAATCAACTTTTATGGAGATATTTTATGTTCAGAAAAATCGTTTTGTCCGTTTTAGCGGTATTGGTAAGCATCGGGCTTGCCGGGTGTATTTCTTCACCCAAAAAAATGTTGTCGGAAGATATTGAAGTTCTGGAGGTTTTTGCTCAGGAGATCAAAGTGTTGAAAAATCCCCATTTGCGGGCAAGTTCGCTTGAGAAATATCAGGCGGCAAAACGCCTTGCTGAAGGGGTGGATTTTTCGCTGACCCGCAGCGTTGAAACTCTTGAACAGATATTTTTACCGGCGGACGCTCTGACCAGCCACAGTATTGAGTATGGCGATGAAATCGCATTTTATTATCCTTACAAAGATCATTTTGTAAGATTCCGTTTCTGGCGGACGAAAAATGTAATCACTGATTCTGAGGTACGCATACGGTGAGAAGTTTGCTTAATGATGAATATTTTATGCTCCGGGCATTGGCAGAAGCTCAAAATGCTTTCGCCGCCGGAGAGGTTCCGGTCGGGGCGGTGGCTGTTAAAGGTACGCAAATAATCGGCAGAGCCTACAATCAGGTGGAGAGTTTGAAAGATGCCACTGCTCACGCCGAAATACTTGCCTTGACTCAAGCAGCTGCTTATCTCAAAGACTGGCGGATGGATGAAGTTGAGCTTTTTGTGACCAAAGAACCTTGTGCCATGTGTGCCGGTGCCTGCGTCAATGCCCGGGTCAAACGGGTGGTGTACGGTTTGCCGGATCCCCGTTCCGGGGCCTGTGGGTCGGCGTTGGATATTACCGGATTTCCCGGTATGCTCTGGCAGGTTGAAGTCAAAGGCGGAGTGCTTGCTGATGAGTGCGGAGCGTTGGTCAAAGAGTTTTTCCGTCAGGTGCGGGAGAAAAAACTCAATAAGCCTAACTGAAAATTGCTTTTTATGGATATAAACGATCTCTCGATAACTCTTCTGCACCTTGCGGAAGTTGATTCTACAAATACTTACGCTAAAGAGCATTATGCTGAATTGGCTGATGCTACGCTGGTCTATGCCGATATCCAGACTGCGGGCAGGGGGCGGCTTGACCGTTCGTGGCTTTCCAGACGGGGTAATTTTTTCGGCACTTTACTTATGAAAAAGCTCGCCAACCCTTTTCTGGGAACCATGGTTCTGTCGCTGGGGGCACTGGATGCTATAAAAAATCTGGCTCCTGAAGTGCCGGTCTGGCTCAAATGGCCCAATGATTTGTACTTGGAAGATGCCAAACTTGCCGGGATCTTATCGGAAACAGTCCAGCAAGGTGACGGCTCCCGGATAATCGCTGCCGGTATCGGAGTGAATCTTATGCTTTCCGAAGAAGATAGAACTTCCATCGGCAAGCCCGCCGCTGCTATTGGAAATGACAAAATAAATCCGGAAAAATTCGCTTTGGAATTGGCAAAATACGCCAAAATGTATTATATTATGGGAATAGCTTGCAGTGAGAAACTTTTTGAGCTGTGGCGTAAACGCAACGATCTCGTTGGTATGGAACTGGTTCTGGAACTGGTTCTGGAACTGGGTGGCAATAAGAGCGTTTGCGGTACTGCCGCAGGAATAGCCGCTGACGGCGGTTTGATCCTGAAAAGTCAGGATGGCACGGAAAAGACTTACTACTGCGGGGATGTCAGCGTCAGCCGGGAATCGGTTCAGCAGGCATGGTTACGCAGAAAAGCTGATAAACAGTGTTGAAAAATAACTTTTACTAAAGTATAAAATAACAACCGCTGTTGGTGCGTTGGAACAGGTGGAATACTTGCTTCAGCGTGCCTGCACACATTTAACCCAAAGGACTTTTTATGTCAGAGAAAGTACAGCTTCTGCTCGACGGTGTCAAGCTCATGGTTATGGGTATGGTTGCCGTGTATGTCTTTCTGATTCTGATGGTATTCCTGATGAATCTTCTCTCCAAACTGCTTGCCCCTCTGGGCAAGGCAGGTTTTCTTGAACCGGCTGCACCGGTAAAAAAAGCTGCCCCGAAAAAGGCTGCTTCCGGTAACGATGCAGCTTTGGCTGCTGCCGCAGTTGCCGCAGTGAAAGCTCACACCTCCAAGTAATCAACAAGTTTTAACAATATAAAATTAAGGATCGCAAATGAAAAAAATCAGTTTCATGGATTGCTCCTTCCGGGATGGTTTCCAGTCCTGCGTCGGTGCCCGTGTCAAGACCGAAGACTTCCTGCCCGCACTGGCTGCTGCCAAAGAAGCCGGTATCGACAACTTTGAAATCGGCGGCGGTGCCCGTTTCCAGAGCCTCTATTTCTACTGCCAGGAAGATGCCTTTGATATGATGGACAAGTGCCGCGAAGTGGTCGGTCCCGATGTCAAC
>JAZSHD010000020.1:0-4299 GCA_045533055.1 Victivallaceae bacterium | reverse complement strand
CACCCCTTTTTTCCAAACCTTTTACCGGCATTTATCTTTTTGCTCCGCAAAAAGATAAATGCCATTCAAATTTTGAAAAAATTCTCAATGCACAGGTATATCTGTCATTTTTATCTACCTACCCGCATTGGGAACAGAGCTTTTTCAGAAATATTTATTGATCATTTCCTCAAAAATCTTACCCGGTACGCTTTTGGCAAAACGCTGACTGAAGGGGGTGCCTTCGTCGCCGCCCTGACAGATCACCGGGTCGATGGGGATCTTGGCAAGGAGTTTTACGCCGTACTTTTCCGCCAGTTTTTCCCCGGCACCTTCTGCAAAAATGTTGACCGTTTTGCCGCAATCCGGGCAGACGAATCCGCTCATGTTTTCCACCAGCCCCAGCACCGGGAATTCCAGCTGATTGCAGAAATTCAAGCTCTTTGCCACATCGTTGGCTGCCACCTGCTGGGGAGTGGTCACGATCACCGCCTGTTTGTCGCCATCCAAAAGCTGGCAGATGGTCAGCGGCTCATCGCCGGTGCCCGGAGGCGAGTCGATGATCAGATAATCAAGTTCGCCCCACGCCACATCGGTCAGAAACTGTTTGATGACCCCGATCTTCATGGGGCCCCGCCAGATTATGGCTCCATCGGGGTCGTCGAACATGAAGCCCAGGGACACCACTTTCAGCGAACCTATCTCTTGGGGCAATATCATATCGCCATCCATCATCACGCCGCAGTTGCCCAGTTTGAGCATTTGCGGCACACTGGGGCCGTGGATATCCACATCCAGCAAACCCACGCTGTTGCCCGCCATTGCCAGCGACACAGCCAGATTCACCGCCACGGTACTTTTGCCTACACCGCCTTTGCCGGACATCACCACGATTTTATGTTTGATGTTCTGCATAACGCTTTTCAAACGGCAATCTTCTGCCGCTTTTTCTTTGCTGTTGCAGTTCGAGCAATCTCCATTGCAAGCCATAGTCAGTTCTCCTGTATTACCTTAAAAAGTTTTTGATTTTTTCATCCGTCACTTTGTCGTCATTTATCCGTCAGATGTCCGTCACTTTGTCGTTATTTGAGCTTAAAAGTGTTCCGTCACTTTTTATCCAATGCCTGATTCAGTGCTTCACGCATGGCGGCAACTGCTGCCGGTTGGTTTGTCCACAAACTGAAACTTCTAGCCCCCTGATGCAGCAGCATGCCCCGTCCGTCAGCACAAGGTATATTGTTCTTCCGGGCAAATTCCTGCACTTTGGTCGGGTGATAGATCATATCAAATACCGCTTGAGCATTCTTCAAAAGTTCCAGCTCTACCGGCGGTGCATCATCTGCCCGCAATCCGGCACTGGTTGCCTGAATGACCACATCGGCTTCGGCAACGGCAGCTTCGATCAAGCTCTTTTCGTCGTTGCCCAGTGCCTGTAAAACGGTATTCTTTCCGGCAAGGTGTTCCGCCAGTGCTTCGGCTTTGCTTCTGGTGCGGTTGACTATGGTCAGCTTGGCGGCAAACCTTTCCACAAACTCAAACGCCGTAGCTTGTGCCGCACCGCCCGCACCGAGCATCACGATCTTTGAATTGGCTATCTTGAGCTTGAACGCCTCAAAGAGTGCGGTTTCCAAGCCGTAGCCATCGGTACTGTCGCCATAGAGTTTGCCATTGCGATTTATCACGGTATTGACGCTGTTTGCCGCCAGTGCTGCCGGAGTTATCCCGTCCAGCAAACCGATCAACGCCCCTTTGTGGGGCACGGTGGCGTTGAAGCCCTTGAGATTTTTCCGGGCAAACTCCACAAATTCCGGGAGTTCTTCGGGCTTGACATGGTATTTACCGTAACGCTCGCTTAACCCCGCCGCCATAAATGCCGCATTCTGCATGGCGGGCGATACACTGTGGGCAACCGGGTCGCCGATCACTGCATAGAGCGTATTTTCATTTTCAAGTGTAAACATTTTTCACCTCAAATAAACAACATACAGTCGCCGTAACTGTAAAAACGCATTTTATTTTCGATTGCCGTTGCGTAGGCTTTCAGCACCTTTTCCCGGTCGGCAAAACAGCTTACCAGCATCAAAAGTGTGCTTTTGGGCAAATGAAAATTGGTCAAAAGCATATCCACTGAACGGGGTTTGTAGGGCGGATACAAAAATATATCCGTCGCCCCGCTTTGAGCGTGAACTATGCCATTTAAATCGGCACAACTTTCCAGAGTCCGCACCGTGGTCGTCCCCACAGCCACCACCTTTTTCCCGGCAGAGTGGGTGGCATTGACCAAATCAGCCGTTTCCTTACTTAATATATAGTGTTCGGTGTGCATCTTATGGTCGGTTATCACTGCTTCGCTGACCGGCTTGAAGGTTCCTGCCCCCACATGGAGCGTTACTTCCGAGCGGTTCACCCCTTTTTTATCCAGTGCAGCTATCACATCCGGCGTAAAGTGCAGCCCGGCTGTGGGTGCTGCCACTGCTCCGGATACCTTGGCAAAAATGGTTTGATAACGCTCAAAATCGCTGCCTTCGTCGCCCCGTTTGATGTAAGGCGGCAAGGGTATATGACCGAATTTGGCTTGTAAAGATTCCTGATCTGCTGTATCAAAGTCGATTACAAAAGTACCGTCTTCCAATCGCTCCGCCACTGTAAAACCGGGGGCATCGCTCAAGAGATTTCCGGCGTGATCCAGCAATTTTACATAAGTACCCGGCAACGCCCGTTTGCCCGGCTTGAGCATTGCCTGATAGCGGGTGCCGGGAACTTTTTCGCCAGCCGGGTGGGGATTGAGCAAAAGAGCTTCAAAGTGCGCACCTTCTGCCAGACCGTTCTTTCTGCCGTACAATCTTGCCCGCATGACTTTGGTGTTGTTGCTGACCAGCAAGTCCCCGGGCGAAATATACTCCACGATATCGGCAAATTCCCGGATGACACACTCGCCGGTGGTGCGGTTCAAAACCAGCATCCGTGAGCGGTCACGCTTTTCGGCGGGCCGCTGGGCAATAAGCTCTTCCGGCAGCTGGTAGTCAAAGAGATCGGTTCTCATTGTTTACCGCCCCCGGGACTGCATCTGTTCACGGAAAAACTGCAGTTCGGCACGCTCGTAATCGGTCAAACTGTTGATGCCGTGTTCGGAAATTTTATCCAGCAAACGGTCAACTTCCTGCTGACTTACATGAGTTATATGCGGTGTGGGCGAACCATTTGGTTCAGCTGCCGCACCGCCGCCGCCGGAATTGCCGCCGGAGGGGCCGTTGCGGTCAAAAGTTCTGCTTGTACCATTGGTGCCCAACCCCTTGAAAAGGTCTTTCAAGCTCCAGACCACATCTTTTTTGCAGAAAATAATCAAGTATAAATACGCACCCACAAAGCCGCCCAGATGTGCAAGATGTGCTATGTTGTCCAGCTTGCCTGAACTCAATATTTCCAGCAAAGCATAGACCACCACCAGCGTTTTGACCTTGATGGGTACCGGTATAAAGAGCAAAAATATCTCCGTATTGGGTCGGAGCATTGCCACTGCCAACATTACACCGAACAGTGCCCCGCTGGCTCCTACTGTGGGGTATCTATCACCCCAGTTGGCTGCCAGATGCAGCAGTGCCCCGCCGATACCGCTTAAAAAGTAGAGTATCAGAAAGCGGTTCCTGCCCAGAATGGGTGCCACCATGCTGCCGAAAATATAAAGCCCGTACATATTGAAAAATATATGGCCGAACCCATCGTGGAAAAACATATATGTAACCAGCTGATACCAGCGGAACTTATCTTCGTTTGCCCACAGATAAAGTGCACCGTTTTCGCCTATATTAAGCAGAAAAACCGCCACATTTATACCGATAATCACCCAGACTGCCTGCATCGCCTC
This sequence comes from Victivallaceae bacterium, assembly GCA_045533055.1. Classification (GTDB taxonomy): domain Bacteria; phylum Verrucomicrobiota; class Lentisphaeria; order Victivallales; family Victivallaceae; genus SIG78. The sequence goes on along the minus strand of JAZSHD010000020.1, from coordinate 455 downwards.
CCGGGCAAATTTACCGTAATCATCACGAAACTGCATATAGGGTCGTTCTCCAAGCATTATTTACCGGCGGCCTCGTGTTCAAGGGCATGGTAGCCGATGTCCCGGCGGCAGAAGGCTTTTTCCCACTTGATGCAATCCACTGCCTTGTAAGCGTTTTCAATGGCACTGCGTACATCTTTGCCCCGGGCGGTAACGCCCAGCACACGGCCGCCGGTGTTGACGATCTCGCCCTTGTCGTTCAAGCTGGTTCCGGCGTGGAAAACTTTAGCTCCGGTGGCGGCGGCTTCCGCCAGACCGGTAATGGCAAAACCCTTTTCGTAATCGCCGGGGTAGCCGCCGGATGCCATAACCACACAAACTGCTGGTTTATTGTTCTAGATAAGGTCAGCTTCGGCAAGTTTGCCTGCGGCAACTTTCTGCATAACATCCAGCAGATCGCCTTCAAAACGGCTCAA
>JAZSHD010000062.1:0-7535 GCA_045533055.1 Victivallaceae bacterium | reverse complement strand
TATCTTTTTGCGGAGCAAAAAGATAAATGCCGGTAAAAGGTTTGGAAAAAAGGGGTGGAGTTTGAGGAGGGGAAAAAGGACCTTTCCTCAAAAGGTCTTTTTCCCCTCCTCAAGTACCGACCCTTGTTGGGAACATAGCGTATTTTTTACTTGCTTACCCCATGTCGCCGCCGTAGATCGTGCGGTATTGCATTGGCGGCTCGTCCCCCGGTTCGCCCAGATACATATCCACCATTTCCCGCACTTTTACAAATCCGCCTGACTTCAAAAACTCCATAAATTCACTCTGCATATCGTAGCAGATAATGCTCTGGGCCTGGGTTTTATCCAGATTTACAGCAGCGGCAGTCAGTGCCATTGCCGTGGGCAGATCTTCGCTGACCAATGCTGCCATCTGGCGGTATTTTTTCCAACGCCGCCCCCAGATGTGGGCTTTACCGTCATCGCTTGCCAGAGCATAGCTGCCAAACTCTTTATAGTTGAATTCCAGGAGATTGTGGCGTGAATAACCGAAACACTCCGCATCACGCTTTACAGCCGCCGCCACTTCATCCTGCCGCATAGTGTGAACTCCAATGCTGCCAGGTGCCGACAGTTCCGGCTTTTCAGATGCAAAAAAGCTGATCGTCCGGCAGGGCTGGAACCCCAGCGGGGCGTAAACTTTGGAACCGTCGGGGGTGGCATGGAGCCGTTTGGTCTTATAGTTGCGGGTCAACTCCAGAATATGCTCGATCATTTTTGTAGCATAGCCCTTGCGGCGGAACTCTTCTTTAACGATCACCAGATTGATAAAGACCAGACTTTCCGGTTCGTAAGTCACCATGCCCGCCGAACCGGCGATCTCGCCATCGACTTCCAGAAAAAAGCCTTTCATATTGCTTGCGGATGTGACCAATGCACATTCAGCTGGTGCCACATTCCAGTTTACCCCATCAGCCATTGAGCTTAAAATGGAAGCTTCGGAAGTTTTGATTTCCCGGATATTTATCATTTTTTCACCGTAATACTACCTGATTTCAAATCAGTCCACAAGGTGCCGTCACCGGCGTAAATCACTTGCAGTTTAACATTGGAATTAAGTTTTTCCACCAGCATCAAATCAGCCATAACGCCGCTGGCCCCCAGAGCTTTGGCTTTCATTTCCACACCAAGTGCCCGCTCGTTGTTCCGCATAAAATCCACCGTTACATCGGTTTCGCCCTTGAGCTTGGTGCGGGCGGCATCCAGCTCGGAACGCTTGAGCTGCAGCTGGGCAACTTCCAGCTCGGCTTCGGCGGCGATCAAGCGAACTGACTGCTTCTGCTGGGCGGCGATCTCGGCAGTGATCTTGCGGGTTTCCTGTTCGATTTCCCGGCGTTTCTGTTCGATCATCGCAGTATGCAGATTCAATTCAGCTTCGATCTTGGCGGTTTCCTGCAAAGAGTAGTTAGTTAAATTCTGCTCCACAGCCAGACTGGCTTCCTGAATGGGCTTGAGGATATTTGCCGGAATGGTCACATTGCGGATAATGGCATTATGTACCACAATAGATTTTTCCCGCAGAACCTGTTCAAGCTCGCTGCGGAGGTTGTTCTGGAAAATCTCTCTGCCCTCGCCCACAATAAAGTCTTGAGCTTTGTAGCTGGAGCCCTTCATGCGGGTAACGGAAAGGATCTGGGGCAGAATGATCTTGCTTACCACCTGGGGCAAATCGCCGTAAAGCATATAAATACGGGCAATGTGCTGGGGCATGAGTTCAAACTCCACAGTCATATCCATAAGGATCTTGAAGCCGTCGCGGCTGGGGAACTCCACAAAACCGCCCACGCTGTAAACCATGTCTGGTGTTTGCGGTACAGTAGTCGCGGCAGCGGAATTTACCGCACCCATCATCCGGCGGCGGCCGACAGCCGGAGCCCGATTGAGCCGCTTGGTGGTTTTCCGGGCAAAACTCTGCACAGGCAATTTAGCTATGGAGTTATCTTCCCGCATCAGACTTGCCCGCTTCTGCAACTGGGAATTCAGAGTGTTGGAGGACATTTCATCCAGTGTATCGCTGGCGGCTTCGATGCGGTTTTTCAAAGCGATGACCCCACCGGTTTCCCCGGTCATACTGACCTGATTCATACCGATTTCAATAACATTGACCTGATAGGCACGGGGGTTGATGTAGTACAAGCCCGGCTGCAGGATATCCTGCAAAACACCTTTTTCGCCGGCTTTGGCAAATTTGCCAGCCGGAGCCGCTTTCCCGGTTTGGGAGGTAACCACCCCCACATAGCCGAAAGGTATATTTATAGCGTCAACGATGTCAACTTTATAGCCTTCCGGATTCAACCGGTGTACGCCGGGAGTAAGCACTTCCCGCCAGATACCCTGATAACTCTTATCCGGAGCAATGATTTCGCCGGGAGCCAGCGGTTTACCCACCTTGCTGGTGACTACGCCCACCTTGCCGATGGGTATGTTGATAGCCGGAACGATCTTGATTTCGTGCATGACCGGGTCAAGGAAATATCTGCCTTCGGGCAGGACTTCTTTCCAGATACCCCGTTCGCCCTTTTCCACCAGCAAAGTTCCGGCGGCAGGAGTTTTGCCGTTTTTAGCTGTAACGATCGCCATATATTCCGGCGGCACATAAAAGCGGCAAAAACCCCACACATAAACGAAAATTGCCAATACAACAGCAATGATCACAATAGCGATTGCAGAAATAATGTTCTTTTTCATTTGCTTAAACTCCTTACTTCCGCACCGGACTGGCTGATTGTTTCAACACCGGCAGCCCAAAGGTTGAACCACCGGCAGAGTTGGACATTATACTTTGGATATTCGGGGCGATCCGCTCATAAAGTTTGCCCCGCAAATAGGCTTCGCCCCCGCCGTAAGCGGCGATGTTGCGTTTGAGGATTTCCACCTCGGCTTTATTTCCGGCAGCGATGACCGCTTTATCCGCCTCGGCAAGAGCTATGGCAGCCCGGGCGTCGGCTTGAGCGGTTTTAAGCTGCAAAGCAGCGGCATCCAGCTCGGTTTTGGCAGCGATGACTTTTTCCAATTTAGCTTGTTTGGCGGCGATTTCGGCGGTGATCTTCAATGTTTCGGCTTCCACTTTGCTGCGGCTCTGCAAAGCGAGCATTTTCTGCCGTTCCAGTTCGGTGGCACTTTTGGCCTGCTGGATCTGCTGGGAAAATTTCTTGGCTTCCTGCTTGGCGATTTCCCGGTTGCGGATGATCCCGGCAATCTCCTGTGGCGGATTGATGTCCCGGATCAGCACGGAGTTGATGGAAACTCCCCAGTTGCGGCAATTTTTCCGCAAAAACTCTTCCAGTTTATTCTGGAAAAGCTGGCGGCTTTCGCCGACGATAAATTCCGTAGCACTCTTTTTACTGCCTTCGATGCGGGCAAAGCCGGAAACCGAGGGCAGGATAAGTTTTTTGACTATATCATCCATATTGCCCACTTCCTGGGTCAGCATGGGGGCAGATTCCGGCACGATGTTGAATTCCACTGTACCTTGCAAAGTCACATAAAAACCGTCAAGGGTAATAAAACCGATGGCATCTTTGCCGCTGAATTCATACCGCTGGCTCTGGATATTGACGATCGCCACACTCTGGATATAGGGGTTGATCCGGTGGGTACCTTCTTTGAGAGTGAACTCCTGCACCCCTTTGCGGTCGGCAGAAACCACAAACCCTTTATTGCGGCTCAAATCGTTGACACTGCCGGAAAAAATATCCTTGCCGCAAAGATTTGCCACCACCCCGATATTACCGGGCATGATGACGATATCGTCGCAAAGTTTTACATCGTAAGCGTAAGGGTTGATCCGGTGTCTGCCGGTACCCAATACCTCTTTAACGATACCTTTGCTTTCTGCATCGGCAGCAAGGATCTCGCCGGCGGGAAGATTTTTCCCGAACTTGCGGACCAGCACACCGAATTTACCGGCAGGGATCTCCGTAACCGGCTTGATCTGCCAATCCCAAACGTATGGGTTGCGGAAATAGCGGCCTTCGCCCAGCACTTCCAGCTGAATACCTTTATATTCGCTGCTGACTGCCACGATCTGGCTCTCCGGCAGAGTTTTACCGGTTTTCTTGATCAGAACAGCGATCTCGCCGTTGCCCGGTTCGATCCGGCAGCCGTACCAGACAAACAGAGCCGCCGCAAGGCCCAATGCAATTATTGCAAACGCCAACACCCCCACCCACGGCGGAGATTGAATATTTTTCTTTACAGCCATACGACCTCCTATTGTGTTGAAAATTTTCTCTTGGATTGGAGAAAAATAGCACAATATATGAATTTTTACAAATTATAAAGCATTACAGCCATTGCAAAATATTGATTTTTGTGTTATTTTAACAGTAAATCAGCTTTTTAACAACATTCTATTATGGGTTTTTATAATGAATAATATTTTCAAGCGTAATTTTTCAGCAATGATTTTTGCCGGTATTGCCGCTGTGGTATTAGCCGGCTGCTGCCACTCGCAGGTCTTCACCGAGCCTTTGTCTGCCAACACCCCTGCAGCTAAAGGTATGCAGGCTGTTGCTTACGGCAGTGCCCAAAATAGCGGTTACTATTTATTTAATGTCATACCGCTTTACACCGGGCACCCCTATCACCCCAACAAAAAAGGCTACCGGGCGTGGCACGATGACATCAAGCCGGAAGTCAATGCCGGTATGCTGCTGTATTCTATGAAAACGCTCTACGATGCCGATAAACTTGCCGATGTGGTGCATCAGGAAAGTTCCTGGGGATATTTTTCGTTGTGGATAGTCTGGCGGAAAACCATTTACACCACCGCCACCGGGTTGAAAGTCGTCAAACCCAAAAAGCCCAAAGCAAAAAAGTTTTAAAATAGCGGAGCAGCCATGACCGATTTCAAAGAACTTGTCTGCCGGGGTGTGGAATCCGATGTATTGGACTACAAAGCACCGGTCAACTGGACTCTTTTGAGCAAACAGCAGAAAGCCAAGTTCGTCCGTCACGCATTGGCATTTGCCAACACACATGGCGGAGCTATTGTTATCGGAGTAAGAGAAGACCTCAACGGTCACCCCTCGCTCTATGAAGGTTTGAGCGATGAAGAGTGTCACTCCTTTGATCCCTCCACAGTTGGTACATACATCAACAGCCATGTGGATCCGGCAATAGATTTGACTGTGGAGCGGCCGCTCATCGACGGCAAACGCTATGCCATATTGCTCATCAACCCCTTCAAGGATATACCTCATGTGGCAACTCACAGCATAGACGATGAATTACGCAGCGGCGTATTCTATATAAGGAGTGCCTCCGCCTCCAGCCGCCCCGCTGCCCGGGCGGGCGAAATGCACGATCTTATTCGCCGGGCATTACGCAACCAGCGGGATCTGCTGGGCAACCTGCTGCGGGATATTTTAGCCGAACCCGCTGCCAAAGAGTCCACGGCATTAAGTGTACCTTCCGGCTCCCTGCCGCCGGAATACGATGAAAGTGTGCAATACTTTGCCAAACGCCTGAACAGCGATTTATTGCCCGATACCCCGGTGTTGGATATAGCATTATATAAAGCCGCACCATCCGGCAATATACCGTTATCAAAAATCCGTCAGGCAGCCGAAAGTGCCGCCTGCTCCATGGATAAAAGCATAACAAGCGAATTTATCACTTCCACGGATATGCTTTCGAGTTACGCTACCAATGTTTCGCTCCGGGGCATGGATAAAAACCGCACTCGTTTCTGGCAGCTTTTCAACAACGGTTTGGTTCATTTCCGCCGGGCATTATCCAACCGCATTCAGTACAGCGTATTGGAAAATTATTTAAGTAATCTGATAACCTTTGCGGCAAATTATTACCAGAAAGATTTTTTTCCCAGCGGCAACATCCAACTCAACTTGACTTTGCTCAACAGCATGGATACCGTTTTGCTCATGCCCGCACCTAATGAAAGTCAGGCGGTTTGCCGCATAGAAAAAATCTTCATAGCCAAAGAGCTGCCGGAAAATCTTTCCATTGATGATATACAGCCCATCGTCAAAAATTTGATGGATGAGTTTTCCGTAAGATTCAACGCCCCCATAATCCCGAAGCTCTGTTCCCAATAAAGGTCGGTACTTGAGGAGGGGGAAAAGACCTTTTGAGATGGTTTGCTTAAAGTCAAGCCGATTTTGAAATATTTTGATAATTTTTATCAAATTCTTTATCGGCTATGACCATTCCCCGGAGAATCAATAACATCTTTCTCATCACAGCACAACGAGCCTGCATTCTGGTATTACCTTTAGCAAGCACTCTATTATACAAATCCTGTAATACCGGAATGCGGGGCATTGCTGTTTTGGAACACATATAAAGAAATCTTCTGACAAGCGGAGACCCTTTCTTACTTAATTTAGTTTGATTTACACTTGTTCCGGATAGCTTTCTTACAGGATTCAACCCACTCATAGCTGTTATCTTTTGGCGGGCGGGATAATCTTTAAGTGATCCTAACTCCCCAAGTAACATTACTGCTGTTCCCTGACCTATCCCTGGCATAGATGTCATTATATCCACTTCATGCTTGATTTCCGGAACGCTTAAAACAATCTTATCAATTTCCCGATCCAGTCCGGCAATTTCCTTGTCTATTGATTTAGCAACATTTGTGCACATTCTTTTTGCCAGCGAATCAATGATATTGTCGTGATAATTCCCCAACGCTGTCCTCTGATCTTTCAAAAAAGATCTGGCTCGGGCATAAGAACGCAATTTTTCCATTTCTGCCGACATTTTTCTTTTAGCAACAGGTGTGCGTTCGCGACCGTATCTGGCAATGACCTGTGCATCTATTTTATCGGTTTTATTTTTGATATTCAAAGAGATAGAAAATGCCTTTATTGGTTCAGGATTAGCAATAACAACCTTGGCGTAGGGAAATAAGGCAAGAATCATTTTTTCCAACTGAATCGAATAAACCCCCGTGGATTCCATTACGATATGCAATGGCAAATCATCAAAGGTATCTTCTGAATACAAGGCAAAAAAATCACTTTGCAGGGCTTGAACCCAACTTAAAAAACTTTTTGTACCGGCATTAGTCAACTTAAATTCACGCTCCGGCAACTCTGACACAGAGAGCATGGGTTGGTTTTCAAACAGCTGCGGAAAATCCAATGCTGCATGAAAAGACTTGGAGCCAACATCAATTCCGACCCATAATTTTTGATTTTTGATTTGCATTTTAATCCCTTCCATTGTATATTGCTGTTGTGCCTCACTGGTCATCCTTGCAACTATACGAACTTTTAGTTCAAGATGGTTTTTACGACCTTTTGTGAAGAGCACGGTAACGGAAGATGCGTATTACCTCAAAAACGATCTTTACGATCTGGAAAGGATTTCATACTGCATCTTCCGTGTGTTTTTTCGAGATCAACCGAAAATACACACAAGTTACCGTAGCATAACTTTTTCATTTGTCAAGCAGCTGCTCTTCTCCTTTGGCTCCGACGAGTAGCAATCCCATTCTCGCCAAAGGGAGCAGCTGCGATGACGGATAATAATATACAAGGAAAGGT
>JAZSHD010000004.1:0-2824 GCA_045533055.1 Victivallaceae bacterium | reverse complement strand
ACCCCATCACCCTTTTCCAAACCTTTTATTGGCATTTATCTATTTGTTACACAAATAGATAAATGCCCTTTAAGTTTTGAAAAGATTTTATTCAACATCTTTACTGTTAATCAACCGATATTGGGAACAGAGCCTTTTTTTATGCTTCAAATCAGGACCACCAGCTGAGCTGGTGGTTTGTACAAGCCCTATAAGGGCATATTACCGGCATGCCCCCATAGGGGGCGCTGATAAAGGTTCCACCATTCGCACCAAGTTTCCAGCTGCTGCTGAAGCAGCTGGAGCTTTAGTTTTTCAAATTCTTTTCGCCAGTAAATGGGTCAAATAATTCCACTTGCACTAATTTATCTTGCGCGGCATCCTCAAGTAGTTGATTTCGTATATATTCTGCTATCACTTTCCGATTACGACCAACTGTATCAACAAAATACCCCCTACACCAGAAACGACGATTCCCATACTTGTACTTTAAATTTGCATGGCGGTCAAAGATTATAAGTGAACTTTTTCCTTTCAAATAACCCATAAATTGCGAAACACTCAAATTCGGTGGAATACTTACCAACATATGAATGTGATCAGGACATAACTCGGCTTCCTCTATTATTACTTTTTTTCGTTCACATAGAACCCGCAAGATTTTTCCGATGTCGACTTTCAAGCGTCCATAAATATTCTGACGACGAAATTTAGGAGCAAATACTATATGGTATTTGCAATTCCAACGGGTGTGTGATAAAGTATCTGTGTTTTCTTTTGACATGATATACCTCTTGTTTTTATTCAAGATGCGGTTGCGGAACCCGTCTTTAATATAATTCAAGAGGTTTATTTTTGCTTGAAGCTAAAGCTCTTTTTAGCTACTTACCGGCAGAGCCGGTAGTTTTTTTGTCCTAAAGGAGGGCACTAAATTTTTATCTTTTTGCTCTTGATTTGATATTAAATATATTGATTACAAACAAGTTGCAAGTGGCATGATTATTGTTTTTCATTGTGATGGGAAAAATATTGTTTTGAGGGGGATTGGCTTGGTTTTGTGTGGTTATTCAACAAAATTGGCAAATAATGGCAAATAAGATTTTTGAACGTAAAACCGGAGTTTTTCGGTATAATGTAACGAGTTGAGTTATCGTTCTCTTTCAAAAAAAAGTTCTCTCTTGGTTTTTCGGGATGGATGGCGTATGTTCCCGAAAAACCTTTTTATTTTCAACGAACCAAGAGAGGATTTCTGCCTATGCCAAGAACCAAAGGTACTAAACGACGAGCCAACGGAACCGGGCGTGTTTATAAAAGTAACGGCGTATATTATTTGCAGTATCGCTTGCCAAATGGAAGTCGCAAAAGTGTCACCCTCAAAGACGAAAAAGGGGAGAAGATCACTGATTTGCGGAAAGCGGAAACTGCCGCCAGAAAATATCTGGAACCATTCCGGAAGATCAATGAAATTGATAACCGATTGGAATATCTGGAAGAAAAAGCCAAGTTGAAACAATTTGCCGCCCGCACCACCATTTTGTTGGAAGATGCTTTTGAACGATTCCTGACCAAGCCACGGCGGAAAACGATGACAGAGATTACCTTAAAAATCAACCGTACTCATTGGGAAGATTTCGTACTGTTTGTTCAGGATAAATATCATTTGACTCATCTTGCAGAAGTTGAAGCGGAACACGCTGACGCCTATATTGCTTTTCTGCGGGATCATGGAGTTTACAAGCGGACAATCGGGAAAGCCGGAAAAAAATACAAGAGAAATAATGTATCCGTGGCGACCATCAATAAATATCTGAAAATTTGCCGTTATGTTTTCAAGATGCTGCTGCCCGATCTGGGATTCGGAATCACAGAAAATCCATTTTACCACATTCGGTGTGGCGAACTTAAACAAATGGATCGGGAAGTCTTTACTCCGGCAGAATTGAAATTGATTTTTGCCGATCCTCCGCCATTGATGCGGGCAATGTTTACCATTGGATTATGTACCGGTCTTCGGGAAGGCGATGTGGCGACGCTGAAATGGGAAGAGGTGGACGGGTATTCCCCGCAATATCTTGATACATCCGGATATAGAGAAATCCACCGTGTTACCAACAAAACAGAAGCATTGGTTCATATTCCTATAACCGAAGAGCTGTCCGACTGTTTGCAATGGCTGTGGAAGGAACGGCATATTGCGGGAGATTTTCAGGAGTATGTTATTCCGGACGCTGCCAAAATTTACTTGGAAGATGCCCCTTTATTATCTTATCGCATCAGAGTTTTTCTGGAAGGACTGGGGATCAAAACGCGAAAACTGAACTCAAATGGACGAAATCAAAGCATCAAGGATTTTCACAGTTTGCGACATTGTTTTTGTTATTACGCCGGATTAAAAGGCGTGCCTCTGCCGGTAATCCAGAGCATTGTGGGGCATTTGAGTTCGGATATGACCAAACATTATCAGCAGCACGCTGACAAAGTTGCCCGGCAGAAAGGAATGTTGATGATGTCAGGATTACTGCAAATCGATGATTCCGTTTCAACCATCCGCACTCTCCGGCAACGACTTTGTCAACTCGCTCAAGATGAACCGGAAGAATTTATCGTTAAAATGAATTTATACGCCGACCAACTCCTGCAGGAAAAGAAAATCGGCAATAATCCGCAAAAATTTATTGTGGAAAACACTTCAGAAGAAAAATCCTCAAATGTGCCTTAATTATACTGAATTATATGGTTTAGAGGGCAAAATGGTATAAAAAACAGCAAAAAATGCTCCTTAGCCATACTGAACACTATGATTAAGCGACAAAAATATATGGACAGGATATACCCCTATATATTG
>JAZSHD010000202.1:0-5571 GCA_045533055.1 Victivallaceae bacterium | reverse complement strand
AAACACTATGGCAAAAACAGACATTCCGGTAAGATTGGTAAACGAAGATGGCAATGCTTTTGCGATTCTTGGCCGATGCTACCAAGCCCTTGTAAGGTCAAGAAGTCGGTCGTAGCCATGTCGTTCTGTGAGCCAAGGAGTTGCTGCTTGCTGTTGTCTTCCTAAGACCGCTTGGCCTCCGACTTAAACACTATGGCAAAAACAGACATTCCGGTAAGATTGGTAAACGAAGATGGCAATGCTTTTGCGATTCTTGGCCGATGCTACCAAGCCCTTGTAAGGTCAAGACGCTGCGACCTTTGGGACGAATTCCGCAAGGAAGCGACTTCCGGCGATTACGACCATCTCCTTGCAACGGTCTGTGACTACTTTGTGGTCGACGCCGATGAGGATGAAGATGAGGAATACAACCGTTGGCTTGAAGATTCAATCAACGGAATTGGTGAAGCTGACGAGGAGGACTGAAACACCGAGCCCCGGCAACGGGGCTATTTCCCATTTATGCTTCCTGCACAAACGCCTTTATTACGCCCAGACTCGCCCGTGTCGCGGCGGTCAGCCAAAGACCACCTACAGGCCGATGCTGGTCGATACGCATAATCGCACTGTGGGCCGTTTCTGGGCAAACGTGGGCACTTTTATTATCCCATACCCTCCTGCGATGCCCCATAATAATAAACGCATATTTTCCACTTTCATACCCGGTTTTGACTTGCATAAAAACACATCCATGCTGCTTGAAAAAAGTGCCCTTTTTTGACCGTTTACTGACGCAGCTCCGCTTGACAAAAATAGCAAATCAAAAAGTTGTAATTTATTGATAATAAAGTGCTTATATTATCGCTATTTCTTGCATGAATTACTGGCTATTAACGAATTCCATGGCATAGTATGTCACTGTAAACGGGGGCGGTTCACGAACCGCCCGGAAGCGAAAAACGGTCAAAAAACACGATGGAGAAAAAAATGACCAACAACGCGACAATCGAGACGGCGAAGGGCTTGACCTTCGGGACGGAATTGGAGTACACCAACATCACCCGCGAAAAGGCGGCAAAGGCGATCCACAGCGTGGTCGGCGGCACGGTTCGGTACTACGGCGGCGGTTACGACGCTTGGCAGGTGACCGCGCCGGACGGCAGAATTTGGAAGGCGGTCAGCGACGGCAGCCTGACCGACCGCGCCACAAGCGCCGAGGTGGTCACCCCGATTTTGAAATGGGAAGACATGGAAACCCTGCAGGCGGTTGTAAGAGCTTTGCGGAAAGCCGGAGCGAAAACCCCGAGTTGCACAAGCCAGCACGTCCACGTCGGCGTGAGCGCCTTCAGCGCCCGCCAGATCGCCAACATCGCGCGGATTTTTTACAAGCAGGAAGAGCTGATTTTGAAAGCCGCCGGAACCCTTGAAACCCGGCTTTCGCACTACACCAAACGCACCGACCGCAACTTCATTGCCCGCCTTGAAAAAGCCAAACCCACCACCAAGGCGGCCTTGAACGAGGCTTGGTTCGGGTACGCAAACCCGAACCCCCAGCACTACGATTCGGCACGCTACCGCGCCATCAACCTCAACAACGTTTGGAGAACGGGAACGGTTGAGTTCCGCCTTTTCAACGGCACGACCCACGCCGGAGAGGTCAAGGCCCACATTCAGCTTTGCCTTGCGATCGCCGCCAAAGCCTTCAACGCCAAGTGCGCGAGCACCAAAGCCCAACGGCCTTACAACGCCGAAAGCGCGCGGTACGACCTTCGGGTTTTCCTCCTCCGCCTTGGGATGATTGGAACCGAATTCAAGAACACCCGAATGCACCTCATGAAACGGATGCCGGGTAGCGCCGCTTGGAAGAACGGCAGACCGAACGGACGGTAAGCCGGAACGGGGGGCGAAAGCCCCCCACACCCACAGCGTGGCTTGCAAAAAAAAGCAAGCGGTTCTTTGAAAATATAATAGAAAAAAGTCGCAGTCCGACCGACAGCGTGACTTGACAAGTTATGCAAGTCGGAATGCGACAATAAAGTTGAAATTTATTTGCGGTTTTGCTGCGAGCATGACTTGACTTGTTATGCAAGTTTCCATCGCGGTCATTTCCGGCAAAATCGCAAATATTTCTATGGGGCATCGCACGAGCATCCCAAATAAAAATATGCCCGGAAACGCCCCACACAGCCCCACAGTGCGATCTTATGGGTCGGGCATAACCGCCCTGTAGGTCTTTTGCGGCGGTTCGCCGCCACAGGGGGCAAACATCGCAAACAAACGCCCAACGTGAAGGAGGCAAATCTATGAAAATCCGCATTTATGAAACCGACTTTGAAGGCCGTCCGGTGGACTGCACCGGCGAGTTCTTTTCCGGACCGACCGCCCTTGATGTCGTTGAAGGAATGACGCTGAACCCGTTTCAGAGCCACTTGACGCCCCACAAATTTATGGAGCAGACCTTGGCTACCATTGGAGAAAAAGAGTTCTCCCTGCCGGAAGATCCGGAAAAAGCGGCACAGGCTTTCTTGCAGAAACTGACTGCCCTTGGGTACGCCGAATTTATACTGGATGACGGTGAACTTGAAATTTGCCGTCCAGAACATACAACAGCCAACAATGAGGTGAAAAAATGAAAGCAGTATTTATCAACGCCGTTGAACGCAAAGTAGAAGAAGTTCAGGTCAAAAATGAACTTCACGCCCTCTATGAAAGACTTGGATGCGATATGATCCAAATGGTCCCATTGGGAGGAAATTTTCTTCTGATCGTTGACGAAGAAGGTCGCCTCCGGGAATGGAAGTGCGGATTCCGTCTGGCAGATGGCGAAGGCATCGCCGGGAACGATTTGATCGTTTGCGACAATGGCAAAGGAGATTTCACCGACTGCCGGATTCCTGCCGGAGTGGTGGAATGTATCACAACTTTTCTTGATCTTGAGAAAGCCCCCTTGCCGCCGCCAGCATTCGGATGCGCTTTTATCCCCGATTTTGCACCGGAAAGCATCGAAAAAGCCCGTCAGGAAGCCTTGAACGATCTTGAAAAAGTCCGAAAAATGTGATTTTTCGCCCAAAAAAGTAGCGAATTTTGTGATAAAACCGTCTGGAAAAGTACCAGATTTTGTGATTTCAGGCGGTTTTCTTGTGCAAAAAATGTATTAAAAAAATACAATGAATTTATTCACAGAACGGACCATACCACGCATCAATATTTCTCCCGAACTCAACTGATGTTACTTCTGGAATATTCAAAAGAGCCACTTGCAATTTTTCTTTTTGTTCGTCAGCACTGATCCTCCAACTCAATACTGACATATGCCCATCGCAACTCTCTTCATCGCAGCCGCCGCCAGCAGCAAATCCATGCTGTTCGATCAGCCAATAAATATTGTCGATCATTTCAAAATGTTTTTCATCATCATAAATGGGAGTAAAGCATACTTTGAAGTCAAAACCAATCTCTTTGAATTCCCTGCGATGTTTCTTTTTACGTAATCTTTTGTTCATCTTACAAATCTTTCAGATAAATTTTTATAGCTATCGTTACCCAGCCGCTGTAATCGCTGAATTCAACTATACTTACTTTGCCGTAAAGCATTTTCCCTCCATCCAGCAAGCGGGCAAGGATTTCGTTTTTCTTGCGGGGTACATAGCCAAGTTTGCCGCCTTGGGCATCGTCAATGCGAATGGCAAGTGCATCATATTTGTTATCTGCTTCACGCATCAGCGATACGACAGATCCTTCGCTCAAAGCTTTCGCTTTTTCTTCAATATCTTTGACGAAGCCGGTTCCGGCGATTTCGCACTCCTGTAGAAAAAGTTCCTGCACAAAGGGCATAGGAACGCCGGTTGAACCGTACAGTTTGGCGATTTCTCCCCATTGAGTTATTTTTATCAGTTCATCAGCCATATTATACACCAAAATTCTGCCGCAGTTCCTGCAGTTCTTTCATACGCTCACGACAAAGTTTGATCTGCGCATCCAATTCCTGCCGTTTGACGCGTACCGCTGCGGGATTGCTCAATAATTTTTCGTAAACAAAAGGCACGCGTTCTTTTGTTTTGTTGATCTGTTCAGAGAGTTCCGAACTTTTTTTGATGATTTTTGCCAATTCTTCCTGCAGTTTGACTAAAGAATTTATGGATCCAACAAAATCTTTTTTTCCATCCAGCAATTCTTCGACCATTTCAGAAAGCAGATAGAGTTCCTGCCAATCATTCATCTGATAAGCCGTTTGAAGTTGCTCCCAAAGCACAGCAGCCTCTGCTGGCAGATCGCAATTCAGGTCAGGATGGAGTTTGCGCACCATATCGTGATAAAGTTTTTTCAACTTTTTATTCTCTTCAGGAGAAAGGGGGTTTGCTCCAAAATAAATTTTGGCAAACTCCAGTTTTGCTTTTTGCTTTTTCAGCTGATCCTGATATTCAGCAAACTCTTTTTCAATGATCTTTTTTACCGCTTCAACTGTAATAGTTTCGCCACGGTTGCGGGCGGCTTGAAAGAGCGATATTTCGCGTTTCAAACGCAATATTTCTACCTGGCAGGAAAAAAGATCATGCTCTTTTTTGCCGATTTTAAGCATGTAATCAGTCTCCAGATTTTTAGCAACTACGCCGGTCAAGTGAGTATATTCTTCCACCATAACAGCATATTTTTCCCGGGCAGACTGCAAATCCGCCTTGGCTTTTTCAAATTCAGGACTGAACGCCAGATTTCCTGCCAGCATAACCATAATTATTTACCTTGTATTTTGTCAAGAAGTTCTGTATCTATGTAGATTTGATCATTGTCCATATCGCGCTTTTCTATCAGTTCCAGCCGATCAATGAAGATTCCTGCGTTTTCACGCAGATACTTATCAAAAAGCCGGTTCAGCACGGAAGCTTGTTCATCTGTCAGCATTGCGCCGGAGTGTCCGCCATTCCAATCAAAACCGGGAATGTTGTCTTCCAGTACACTGCGCTCAAGAATAGGCAGTGTTTCAGGGTTGATCATAAGAGAACACTCGTAATCAGAGTAATATACCTTCCGTCCCCGACCACTCCAATCATCGCCGACCGCCGGATCACTGGTGATGATACCAGAAGCCACGATCCCGCAAGTGCCGATGCCGACTTTGAGCATAAAAAACTGATCTCCAGCTTTTACTTTGTCGTGTTCATAAATGCTCCAATCTGATTCCGGTTCGCTCCAGGAAATATTGTTCAGGAAACGGCACATGCTGTAAGAAGAAATAGCCGGATTCCATTTGAGAATAACACAATTTCTTTTCATAACAACCTCCTTGTGGTGTTTCTTTGTCATAATATAAAACAGTCAAGTGGACTTCTATTGTTCACTTGAGTTCTGTTGGTCAAATTTTTTTCATTTTTTTTCACAGAAATCCCATAATTTTGTAAAAATGGTGTTTTTTGACATAGTTTGAGCTTGGTATTTCTTGAATAAAGCCACCCTCTTTTGTCAAATCCTTGTTTTTGAGTTCAAATGTATTCAAAAATAAAATTCCATTTGTTTGGGTACCGGCGGTGGCGGTTTGTTTGATTGGCTTTTCCCTTTTTCACATGCCTTCAGCACGGCTTCCAGATTTAGAAAGTT
>JAZSHD010000185.1:0-9173 GCA_045533055.1 Victivallaceae bacterium | reverse complement strand
AAAATGCGGTTCTCTGGCAAGAGCCGCATCCACAGCAGAGAGCAAGTTCTGAACATTGATATTCATTTTTGACAGTATATTGCTGGCAAGACCATCCTGCTGTTCAAGCAATGCCTTGAACAAATGCAAGTCCGTAAGCTGGGTGTGCCGGGAAGCTATCGCCAGATTTTGAGCGTTGACCAGTGCTTCACGACTGCGGTTGGTAAATTTTTCCATATTCATATTACACCTCCATAGGTTGATTTTTTGTTTACACTGTTTTTTAAGCAATATGCGTGCCAATTTTACTGCAAGCTCAAAAATAATTCTGATTTGAACAAAACGGGACATCTTGACCCAGCCTGCCGGGACAAATTGACACAGGTATTTTTTATGCAACAATATTTGCATTTTTTAATAGACTGTGATATAATATAAGTTGGTTTCAATTATAAAAGGATAATTTGTTATATGCTTCCAAATGAAAAAATAATCTGCCCCGCTTGCAAAGAAGAGTCGATGGCAAAGCTGAAGAATAAAATGGACGGCTTTACCACTGTCGGCAAAGTTCTTGTATGCATGCTTTGCGGTGCAGAATTGGAAGAATACAAAGCCAGTGAAACTGCGGCGGGCGGCAATGAGAAAAAACTCGAACAGCTTGGCATGCTGCTGGGTGCAGCGCCATCGGCTACGGTGCGGCTTGCCGCCGCTGACGAAGAAAAGCGTTTCTGCAAAGATTGCAAACACTTTCTCAAACACCCATTTGTGGATCGTTGCGAAATAGACAACAAACCGGTCGATCCCATGGATGATTGCGAAAAATTTGAGAAACGCCCGCAAAAATAATTTTAATATATGGAATGAAAAAAATGAAAAAACGCTTACTTAATATTCTTGAACGGGATGCCTCTTTGAGCATTACCAGCCTGGCGACCCGCCTTAATTGCAGCGAAGATGCTGTCCGCCTTTTGATGAACGAACTTATTGCCGACCGGCAGATCATCGGCTACAAAGCCATTTTGCCGGAAAGCAACACTGCTGACATTGTGGAAGCAGTTATCGAAGTCAAGATCGCCCCCCGCCGTGAAGGCGGATTTGACACGCCTGCCAAACGCATTGCCCGATTCCCGGAAGTGACCGACCTATCACTGGTATCCGGCAGCTGCGATCTGCTGGTGATGGTCAAAGGCAACAGCCTGCACGAAGTGGCGGCATTTGTTGCGGAAAAACTCGCCACCACAGACGGGGTTATTTCTACAGCTACCACATTCCAGCTGAAGAAATACAAGGTTTCCGGCAGACTGCTGGAAGATAGCGAAACAACTGAACGGTTGATCGTCTGCCCGTGATTTGATGTTTTGATTGTAAAAAGTTCTTCCAGAAATATACGGTAAACTTATTTTAAGTTATTATCGTAATATTTTACAATACAAGCCATCGCTTTTACAACATTAAATTGTTGACAGAGATCGATTCAGGTGGTATTTGTATAACAGCAGAAGTTTTTCTTTTTACAATCACCAATAACAGGAAGGCTGTTTTCCCGACAGAAAAATCTGCACAATATTTCAAAAACATTGACTTTTATGCAAAATACATGCAGTTTTTCTTATAAAATTTGGCTTCTTTCACGAAAAAGACTTGCATTATTGCAAATAGCGTAGTAAATTTAATACAAAACTGACACGGGTTAGCAAATTTGCTGACACGGAACAACATAAATTCAGGAGAAAATAAAAATGAGTACGGCAAAGGCGGAATTTTCAGCAGAATCATTCATCGTAGCTCCGGTACGCGACTTACCCAAAAGCGGCATCCGTGAGTTTTTCGATCTGGTCGCAGGCCGCACTGATGTGATCTCATTGGGCGTAGGGGAGCCGGATTTTACAACCCCGTGGAACATCCGGGAAAGTGCAATATATTCATTGGAAGCGGGGCATACATCGTACACCTCCAACGCAGGGCTGCCGTCGTTGCGTAAAGGCATTTGCGACTACCTCGGGAAATATTACGATGTATCTTACGACCCTGCCAGTGAATGTCTGGTGACCATCGGGGTCAGCGAAGCGTTGGATCTGGCGATGCGGGCATTGATAGATCCGGGGGATGAAGTTATTTACACCACGCCCTGCTTTGTATCGTATCCGGCAGAAGTTCTGATGGCACGGGGGGTACCGGTACCGCTGGTCACCAGCGATGTGGATGAATTCAGCGTAAATCCGGAAAATCTGCGTAAACTCATCACCCCCAAAAGCAAAGTATTGCTGCTGAACTTTCCCTGCAATCCCACCGGAGCAGTGGCAAGCAGAGAAACTTTGCAGCAGATAGCCGATATTGCCATTGAAAACAATCTTATTGTTATAACAGACGAAATCTATTCGGAGCTGGTCTACGACGATTGCAAACATGTATCCATTGCCAGTCTGCCGGGCATGAAAGAGCGGACGATCTTTTTGCACGGTTTTTCCAAGGCATTTGCCATGACCGGATTCCGTATCGGCTATGTCTGCGGGCCTAAAGTTATTATGGATGCCATGTATAAGATCCATCAGTACGCCATTATGTGTGCCCCCATAACTGCCCAGGAAGCAGCACTGGAAGCCCTTAAAAGTGCCCGCAAAGATATGCTGGTCATGCGTGACAGCTATTGGGAACGGCGTAATATCATCGTCAAAGGCTTGCGGGATGCCGGTTTGGATTGCGTAATGCCCAAAGGTGCATTCTACTCATTTCCCTGCATCAAATCGACCGGCATGACCTCCCGTGAGTTTGCCGAAGGTTTGCTGAAAGAAGAAAGCGTGGCTGTTGTCCCCGGTTCAGCCTTCGGGCCCGGCGGCGAAGGTTATGTGCGGGCATGTTACGCCACAGCAGAAGATCAAATCATTGAAGCGTTGCACCGAATCAAACGCTTTGTGGCAAAGAACAGCAAATAATATTACCATATCCTAAACGCCTTGACTCTCAAACCAATAGGGATCAAGGCGTTTTTTTTATGGATTTTCCGGCCAGTCATGTTTGGGGTATCGGCCTTTAAGGTCGTTGCGGACAAGTTTGTATGAGCCTGTCCAAAAGTTGCCGATGTCGGAGGTGGTCTGCACCGGACGCCCTGCCGGACTTAACATTATTACAGTCAGTTTAACTTTGCCGTTGAGCAGTGCGGGCTGTTTTCTTACGCCGAAAAAGTGCTGTAATTTTCCGGCAAGCGAAGGCGGCAAAGTGGTGTAATCCACCTTGAATTCCCGGTTATTTTCCAGCCGGAGAGTTGCGGGGAGCAGCCGGGCAAGTTCCTGCTGCTGACGGTAGTCCAGCAGCGAGCAGACCGCATTGTGCCAATCAATATTTTTCAGCATATTTTTGCTGAACTTTTCCGGCAGAAAACTGTAAAACAGCTCTTCGATATGTTCAAGGATATACTCATCATTCAACAGCGGCAAATCGTTGCTGCAATCGTAGTTATGGATAAATTCCAACTTGCTTTGCAGTTTTTTTACACTTTCCGGCAAACGCAGCATACTCAAGCCGCTGCGGCGAACAGTTTCCGCAAGAGCATGAGCAAGCTCGCTGCGTTCCGGGGCATTGCTGCGAACTTTGTTCAAAACCAATGACCCGAATTTACGCAAAGAACTGCACTCTATTGTTGATTCAGCAGAGTCGATTTTCAACTGGACTTCTTCCTTGAACCACTCCGGCAAATATTCTTCCAGCTCCCAGAGTTCAACGCCGGTCGCCAGCTGGATTAGAGCATTTTCCGGTCGGTCGTCCAACTCTAAAGCCACAATGAATTCATTGCCGGCAACATTGACCATTTCCCGGAATTCAGCAGCTTTGCCGCTGGCAAGCAGATATTTAAGCTCGCCCATTTCGCCCCGCCGCCTTGCCACCCGCTCCGGAAAAGCGATCGCCAGCAAAGCTCCGGCAGAGAGTTGTGCGTTATCACAATATTCCGCTTTCAAACGCCGGGCAACTTGCAGAGCGAGCTGATTAGCTTGATAAAACCTTTTGTCGCTATCTATAACACTCAACATATCACTTATATTGGTGTATGGATTACGCCTCATATCCACAGCATCCAGCAACGCCGCCAGTCCGATGCCGGTTTTTGCCATATCAAGTTTGATCGCCGTTGCCGCCAAATGGCTGGAACGGATACTCAACGAACACTTATGGAGCATTTTACCATGAGCGGTTATACTGCCGTTACCGTCAAGAGCATTTATGCTCTGCAAATATTTTTTTGCCGACTGCCATAAACTTTCCGGCGGTCTTTCCATAAATTTCAGCTTGTCCGGATCATTTACGCCCCATGCCGCCAGCTCCAACACCAGCTGGGTCAAATCGCTGTAACTTATTTCGCCTGAACGGAGAAGTTCACGCTTACTATGCTCAATTTCGCTCCACAATCGGTACGCCACCCCGGGAGCAGTCCGCCCTGCCCGGCCTGAACGCTGATCGGCGGCGGCTTGAGAAATGGGAACCGTTTCCAGCCGGGATAAGCCATTACTGACATTATAGCGTGATTGTTTGGTAAAACCGCAATCAACCACAATATTTACGCCATCAATAGTCAAACTGCTTTCGGCAATGGCAGTAGCCAAAACGATTTTGCGGCAGCCTGCCGGTGCCGGTTCAATGGCTTGCCGCTGCAAAGCATTATCCAGCCTGCCATATAATGGAACAATATAGCTTTCCGGCGACACAATACGCTTTTTCAGCAATTCTTCGCAAGTTCTGATCTCCCCTTCCCCCGGCAGAAAAGCCAGAATACTGCCGGAATTTTCGCCGTATGCCAGTGTAACAGCGTTGGCAACACTTTCACTTAAAGTTATATCTGTACGGCGGGGCAAATAGTTTATATCTACCGGATAAGAGCGTCCCATACTCTCTATAACCGGTGCATGATCAAGGAGTTCAGAAGTTTTGGTGCAATCAATGGTTGCCGACATGGCAAGAATCCGCAAATCATCCCGCAACGCCTCGCAAGTATCCAACGCCAAAGCCAGTGCCAGATCGGATTGCAAACCCCGCTCATGGAATTCGTCAAAGATGATCAACCCTACATCCTCAAGCAGCGGATCATGCTGGATTTGAGCTGTAAGCATACCTTCGGTGACAACTTCGATCCGGGTAGCTGCCGAAACTTTGCGGTCAAGCCGCATGCGGTAGCCCACCAGCGACCCCAATTCGCACCCCAGATTGCGTGCCAGCTGATTGGCTGCAGCATAAGCAACGATCCGGCGGGGTTCCAGCATAATGATCTTGCGGCCAGCCAGCCACGGTTCGTTTAAGAGCAGCAGCGGCAGCACCGTACTTTTCCCGGAACCGGTAGGCGAACTCAACACCGCTTTTTTGTGTTCCGCAAGAGCCAGACGGACTTTATCGGCAACTTGCGTTACCGGGTATACGGATAGATCGGGTATATTCATCAAATAAGTTTGCTCAAAGCCGACAAAGTTTTTTCAGTAGCTCCGGAGTGTTCGGATATAGCAGCAAATGCCTTGTTGCCCAAATCGTTTCGCAAATCGTCATTATTGAGCAATTCAGCTAAAACGCCAGTCAATTCGCTATCGGCAGAAACTGTTTTAATGGCATTTTTGCCGGTAAGCACCTGCATCAAAAATCGGAAATTACGCAGCACGCTTCCGGTAACGATGGCTTTTTTCAGCAAAGCCGGTTCAATAAGGTTATGCCCCTCATCGTGCCCGGCAATGCTTTTACCCATGATCACAATGTCAGATACTTTCATAAATTTAAGCATTTCACCAGTGGTATCAGCCAACAAACAGAGTATTTTATCTCCGGCTTTATCGCCGTTGCTGCGGCGGGCAGTACCGATTTCCAGCTTTGCCATAGCTTGCATAACCTCGTCACCCCGTTCAGCATGGCGTGGGATCAAAACCAGCCGGAGCTTATCGTTGGCTTGATAAAGCTCTTTGAAACTTGCACCGATCACCGCTTCTTCGCCGGGGTGGGTACTGGCCCCCAGAATGACTTTATATTCGCCACCGCCAAAGTATTCAGCCAAATCCGCAGCTTGCAAATTATCCGGAACACTTTGATCAAACTTCAAATTGCCGCAATTCTGCACATTGGCATTGGGCGATACTTGCAGAAAACGCTCCCTGTCGCCCTGACTTTGAGCTGCAATGACATCGAATTTTGCTAACAATGGGGCAAAGAAAAATTTAAATCTCTTATACCCTTTTGCCGAATGATCCGAAAGCCGTGCATTGACCAAAGCTGTTTTTACGCCCCGTTTCTTTGCCTGAACGATCAAATTGGGCCAAATTTCCGTTTCAAAAATCACCAGCATTTCCGGCTCAAGCATCCGCAACACTTTTTTCACCATCCAGAGAAAATCCATGGGGCAGAATATGGCAGCGGCTCCTTCCGGCAGCTGCTTGCGAACCAACTCCTGTCCGGTGGTGGTGCCGGTAGAGATCACAATAGGCAAATTGGGGTATTGACTGCGTAATTTTTTGCTCAAAGCCAAAGCTATAACGCTTTCGCCTACGCTTACAGCATGTATCCAAATACCATTTTTGTATGCTGCAAGCTCGATTTTCCGCTCTTTTTTATAGCAACCAAAGCGTTCACTGAAGGTCTTTTTCCAGCCCGGCCGACGCCAGAGTTTCCACAGCAATCCCGGCACAAAAAAGATAAACCCCAGCGGCAAAACCAAATTGTAAAAAAACAGCAATACTTTCATTAGATCAACCCCGAATCAAACATTAAAAACTTACTGCCACATCGCCGGATATCCTGGTAGGCGGCAACATCAATTTTATTCCGGAAACCGCCGCCCAATCCTGCTCAAAAGTCCGCAGCAGCAATGGATCGGTCGGCTCGCCCCAGCAATTCAAATCAATGATTTTGACTGCCTTGTCATCGTTTTCCAGAAAAATATCTATTACCACATCTTTGATCGGCAGATTACATTTTATTTCTTCAAACCATTTACAGACAACAGCATACAAATTTTCTTTAATTCCTTCCAAACGCCGGAAGTGCCGGGTCAGATTATACTGACTCATGGCACGCAATTCGCCATCTTTTACAAAAAGCCGGAACTCCCGGGTACGGTCGATCCGCACAAAAGGTCTGATTGCCAGATATTCCACCTTGCCGTCAGCGGCAGCCTGCCGGACTTTAGCTGAATTGGCAAGAAAATACCACGCACTTTCCGCTGAATGAACCGCCCCGCGTTTGGCTTCAAAGCGTTCTGTATCGGTCGGTGAACACAAATCTGTGGAGATAAAGTAGTTATCCAACGCTCCTCCACGCATTACCTTCTTCAAACGGGCAACCACCGAATTGACCGCCTCGCCATTGCCGACACCGTCAGCCAACAGTTTTATATCGTCTGCATTCAGCTTCAAAAAAACCGCAGGCATGCTGTGCTCGCCCAACACTGGGTACCAATTCACGATCCGGCAAAAATCATCTTTCTGCATAACATTATTCCTTACAACAATTTAACGACCTTCATCCCGCCATTGCTGCTCCTGCCGCAGCCGTTCCAGGCGGTTCATGATCACGATCAGATAAAAGGTCATACCCAATACATATATCATATTAAAGCTCAAATACGGCAAACGCAACGCTTCCGCCGTACTGCCGATAAGCATGGGCGGAAATCCGGCATAAATCGCCAGCACAATCATCTGCTTGAATGGCAACCGGTCAGGCCGATTCATATTCATCAAAAGCGTTACCACCGCAAACATACCTATATACAGAATAACTTCCAACAGAGTTTTGCACATGAGCATAGCGGCAACCCCAATGATCGCAACCAGCTCAAGCATAGCTTTCAGCTTGCTGGCAGTAAGAATTTCCCGCTCCCCGGCTTCCAGTTTCAGCACGACTCCGGGAGTTTTTTTCAATTCTTCCAGCAAAGCACTTTTGCCGGAAAGCGGTGTGCCGCCGGTCGCCCCCAGCGGATCAAGCATTTGATTTGCAACAAACTTGTCACCATGAGGATTTTTCCACAACAAAAATCTGCCGTCCGCACTCCACAGCAAGCCTTGATTGCACTCCTGCTGAAAATTCTCCGGCAAAACTTCAGCATTTACCGGCAAATAAGTTACGGACAATATTCCATGAAGCACAAAAGAACGGGCTTTTTCCGGATTTAATTCCGGTTCGATGCGGTCTTTGGTACAAACTATTCCCTGACAGTTTTCCTCGAATATTTCCAGCGAATTGTGCAAAGATTTTTTCAACACCGGAAAGACCCCGGCACCAATTATCGCTGCCGAAATTATCGACATCAAAAACAAATGACAAACTGACCGGGCAAAACTCTGCTCTTTCAGGCGATCAAAGATTGCCAAACCGGCACAACTGCCGAAGAGAGCCCGGAAAAAATTGGTCTTCATGCCTTGATTTCCCGCTGAAAATTGAATTTTTTGCCCCGGCGTTCCAAAGCCGCAAGCTCATTGGCAACCGTTGCTTTGACCTCATCGGTCAAGCGGTCTATAAATACGAAACCGTTCAGATGATCGACTTCATGCTGAATACATCTGGCAAGCAGTCCACCGCACTCAAACTCAAAACTTGCTCCGGTCAGATCCTGTGCCCGCACCTTGATCAAACGCGGCCGCACTACCGGGGCATAAATTTCCGGTACCGACAGACACCCTTCATCGTAAGGCTCCAAATCGCTGCCGAACTCAATTATTTCCGGATTCACCAAAGCCAGCGGCATCTGAGGCAACAATTGTATTTCGCCCGGAGTGGGCGGATTGCCCATACTGCTTTGAGGTACATCAATAACGACCAACCGCTTATGCACACCGATCTGCACCGCCGCCAGACCAATACCGTTAAGTTCATGCATTGCTCGGGTCATGGTACGGACAAGTTCGTTAAGCTCCCGGTCAAAAACCGTGACTTTCTCCGATGTTTTCTTCAAACTTTCGTTGCCGTAAGTTTGCAGCATATATTTGCGACGCTTCTTTGCCTGCATAACTTTAAACATCTCCTGATTTGAAATGCAGAACTGCCCTCCGGATAACAGTGATCTATTCAAACCACTATCCAGAGAGCAAAACTACTTTATATTAACCCCTTACAAACAAATAAGGGGCGGTACTTGAGGAGGGGAAAAAGACCTTTTGAGGAAAGGTCCTTTTTCCCCTCCTCAAACTCCACCCCTTTTTTCCAAACCTTTTCCCGGCATTTATCTATTTGCG
>JAZSHD010000143.1:0-33878 GCA_045533055.1 Victivallaceae bacterium | reverse complement strand
TGTTGCTTTTGCAAGCAACCATTTACCAACATATTCCCGATAAAGTTCATCCTCATTCTTGCGAAGCTTTTCAAGTAATTCCAAGCCTTTTTCCTTCAATTTCGCATTACTGTCAAGACTGGCTTGTATCAAAATACTCTGTATTCCCCGTTCCAAATTAGAAATTTGGAATGGGGATTTGCGCCGGACATCATCTTCGATTTCATCAATGCGTGTCAGAATGTCTCCCCTGCGGAAATCTCCGCTGCCTTCCCAATACAGATATTCAAAGCGTTTACTGATATCTATAAAATTATTATCTTCAAGCAATTGTTTTGCTCTGTTTTTGTCATCAAAGGGAACTTCTGCCGTCAAACAATAGGAAAACATTCCATGCTTAAAAAAGTACAGTTTGCCCCAATACGATTTATTATCCTGATCTTTTTGATAAGAAATGACATTGCACATGATACCATTGTGACGTCCCAAGAAGATAATGGAAGAATTTTTATCAAAGGTGTATAATTCCTTTTTATTCTTCATCATAACAGTTAATAACCGAGCAAAAGACTGCTTTCGGCTTTCTTCCAGACTTTGTAAATCTTTGAATCTGGTCATGTTTATTCTTAACGGAGTGTCAATCCGTTTTCCTATATATGTTTTAACAGTCAAACGTTTCTTTCCGTCTTTTTCAACAATAGTTTTCTGCCCACAATCCGGATAAAAAATGTCAAAACCTCCATCCTGCCAACCTTGTTCAAATGGAACAACTGTTCCAATGGATTTTTGAGAATCTTTAGTTATTGGCCACGACAGTTCACTTTCCTGCTGCGGTGCC
Source organism: Victivallaceae bacterium (assembly GCA_045533055.1). Lineage (GTDB taxonomy): Bacteria > Verrucomicrobiota > Lentisphaeria > Victivallales > Victivallaceae > SIG78. The sequence continues at coordinate 33,061 of JAZSHD010000143.1, read as the reverse complement.
CGGAGATGCCAGATGACAAACAATGCAAAAGCAATAGAGGCAAATACTGCTGCACGAACAAAGAAACGCTTCTGTTGTCTGCGTTTTACCTGATCTTTGATATAATTGATTTCATCAATACTGGCAATACGGGTTTGCAGCATTTGAGTCTCATTGATATTTGTTTTTTCGGTACTGTCCGATTCCTCTTCCTCAAAGAATGTCGCTATGTCATCTGGATCCGGATTAGTTTTATCGCCTGAGTCTTCTTCTTCAAAAAATTCTTCAGAACCTCTTTGTTGTTGTATTTCTTCTTCAAGTTGTTCCATACTCTCTGAATCTTCTGAAAGCACCGCTAAATCAACAGGTATAGGCAATGGACGTGTTTTTACTGCGTCTGTACTTTCTGTGGCATCAGATGCGGCAGTAGAGCCTTCAGTATTTTTTTCATCTGCTTTAATTCTTGATTCTTCAATATTGTCTTTGGTTGGGGAATCGGCATCAGCGAATGTTAAATCTTGGCTTTTTGCCGCATTTATGGTATCTTCGTCTGTATCTGGCTCAACTGTTTTTTGCTCAGAAACCTCATCATCACTCTCTGTGTTTTCTGGAACATTTTCAGCACAAGAGGTCGCCATCGTTACAGCTGTAACCATCGTGATATCCTCATGGAGCGTCGATTCGACTTTCGTCTCCATAGTTTCTTGATCTGTGTTGTCACTGTTTGCTTCATCTTCAGATTTATCATCAGATAACAAAATCCCGACTGGAATGTCTTGACTCTCGTTTTTGTCATCAGATGATATCGTAAGATCCTCTGATGAAGTTCCGTCGGGAAACTCATCAGTATTGCCCGTAATTATTTTCTCGTTTTTTTCAATCGTTTTTTTATTATGGGAAAATAATCCTGCAATAATCTGCCACAAAGAACGTCTTGCCGGTTTTGTGGAAATATCAGCAGCAAACTGTGTCAGAGTTACATCCGCATCATAATTTTCTACTTGTACTGCATCTTCATTTTCCGCAAAGCGAGTCACTGCGGTTTCATCTTCCGGATTTTGTTTGTCATCAGTTAAAAGTTCATCTGCAAATCTGGTAACAGCGGTGTGGTCGTCTGTTAAAGCGTCTTGAGTCTTGGAGTCATCTGAAATATCACTGGCAAACCTGGTAACTGCAGTCAAATCATTTGCTTCCTCTGAAGTTCTTATCTCCTCTTGAGGCAGATCACTCACAAAACGAGTCACCGCTGTAACATCATCTTCTTTATCTGCTGAAAAAGAATTTTCCTGGGGCAAATCACTTACAAATCGAGTCGCGGCAGTGACATCTTCTTCCACTTCACTGGCCAAGGTGTTGTCTTGGGGCAGATCACTCACAAAACGAGTCACCGCTGTAACATCATCTTCCTTATCTGCTGAAAAAGAATTTTCCTGGGGCAGATCACTTACAAATCGAGTCGCGGCAGTGACATCTTCTTCTACTTCGCTGGTTAAGGTATTGGCTTGGGGCAAGTCGCCGATAAATCGAGTAGCTGCGGTTGCATCTTCCTCAATAGATCCAGTCAAAGTTTTTTCTTTAAGAATCTCTTCTTCAAGAAAAATTTTTTCATTTTCAAGTTTTTCATCAGAGGTTTGTTCTATAACCTGTTTCTTATCGGTTGTTGTACTCGAAGCTGTTTCTGTCACTTCACCGATATTGTCATTAGAAGAAGAAAATACTGAAGAATTCGGTTGTTCTTCAGGCGGTGGCTCAATAACTGTATCATGTACAGGATCATTTTCTCCTACAAGAAGCATCTCTTTTTCTATAGCCAGAGAATCTTCTGATTGTTTCTCCAAAATTAATTTACACTTTGCCCCCAAGGTGATAATATCTCCTTCGACCAAATCAACAGATTCAGTAACTTTACTGTTATTCACTCTTGTTCCAAAACGGCTCAGGTTTTCAAGTTTTACTTGCAACCCGTTAGAATGGAGGATGCATTGTTTTCCGGATATATCATCCAATAAAATCCGGATTGTTGCCGATCGTGATCTGCCAAGCAGATTCTTGCCTGACTGCAATTCATAAATCGTACCAAAATCTTTGTCAGAAATATTTTTAAGCTGGTAACTCATTTTGACGTGACTCCCGGGTTGAATTTACCATTTGAGAAATGAAAAGATTGGAGAATCTTTCATTTTTATTAAAATTGGCGTAAAAATGATGATAAACATAGAGGGAAAAATGAAAATCACCATTGGAACAATCATTTTAGAAGGTGCTTTAGCGGCCTCCTGTTCCGCTAAAGTAGAACGAAGTCGGCGGATTTCGACAGCTTGTACTCTCATTACTTCAACGATTGAAACACCGGTTTCAATACCATGTAAAATAGCAAAAATAAATCTGCTGAATTCTTTTACGCAAATTCTCTTTTCCATATCACGCAAAGCTTCAGCTCTGGATTTGCCCAATTGAACCTCTTTGAGGTAGGACATAAATTCATCTTTAAGAACAACATGATCTTTGTTTTTTATTTCTGAAAGATGAGCGACTGAAGCATTAAAATCCAAACCTGCATTCATAGAAGATGATATGATATCTATAATGAAAGGGAGATCCCTTAAAATTTCTTCGGAACGTTTCTGGGCAATTTGCCAAATATTGAAGAATGGAATAATTGCACCAATAACAATAAAAATAGTCCCCAGAAGAAGTTTTAACGGCAAAGCCATTTTTAACATAAACAACACTATACCGCCAATGATGCCAAAAATAAGAGCTAATACGATTGCAGCTCCATAAACATCCTGAACTTGAAGTGAAAGAGCTGATTGGCGGAGCATCTTTTCCATTTTTAATTTATTTTTCGAAGAACTTTTTACCAGCATGGAACCAATTTCCAAAGAAAAAAAGGTGATAGCTCCCTGAAACATATAAAAGTAAATCGGCAGATTCTTGTATTGAGATAAGTTTCTGTTTTTACTCAATGTACTGACAAAAATTATCAGGCTGAATACTGCTCCAAATATCAAAGCGTATGTAATCAAGTATTCCGTAGTCATATTTATCTCCGTTAGAATTTGACGGTTACAACCCGTTTGATAATGATAAAACCGATAATTTCCCAAAAACAAACAAATGCCATTGCACACCATCCTATCGGGTGAACAAGCATGGGATATACGAAATCAGGCTTGACAGCATAAAGAATCAACAGGGCTGCCAATGGAGAAAGAGAAATTGCCAATGCTTCAAATTTTGATTGAGCAACCATCGTTTTGACCTTATCTTGAAATTCTCCGCGTTGACGAATTGTTGCAACAACATGTTCAAGTACATCAACCATACTACCACCGGTCTTCATACATACTGAAATCGTAAGAGCAAACAACTGCAAATTTTCACTGTCATTGCGTTGAGTCATATTGTTGATAGCGATCGGTAACTCCAATCCCAAACGATGTTCTTTCAACATAAGAGAAAATTCGTCATAGATAGCTCCGGAAGTATTTTCAAGAGCAGCTTCAATCGCTCCTGTCAGAGATAAACCTGCTTTCAAACTGTTCAGGATCAAAACAGTAAAATCAAGCATACCGTCATCAAAATCCCTTAAGCCTTTTACCGCTATTTTCTTGTTGATTATTGCGGGAAGCCTGTATACTGCTGCACAGAGCAATAATGCGACCGGTAAATATATATACCAGGAAAAATCCATACACCAGCCGGCAGCAACAATCAGAGCAAAAATACAAATACCAAGAGAAAATCCGGCTTGAATATTACGTTTTCGAATCAGAATTTGTTTTTCGTCATAAGAAGAATTGTTTAAGGTAGCCAAATAAGAAGAATGTGCAGAAAACAATGGTATCAACACCAATGCTCCGATAAAGGCAGCAAAGAAAACAATTCCTAAAACAAAATATTGATTTGTCATATTTTTTCTCCTTTGGCAAAGAGGCTCATATCTATATCAAGGACACCCCGTTCCCGCAATGCAGAAACAAATTTGGGGATGTGCCCTGTTGCTTCAAAATGTCCATAAAATTTTCCGTTCTCATCAACACCTTCCTGCTTCCAGACAAAAATATCCTGCATCAGGATGGTATTGCCTTCCCGTCCTGTGATTTCAGTAACTTGTGTAATTTTTCTTGAGCCATCGCCCAAGCGGCTTTGTTGCACAACAAAGTTGATGGCAGAAGCAACCTGTTCTCTTATAGAGGAGACAGGTAATTCAACACCTGCCATAAGAACCATATTCTCCAAACGGCTCAAAGAGTCACGGGGGCTGTTTGCGTGTACCGTTGTTAAGGCTCCATCGTGTCCTGTATTCATTGCCTGCAACATATCAAGAGCTTCACCGGAACGACATTCTCCGATAATGATCCGGTCCGGTCTCATACGCAAAGCATTAACCAGAAGGTCTCTGATAGAAACCTTACCTTTCCCTTCAATGTTGGCTGTTCTGGACTCAAGCCGGGCAAGATTCCGGTGAGTCAGTTTCAATTCGGCAGAGTCTTCAATCGTCACCAGACGTTCATCCAAAGGAATGAACTGGCTTAATACATTCAACAAAGTTGTTTTTCCGGAACCTGTACCACCGGAAATAATGATATTCTGCTTATATTTTACTGCAAATGACAAAAATTGGGCCATTTCATCAGTTAAAGAACCATAATCAATAAGATCCTCTGTTGTCAATTTGTTTTTGGCAAACTTCCGGATCGTGACCAACGCACCATCAATAGCCAATGGAGGTATGATCGCATTCACTCGGGAACCATCGGGTAAACGGGCGTCCACCATGGGACTAGCTTCATCAATATGCCTACCCAGAGGTTCAACAATTCGTTGGATGACTGATAAAAGATGTTGATCATTAAAGAAACGAATCCCTGTTTCAAACAGTTTACCTTCATGCTCAACAAAAATCAAATCAGGACCATTAATCATTACTTCTGTAATATCATCTGCCCGGAGTAAAGGAGAAATCGGTCCATAGTTGATCAATTCATCAACAATTCCCTCCTTGAAAATTTCCGGGGAAATATTGCGGGGAATTTCATGCCAGAATTCACGCATTACCCGCGTAAGAACACGATCCAAGCGTACTCTGGTTTCAGCTTTAGCCAAATCCCGCACATGGATCGCAGGCAGGTTCATCTCGCTTAAAATCTTTTCGTGAATACGTTTTTTCAGCTTCATCATCTCATCTGTATACAAAAGATTGACTGATTTGTACTCGCTTTGGAAACGTCCCTGATTAAAGAAAGCCCCCCGGAATTTCTGAATGTCAGAAATCATTACTGTTTGTTCAGATTCATCCGGGGATTCTTCCTCTTCCACATCCTCAAAGGAGAGCAAAAGTTCATAGGAACAAAGACGGATGAGGTTGCCGACAGCAATTTTTGTCTTTTCGGTTATTTTACTTTCGTTGACAAAAACGCCAAGAGAACTATTGCAATCCTCAATAAAAAACTCGCCATCCTCCAACGAAATCATAGCATGACGCCGCGAAATCTGGCTGGCTTTCAATACGATATCGCAATTGGGATCTCTGCCGATCAACCAACTTGATTTTTCTCCGTCAAGAGAAACACTTCTGAAACTTTCGCTTCTGCCTTTGATGATGAGATACATAAGAAACTCCTTATTTGCAAATGGTTAAATTACCATCTCCAGAATTCATACCATTTGCCGTCGTTCTTATGTTTATCGGCTTCGCGATCTTTGATCTGCTTGTCTTCTGCTTTTTTCATTTTATCCAGTTCAACAGCAACAGGGTCAATAGCGGATGCCTTGGCCATTCTGCGAACACAAACCAGAGTCAGAATTTCAGTTTCATTGAAATTGTCAGAATCCTGAGAGATCAACCATTTCAAACCGGGAACATTACGCAAATACGGAATGGACTCGGAAGTTGTATTCATCTGCAAAAATTCTTTAAGACCACCGACAGCAATGGTTTCGCCGATTTTGCAAGTGATTGAAGTATTCGTTGAAAATTTCTTCAGATCGAACTGAGTTCCCTGGGGAGCGACACTCTGAGAGGGATAGCTAAGTTCCTGCTTGAGTTCGATGGACACATTGTCTGCACCGGTCAAACCGCCTTTTACCTGAAGAATCAAGCCGTATTCAACTTCGGTAAGATTGGAGATAACAGTTGCACCGTTGACTCCAACAGAACCGAGGTAAAGGGTGCCACCGCTGTGCATTTTACGAAAATCCTGAGTGTCATTACTCTTAAAAGTCAGGAAGCCTGCACGACGGGCGCGCACAACACCATTTTGACCGAGGAAAGCCAATGCTCCAGTGAGGGAACCGCCGCCCTGAGCCATGAAACCAGCTCCGCTTCCGGGATAATTGGTACCATTGAAGCTGCCAGCGCCATAGTTAGTCTTTTCACCACGCAGACGCAAAGCGGAAAGAACACCATCAAGACTGATTGCTCCTGACAGGAAGTTGCCAAGTCCGTTAATGTTGTTACCAATTCTTTCCACATCAGCTTTTTCAAGAGCGATATGAACAATATCAATCTGCAGCATTTCAGGAACAACCTGTACATTGACAAATCCTTTGACCAATGCCGCATCCGTAGAAGTAGCAGAGGTGTTCAGGGTCAACCAGGGTTGAGCACGCAAAATGCTGTCAATGGTTTTCAAATCAGCAGGATTGTAAACTGAACCGGTAACGGTCAGCATTTCTCCAATCTGAGTGATTGCCAGTTCGCCAGGCTTAGTTGCAGCATCCTTACGAACGATTTTAAAACCGGCTTTTTCAAAGTTTTTCTGCAAGCTGAGCATGACTTCCGGGGTCGGATGATAGGTGGTCAGGTCAAGAATCACAGAGCCATAGGCTTCGGTAACCTTGCGTTTCAAAATCCAGTTGGAAATATTATTGATTTCACCACGCAGAACGATACGACCATTATTGATGGCAAGGTCAATTTCAGAAACATCGCTCAAGTCGCGCTTCAGGGCGTTAAAAGTCTCACGGATGTCGTTGATCACAGTCACGCTGTAAACCTGAGACATATTGCTGCCAAGCAACTGCACATCGGTCACACCGATTTTCAACCCGTTGATGCGAACCTGACGATCGCTGAGGGTTTCAACACGGACGATGTCCTTGTTACTGATACTGACGTTCTCTACCTTGAAAGGTACGTCAACGACACTCAAAGATCCCACCGGGATTCTGAGCAGTTTTGCTTCTGCGGCTGAAAGGGACAGAACTGTACCAAGAACAGCCAGCAACGAAAAGATTTTTTTCATTTTTTCTTTCTCTTTCTTTGTTATTTTGTTTTACTCGGAACATGCGGAATCACAACATCGTTAACACCTTCAACAAGTTTGCTGAAGGTAGAGCTGCTGACTACGCCAGTATCCAAGCGGTTAAGATTTGAATCATCATGAGATTTACGCAATGCGGGGTACAACTCAACACCTTGTGCCTGAGCAGCGAGCAATGTGTTCGCCTGACTCGGTGGTAAAGCCAATACTACCTCATCGCCACCTTGCTGTTTGTTATCTGCCAAACTGAGAATTCGAACTTTGGGCAGAATTACAGCAGTAACCTTACGACGTTCTACGGTTGGTTTTTGACCGGCAACCGAAGCCTTCTTTACTGTTTCAGAATTGAAGGTCCCCAAGATTGCGATCTCGTCGCCGGGACGGAGAGATTTTGTAACAGCTCCGGCAGAGAAACTTACTGAGATTGCCCATTCGCCTTCTCCAATAATATCGCTCAAACCCCGGCCGCTGTTGACATCATCCAGAAGAATATAATCACCTTCTGCCACGGGCATATTCAACTTGCGATCTCTGATAATGGATGTTTGGGACCACAAAATTGCTTTAGTAGGACGGGCGTTTTGCGGAATTTTCTTTTTCGTAAAAGAACCTTCTGTTAAAATATCTCCCGGTCCAAGATTCCGTGCAGCAGCCACGACTTCGATCATTTCTTCTTCCGCCAAAGCGTTCTTCTGTAAAACCAGACGATTGACAGCGTATACTGCAGCCAATCCAAGTATTACAGCAAGAATCAAAGGAATCATATTTTTGTTCATTTCAACACATTGCTCCTGAAAGAGTTTTTTCTGTGTTTTCGGCATGTTTCACATGGGAAACAACAACTTTTCCGGATATCCCCCACCGGAAATAGGGTGGTGTGTTCGTACTTTTCTGCAGATCATACCTCCTTGTTATTTTGTTAATGTTGGGTGTTGATTTCATTTTATAATGTCTCCATTGTTCTTTTAACCTGTTCTAAAAAACGTTCAGCATCAGCATTGCCATTAGCCATAGCTTTTTCATACCAGCGTTTTGCCTGTTGCCAATAACCTGCTGCTTCACAAATTTTTCCCATAGCCAATTGAGAATCTGCATCATTTTCAGTAGCCGTCAATAAAAAATATTGACTTGCAAGGAATTCGTTTTTGGCTATACCAATACCTTCGGCATAACAAATCCCTATTTGAGTAAAGCATTTTTTATTTCCCAGTTCTGCACCATATTGGTATACTTTCAAAGCATCTCGATTATTTTCTTCCTGATAAATTTTCCCCAGTTCATAAAAGGATTCTGCCACCCCATTTTTAGCTGCGATCAAAAAATATTCCTTTGCTTTAACGGAAGACTGCCATTGATCATCAGGTAATTTACCTTCTTTGTACATTCTTCCCAGATAGTATGCAGCCACAGGATTTTTTTCAGAATTCTGCCGGAACAGCTTGAAAGAACGAACATAGTTATGCTTATTAAACTTGTTAATTGCTTCTTTAATTTCAGCAGTATGGTATTCCTTAAAATTCGGAATTTTCTTCTGAAATGAAATAAATTCCTCTTCTGTTTTACCGGGAGATAACATGAGTTTCTCAATACGCCATTTGTAATCTTTAGAGCGAATAAAAACATGACATGACATAAGAGCCGGGAGCAACAACTCTTTCGGATTCTTTACCCATTTACCATTATAAAACACCTCGAAGTCCTTATTGCTCGAAAGAACGACTGTTCCTTGCAGAGGGATAATCGGTATGTCTAATTTTGTCCCATTATCTTCCATTATAAACTCTTTTTCCACTCTTTGGCAACCGGGAATATCAATGTTTATCTTATATGTTCCAGAAGCGAGGGATATCTTTCCCGGCAGATGTATTTCAGCAGACTCAATTCCTTCGCCACTGATTTTTACTGTATTATTTTTCTTTAACCACTCCAAAACATTATCTGAAGCTTTGGGTACTAAAGTCAAAACTCCGTGTTCTACAATTATGTTATCAACATCAGAAATCTCCGGTTTTCTCATTTCTTCAGGAGTCAATTGATTTTTTACCCAGGCAATAGCTTCATTAACGGTTGATTTTGTAATCACACCAGTTTGGTAAAGATAAAATCCTAAAAATCCCAAGCCTCCCATAATACAAAGAATAAAGAATGATTTATAAACTTTTTTTGCAATATTTCCGGTAATACCACGATATATTGCAGAAAATGCTGCTTTGATCTTTGCCTTACGCTTCTGGCGACGTTCTTCAGCCAAACGCAAGCTTTCAGCAGAAATTTTCTGTTCTTTTTCTGAAATCTTTTTCTGTTGTTCAGACATACGCCTGCGCTCATCTTCAATGCGTCGGCGTTCCTCTTCGATTCGCTTGCGTTCAGCAGAAAATCGTTTCTGATGATCAGAAATTCTCTTTTTTTCTTCTTCAATCAAATTTTGCTCTTCAGAAAGCCGTTCTCTTTCTTCGGAAACCTTTTTGCGTTCCTCTGAAAATTTTCTATCGTGAGAAGAGATTTTCTTTCTGGCTTCTTCAATCAAATTCTGTTGTTCAGAGAGACGCCTGCGTTCATCTTCAATACGTCTTTTTTCTTCCTGAATCTTTTGCTGTTGAGCATCCATTTCCTGTGCTTGTTGCAAATACTCCTGATTCGACGGATTTTGATCCACTATCAATTTGCTGAGCAAACGGCAAAGGGTTTCAAAATTCCGGGGACGATCAGCCTTATCTTTTGCCATCATCTTTTTTACAAGTTTTGCCGTAAGAGTACTGACAGCGGGAACTTTTGCCTGAATATTGGGGACAGGTGCATTGAAAAGCTTTTGCAATATCTCAACTTGCGTTCCGGTATACGGCTTCTCTGCCGCTAACATTTCGTACAGAGTTACACCAAGAGAATAAATATCTGCTCTACTGTCTACCGATTGAGCATCTGAAGCCTGTTCCGGCGAAATATAAGCGATCGTTCCGAGCATCATCTGAGGATTGGTCAACTCAACATTTTCATTGCCGGAATTTGATTTTGCGATACCCAAGTCGGCAAGTTTAACTTCACCATCGGTGGTCATCATGATGTTGTCTGGTTTAATATCACGATGTACTATCTTCATTTTTTCGGCAGCGAGAAGTGCTTCGGCCACTTTTAGGACGATTTTTAAGGCAGATTGTTCATCGAAGCGTCCTTTAGCTTTGATGATTTTACGGATTGATGCCCCATCCACATATTCCATAACAATATAGTAAATACCGTATTTATCGTCATAATTGGCATCCATAACGTTAATAATATTAGGATGACGCATATCAATCGCAAGACGTGCTTCATTCATAAAGCGTTCTGCGTAAATATGATCTTTCTCCGCAACAGAAGGAAGCAATATTTTTATAGCTCTGAAAATATTCAATTTCACATGACGGGCAAGATACACTTCACCCATACCGCCGCGTCCAAGTGCTTTTTCGATCCTGTATGGACCAATCATTGCATTTGCAGGCAGTATGTAACGAACCATACGCCGTTGGGCACTGGTCGTTGAAACGGAAGAACCCGCTGATACTGAACTTCTCTGTGAATCTGCTGTCATAATATTTTTTCTATTTTTTCTTTAGTCAAACTACTCTGCGAATACCCGGTTTTATCGCTGTCGATCCGCCACAACATCATTTGGAGCTTCCGGCTTCCTCTTTCCCAAATGCTGTGTTCTATTTCATTTTTCTTTCCACTGGTAAATGATTTGGTACACTTCCAACCAGCCTGCCGCATTTTTCCACCGACCCAAGTTCTGGCATAGGCATAACTGTACGGCAACTCTCCGGAAATGTCCCAAGTTTTGCTCACTTTTGCCGTTGCGGCAAAGCACGCAAGTATAGTAAAAAGAAATATGAAAAAAATTTTTTTATTCATTATTATTCTCCCGTAAAAACGCCATACACAGAAGTTTGTCTAGTATAAGCTGATACTGATTTTCCGGACAGTTCCTGTCCTTCATCACTTCCCGCGTAATTTTCATTTGCAATAGTCACCCATGCCGGCTGACCGTCGCTTACTGCTTTGCACAAATCTTCACCGTTTTTAGTGCGGTCATCATTGTTATTGCGTGAATACAATACAAGTTTTTCATCATTCTTCCGTAATTCAAACTCGTTACTGTAATTAAATACTTTATCAGATTTCTGTCCCATAAGTCCATTGAGGACCCGAATGGATTTTATCCAACCGGGTACTTTCAACACAGCATTGTTTTTAAGAGCATTTTTCTTCCACCAGCCATTGGAAGATACAACGGTTTCATCTTTATCTTTTGCAGTTATCTCAAAATCTCCCATAAAATCTCTTTTTCCGATTGACCCGAAGAAATCTTCTGCCACATTGACTTCCGATGGAACTTTTGCACCCCAAGCCCAAAGATCATGCTGATCCATTTGCAGAAGTAAATTGCGATACAAAGACACTTCCCCAGCAAAGAAAATCACCGTGATAAACACGAGGTACATCGGTAACACCAGAATTGTTTCCAACATCACCGAACCCTTGTTGTCATTGTATAGATCCCTCATCCGCATTGTCATTCCTCAATTAGTGGAGCATATCCAAATTAACTTTTTCATTCAGCTTCCCCCCCGATTCCGAGTCTGAAATATCAATTTCGAGTTTTTTTGCAACTTCCTGCAACACATTATAAGCATCATCTCCTGTAAACTTTTCGCCATCCCAAGACTTCCAGCATCTGCCAACCGGAAGAAACATCGGCTCCCAATCATCCTCAAAAAGATTCCACTGCTCTTCATTCAAAAACTTGCTGTTTTCATATTTTTCACCATTCCGATAGCCGGCTCTTGCGGCTGAAACAGCCCATAAATTACCGTCAACACGGAAATTCAAGAATTTGTTTTTGCCAAACACATTGCCGAAAAGATCTGGAATCGGTGCTTTTGCAGCAACAACAATAGATCCTTCTTTTCCAAAAAAACTTTTGTCAATCTTAAACGGTAACAACAAAACTGATTCCATGTTGCTTCCCCAGTCAGTTCCACCAAGAACACTTGGAGAGACCCCTGCATTAACTGTATTTTCTCCTGAAGAGATGAGAGCTGCATTATGCAGTCCTGATTCACATTCCCACTTTACGCCGTAGCCGGTCCAATTTAAACTTAACAAATCGGTAGAAACAAATTTCCGGAAACACCCAGTTTCTTTCGCATCGGGAACCCACCACGGACGATCACTCCACGTCTCAGTTAAATCAACATTAAATCGTTGCTTATACCGGGTAAAAATTTCACTCTCATCATTGATTTCTGTTAAAAATCCGGACGAGGATTTTTCAGACTTTCCACCATAAAGAACTTTATTGTTTCCAGGCAGAAAAGAATCAACACTCTGCTGGATTCGTGTATGCAAATTTGACTTTATGTCAGTGAGCTGCTGCTGCATTATCTGCATATTTTTATTCCCTGCGGCAATCTCTTTTTCCAAAACCTCATAATGGTTGTATGAAAATTCTCCATCCAATATCGTTTTTAATGTATGAATATTTTTAGCACCGTCCTCCGTCGAACCTGGAGTAAACAAACCATGCAATGGTGTCAGCAAAGTCCCGGATCGTCCTTCCGAATTCAATACAAATACGATCTTTGCATAATTTTCATTTGTTACCATATAATATATGGCATCTTTGATTTCAAATCCGGAAGTATGACGGTCCGCTGTCGTTTTCCTTGTCGGTGACATCGTATGCAACGCACAGCCGCCAGAATGCTTCATCTCAGCTTCGTTTGCATCTTCTATAAATGCATCATAACTTTCAGAAAGCCATCTATTGACGATGTAATCCATTTGCCGTTTATTGGTCTGGGCATAAGTCCATGCCAAAGCCCGGTTCAAAACAGCAATACGGCTGAGAGAATCCGCCTGAACCAACGCAGCAGCATAAGCAGCATTATCCACTTTATACTGCAATTCTGTCCTCGCCCGGATCACTTCACCCAAAGCAAAAACTGACATACAGACAAAGGTCAGGAACAAAAAGACCAGCAGAGAAATCGGCATTGCAATACCGGAATCCTCAACTAATAGTTTCGTTGTCGTGTTTTTTGCTGAACGGATCATTTCAGTCATTCCATTTTTTATAATCATTTATATTATCAACGGCAGGAGCTGCAACGCTTGCCGGTTTGAAAACCGCTGTCTTTCCGGTTATAAGAATATGCGGAAAAAATCCATCTTTATATTTTGTTTTCCCCGTATCTTCTTTGTAGTTATCAACTTTCCAAATATGTTTCAAAAATACCGAACTTCCTGAAAGCACATCATTGGCTATCGGAAACATCATCGGCACATTAAATTTCACAGTCACAATTTTGCTGCCAACTCCAGTTTGGCTGACAGTTACTTCTTCCATTTTATCATTAGCTCCGGCTGGATCAGCCCCGCCGGTTCCGCTGATAAGAACATTTGTTTCTCTATTTTTCAACCATTCTCTGTTTAATGGAGAACCACCATTGTTGGTATAGGAAACCAACGCACAAATTCTGCGTGCAGCCGCTTCAGCCGCTTCTTTTTCTTCACTGTCCGCACAGGAAATCGTTGCCCGTCCAGCAGCAACCGCCGCATATTGAACGACCTGACGGCAAAATGAAATATGAGCCAACTGTGCCGTCAGGAAGATCAGCAGGAACAAAAACGGCAAACAGATAATCGCCTCAAGCATAACAGAACCTTGTTCTTTTTTCAGTTCAGCGAGCGGATAAAACATACAGCACCTCCGCAACCCAGCATCCGGCAGCGATCGCCACGCCGAATGGAATTCTTACTTTTTCTGACTGCTTTTCCGGCAAAGATTCCTTTCCTGCTTTCCGGTCATAATGCCGATCAGTACAACACCGCCACAAATGTTTTAATCTTGCCGCATCGGTTTTTCCGGCAACAACCATAATAACGCCGAGGATCAAACCGAAAACAGTTGACCAGAACATAGCAGAGAGGACCAGCGGGAACCCAGTCAGAATTCCCACTGCTCCAAACATTTTTACATCACCCGCTCCTGCGCCATGCATCAGGAACGGGATCAGTAAAAATGCAGCCCCCAATAATCCTCCCAGCAAGCTGCTGACCATACTGCTATTAAAAATGTGTACAGCCAGAAACACCGCAGCTCCGCCCAATGTCAAAACATTGGGCAAGCGACGGTAATAACAGTCATACCAGCTCAAAATAATCAGCCAAACTGTAATTACACTGAAGAATATTGGGAAAGACATACCATATCACCAGGATTTTTTATCTGCACCGCGATGCATATTTTCTACACGAGTTTTACTTTCTCCTGCTTTTGTATCAGCATAGGATGCGACATTATCAACAGTCGTTTTGATAGTTGCATTATCCTGGCCCGTGATTCCTTGAGCAACGGCTTCACCTGTGCCACCGAGTACACCGCCAAGCATTGTGAATACCACAACCCCTACGACAACAATCAGCAAGGCAACCAGGATGTATTCGATCATCACGGAGCCCTTTTCTTCGCCCATCAAACGACGGAGCATACGACCGGCAAACGAATTTGCCACCTTTTTGAACATTGCTTTTTTCATTTTTCTTTGTTCCTTTCCTATTTAAGGGTTAATGTTGCATGTTCTTTTGTTTATAAATTGACGGTAAAATCTTCATATTTCCAATGGTTGTGCCCTCCTATGTTGGTTATGGGAATGGCAATGCTATAACTTCAACCACCATACGGTAGTTGTCCGCAAACGCTTTTTGCAATGCATCTCCATTTTCTCCGAATGGATCAAACAACTTTCCAAAGAGCATAAATTCAGCCGCAGCCATCAAGCCAAAGATTGCCGCCAGAACCACGATGTATTCCAACATCACGGAGCCCTTTTCTGATTGTTTGAAAGTTTGTTTCATCACTGTATTTATCCTTAGTATTGAGGTAATTCCAAGTTTTCCAGTTGCGCATCTTCCACAAAAGTTGGAGGATTGATCAACTGAAACTCTCCGATAACCCGACGTTCACTGTCAATAGTTCTGGTTTTCCATCGTACAAGATCATTCATCTGATATTCACCGTTTTTCAAAGGCAAAACTTCTGAAATCGCCAGAATTTTACGAGTGCCATCAGAAAGACGGCCGGTGTGAACAACTGCATCAATTGCCGAAGCGACTTGAGACCGTAACGCCGCCAGCGGAATATCCAATCCACTCATAAGCGAACAGGTTTCCAATCGAGACAAAGCATCGATCGGAGAGTTTGCATGAATGGTTGACATTGAACCGGCATGTCCGGTATTCAATGCCTGAAGCAAGTCAATTGCTTCTCCACCGCGGATTTCCCCGACAACGACCCGGTCAGGACGCAAACGCAAAGAAGAATGTAAGAGATCACGAATCGTTACCTCTCCATTGCCGTTTTTATCTGCTTTGCGGGTTTCCATATAAAGAACATGTTCCTGCTGCAACTGCAATTCGGAAGCATCTTCCATCACGATCACCCGTTCCGTATCCTGAATGAAACTGCTCAAAACATTCAGAATCGAAGTTTTACCGGAAGATGTTCCCCCGGAAACAATTACATTTTTATGAAGAGAAACCATGGCTCTGATCAATTTATGCATATCAGGGGACAAACTGCCAAAACCAAGCAGTTTCTCGACATTCAGTTTTTCTTTTTTGAATTTCCTGATGGAAATAGCTGTTCCGCACCGGCACAAAGGCGGAATCACGGCATGGACACGGGAACCATCCGGCAACCGGGCATCCAGCCGCGGATTATCCTCATTGAGCATACGTCCCACGGACTTTGCAATATTGGAAGCTGCAGCACGCAACGCCTGTTCACTGGGGAACACAGCCGGAGTTTTTTGCAGTTTTCCCCCAAACTCCACATATACCTGATGAGGTCCATTGATCATGATTTCAGAAACCTCATCGTTTTCCAAATATTCTTTTACCGGTCCCAAAAACAGAACCAAAAATGAATTATTATCCTCACTCATAATTTAACTCCTTGCATTATTATCTGTACCTAAATCCCCACATACGACGAACAAGTGGATCCCCAGGTAACCCTTTGCTTAAAATAGTGTTGCGAATAACAATTTGACGTTCCGCAGTAGCATCGTTATATTCTCTATTTATCGGGATTAAATCATTCCTCAATACCCTCATTTTCGAAGAAATTGCTTCAACGATTTCTGATGGATAGTTACTGCTACTACTCAAAAACAATCCCATTCCCATAGAAATAATTTCAGCACGTAACTCACCAGAGTTGTTCAATAGTTGAGCAACCATTCTCTCTCTCTGCTCCAATATAAACACTCCACGGCGAAAGAACCCCAACAAACATCCTCTGTGCAGCCAAGCATTATGTTTAATTTTCATGTAACTACAAAAACTGTCTAAGTCGTTTAATTGTTTTTTTATTCGCATAATTTCAGGAACAAAGGAAAAGTTTTCTCCATCATCAGGGCGATATGGTTCTGGTAAAGCTGTTAAAAAATCATAAAACAACTCAATTCCCAATATGCGATCATATTCACCAACCGGTATGTTTCGCCCTCTTGTTGGTAAGGCTTGTTGAAGCGTATCACATAAAAATACTTTTCTCATCACCTCAGGATTGTACAAATCTCCCCAAAATACATTCTCTGTTATTGTTGGAGTAAAATTATTTTTTATAAGATCAGTCGTTAACATCTTTAATTGCAGTGCTGCTGTTTTAACCGCAGTATGTTGTTTTTCAAGTTGCTTTCTAAAACTTGACAAATGGGGATCGGCAGAACACTGTTCAATACTTGGAAGATCCAATGAAATTCGTAAGGCTTCATTAAATTTCATATTGCAAACATACATAATTTGCAACCGCAATTGCTTATTAGATTTTTGCAAAGCAATCAGCGGGATAAGACACTTTTGTATGCGCAACTTCATATAACCATCTGCGTTTCCCTTTAATTGTTCTAATTTAGATATGATAATAGAATAATTATCTGATTCGATATCCAGCATCTTAAGAGTATTTTGCATTTCAGAGACAAGGAGATCATTTTTATTTTTTTGCCGCATGACCGAATGCACCTCTTTTAGCAATCTCTCTAAATATTGCGGCGCATTTTTTGCATATCTTTGAAGATGATTATCTGTCATTTTTTCAGAAACAGAAAATTCCTGATAGGAATTTGAAGTTGAATTTATGGCATTTAATCCTGAGAAATAATAATCTAAAAGATTTTTTGCAATGCTCATTTGCTGTTTTGCTTCTATAGCTGTAGTTGCATTCCATCCCCAGAAATCAGCTCCTCCACTTTCTAAACGACCGAGAATGTGAGAAGCTTCTACCCACTGACCTTGAGACAATAATTGTTTTGCTTTTATCCATTGCTCCATTGTGTTTTTCCACAATTCCAGTGAATGCGATATATTTTCAATCTGAGTTTTATACAATTTTGCATTAGAACATGTTTTTGCCTTGTTGAGATTATTAAAAGCCAACTCAAATTGTTCCCGTTCTGCTGCCGCACGAGCCAAATCCAAATATTCATCGCTCTGTGTACTGAAATTTCTGTATAACCAATAACAGCTTAACGTAATCAAAATGGTCAGAATTATAACTGCAGATGTTTTTATAATTTTTACAGGAGAATGTTCAACCGCTCCATCAAAAAATTTCAAATCGATGTAGGATAGACTAACAATATCCCCATCTTGCAATAGACGTTTGTTTTTTCCTTTTAACGGAACATTGTTTACGGATGTCCCATTACTGCTATTATTATCCCATATCCAATATTCAGCCCCATTACACGAAATTGTCGCATGGTGTGATGATATTAATGGATCTGAAATAATGATACTGCATTCCTTGTCACTTCCTAATGTGGTGTTATTTTTTTCAAGAAAAAATCGCTTCCCTTTTTGAGGGGAATTAACAAAAACAAGAGACGAAGGTTTTGATGATTTGGGAGTATCTTGTATGTTAATCTTTAATACACAGTTGCCAATCAAATATTCATCTCCAGGAGAAACAACTTTTTCTACTATTTTTTTACTCTGATAAAAAGTTCCATTTTTACTGTTGTTATCTCTTATAATGACTTTCCCATTGGAATAATTTAAGATAGCATGAACACCGCTTACCAAATGATCATCAGCAGGAATAACCCAAGTACATTTTGAACTACGTCCGATTGAAATTTCTTTTATCAACTCAATATCTTCTGTATCAAAAAGGACATTGCCATTATATGTTAATGTAATTTGCAGAATATTAACCTTTTTCATATAATTATCACTCCCAGCGATTTCTTCTGAGCATTTGATATCTCAAGTCTTTGGGCGAAGAAAAAACCGTTTTGCACAATTCTATAATGTTTCTAGTATCTTTTCTTTCCAATTCTGCCTGAAAAAAATTTCTTTTTTGGCTGTTATACCATTTTTTTTGCTGTCTCCGCAAAATCCTTAAAAGATCCAATGCTTGTTTTTCAAGAATTAAATTGTTTTGTGTTTGAGCACGAGCTAATACTGTTGTTATAAGCAAGTAAGTTCTTTGCCATTCAAAAGGAGCTTGTTTGGCTAAATGCTTGTTTATCTCAGACAGTAAATCTTCTGTTTCTCCAGAGATAATAGTTTCTGCTCCGTCCCAAACTGTTTCAACAAAGGTTGGAGAAAACTTCAAGAAAGGTATAGCCGAAATACTCTCAAATGCTCTTGATTTTTCACTTAAGGGTACTTCAGCAAAACGCACGAATAAATCTTGGCCGTTTCTAAACGCAATAGCATATCCAGCCCAAGAAAGCCCCTGATCATCTTTTTTAGTATAATCGGCACCATAGCAAGGAATACCATTGTCATTACCCATATAAAATAAGTCCGACAAAGCAGAATATGTCATTTGCTTGTCTTTTTTTTGCTCTTTAGACAATGTTTCAATAAACAGGTCTTTAAGGCTTTTCCTTATATTATGACAATTGCGCTCTCTTAAGACAATAATTCTCAGAGGAACATCGCCGTTCTTCCCAAAACGTGTATTAACAATAATACTATCATTTTTCTTTACAACAGAAGAAACTCCATTGATAAATGGAACCGAAAGCGAAAACTGCCCAGTACTGAAACTACCGATCTGCGATTCTATGAAATTACCTAGAAATTGACCATTTTTGTCACAAGGCCATGTTAATGTGTTTTCTACAGTTGTAAAACTGATACTGTAAAGCACGATTAATAAAGCAATTACAGAAGCAAACCCCAAGGCTATCAAGCCTAACTTTATGCTTTTTTTTCTGGAATCTTGAATTCGAAGCTGCCTGAGTTCATCAACGTTGGCTATTCTGGTTTTCATTACGTCTGTTGCAAATGTAGAATCAATTTGATTGACCTCCTCGAAAAACAATTCTTCGGAATCAGATTCATTGGCATCGCATTTTTTTGTTGCTTTCAAAAATTGCATTACTGCGGGAATTGCCGATGCAATATTTGTTTCATCAGAATCACCTATCTCGGAGATATTTTTTAAGAAAGTGTTCTTCCCAAGGGCTATTTCCATATCAGGCTGTAAACAAAAGCCAGGTTGTATAACTTTTTTGTTCCAAAAAGAACCATGTGAACTCAGGTTGGTTAGTATTATTCCATTTTCATCAACTATTATTTCCAAATGTTTTCTAGACACTTCGGGAATGTCAAGTCTTATATCGGCTGTTTGAGAACGTCCTAATATATAAGTACCAACATCAAGCTCTTGTTCAAGGATTTTGGTTGAATTTGAAAAAATTGCAATTTTGTAATTCATCATTTCACCACATTAAAACATTTCACTGAATCCTGACTGTTGCATTTTTAAGTAAATAGGCATAAAAATGACAATAAAAACAGCAGGCATAATAAAAAGTAACATTGGAAGCATCATCAAAGATGGAGCTCTTTGGGCTGTTTGCTCTGCAGATTCCATTCTTACACGTCTAATTTCTTCTGCATTTATTTTTAAAGTTTCCACAATAGATGCCCCCATTTCGGTTCCCTGCACGACAGCATTGACCATACTGGAAAACTCAGGCAAATCAATACGTGATGCCATTGCTTTTAAGGCATCATTTTTTGAATGGCCCAATTCCAAATATTTTAATGTCACAGCATACTCGTGACTTAATGGAGTTCCTGAAACATTTTCAATATAATAGCGAACTGCAGCGGTAAAATCCAAGCCAGAAGCCATTGCTGCAGTAATCAAATCGATTGAAAAAGGTATTTCACGACGTAATGATTTTTTTCTGTCTTCAGCAACATTCTGAATAGCAACTTCTGGCAAAAGCCAGCCTACAAAAGTTGCTATACCAATCCCAATCAGAAACAATGAAAGAGAAAGATTGGCAGCAATAATAAATCCTCCAGAGGTAATTGAGAGTAATAACGCCCAAAAAATCTGTGCTCCGGCAACATCGGTAACCTCTAATGGAAGATTACCTTTTGTCAGATATTGTTGTATTGAGTCACTTTTGCCAGGAAACGCAGATAAATAGGTATCGCCACAAATATTTTTGAAGAACATAATTTCAGATGAAAAGTTTCTGTATATCATGGGAACTATAGCCGGATATCCTGCTTTTTTTCTATTTAAAATCCAAAACCGTACACCTGTTATTATCATAAAAACAGAAATAAAAGTTAATATTTTTATTCCCAAAACGTGAATTGTCTGATCCATAATTGCCTCTTAAACCTCAATGGTTATTATTTTTTTTATGATAAAAAATCCAATTGCTTCAAGAATAAGAACAACTACAATCGAAGCAATTCCTAGAGGAGTGGTCAACAAAGGGTACATTAGATTAGAATCAAGTATATAAAGAAAGACAAAGGCAACAAAAGGTGCTGATGCCATGACAATTGCTTCAAATTTCCCTTGTGCTGTCAGCGTCTTAACTTTTGCTTGAAAACTAGTCCTTTGACGGATTGTTACAACTAAATTTCCCAGTATATCAGATAAACTACCTCCGCTCTTTTGCGTGAGTGCTATTGAGGTTATCAGCAATTGCATATTTTCATTAGGCATCCTCGAGTGCATATGTTGCAAGGCTTCAGTCAACTCAACCCCTAAACGATATTCATATAAAGCAATATTTAGTTCTTCCTGCATTACTCCTCCGATGTCTCGCCCCACAATTTCTAGTGCTTGAGGTAAAGCAATACCGGACCGAAGCCCATTGTTTATCCCCAAAACAAAATCCAATATTTTGCTTTCATATTCAAGATTACGAAGAGTAACTTTTCTGGAATAATACAAAAATGGAGTCCAAAATGCCAACAATCCACCGATTGCACTGAAAATAATAACAATGATCCATTTCGCATCAGCAAAGACAAGCAAGCAGAATACAATTACACTAGATATCAAACAGTATGTGATCTGCATCATCGTCAATTTACGTTGAGAAATAAAGTGTTCTATAGGCTTCAACTCTTTCGCATTATCAACCGTAAGAGCTTGCCCTTCCAAATCGTTAAATACAGTTCTGCTCAAAATGAAGCATACTACAGACAAAGATGTGAAAGTCAAAATTAATGTAATAATATTGATAAGTGGCATTCTAAAGCTCCTTAATTTTGTGGCACAAATACAGACATATCCAATTGCAAATCTCCCTTTTTACGTAACTTTTCAACAAACATAGGAATATTTCCAGTTGGATTATAGTATCCTGTAATTTTACCATTAGCATCATATCCGGTTTGCTTAAAAACAAAGATATCCGACAATAAAACAACATCTTTTTCCCGTCCGGTAACTTCTGAAATTTGAATTACCTTTCGACTGCCATCAGGCAAGCGATTCTGTTGAATTATAATGTTTAGTGCAGAAGCTATTTGTTCTCGAATGACAGAGAGAGGAAATTCTACTCCTGACATAAGCACCATATTTTCAACACGAGTCAAAGCATCCCTTGGAGTATTTGCATGACATGTTGTCATCGAACCATCATGTCCGGTATTCATTGATTGAAGCATATCGAGGGCTTCAGCTCCGCGACATTCTCCCACAATAATTCGATCGGGGCGCATTCTCAAAGCATTAATGACTAACTCGCGGATCGGAACTCTACCTTTCCCTTCAATATTAGCCGGACGGGCTTCCAAGCGGACAATATTTCTGTGAGAAAGTTTTAATTCTGCCGAATCTTCTATTGTGATCACACGTTCATCTTCAGGGATGTACTGAGACAAAACATTGAGCAGTGTTGTTTTGCCCGAACCTGTTCCGCCTGCAACAAGAATGTTTTGTGCAGCACGAACAGCTTCTCGCAAAAAGAGATCTATCTCACGAGTCATACTGCCAAATTGAATCAAATCATCTGCTGTCAATTTCTTTTTAGAAAATTTACGAATTGTAACAGAAGTTCCATCCAATGCCAATGGAGGAATGATAGCATTCACACGGGAACCATCGGGCAAACGGGCGTCCACCATAGGACTGGCTTCATCCACATGACGTCCCAACGGTTCTACAATACGCTGGATGATATTTTGTAAATGTCGTTCATTGAAAAAACGGACTCCGGTTTCATGAATACATCCTTTTGATTCAACAAAAATCATGTCTGGACCATTAATCATAATTTCATCAACACTCGTAGCTCTAAGTAAAGGAGAAATTGGACCAAAACCAGTCAATTCATCCAATAGGGCTTGTCTCAAGGCATCAACTGGTAAATCTTCCGGCAATTCGTGGTGTAATTCTTTCAATGTCGCATCCAATGCTGCTGTCAATTTATTGCGCATTTCATCATCTTCCAGCTGCGTTGATGCAATTTCGGAAAGATTCAACTTACTCAAAATATACGCATGTATCCGTTTTTTCAAATCCATCAATTCATCTGTATAAAGCAAATTGCTTTCATTGAATGAGAAATCAGATCTTGATTTTTCAGTCGACCTTTTTGGAGGATTTTCATCATTGATAAGTTGCAAATTAAACGATGCTATCGTCACAATATCTCCTACCTTAAATTCTTCATACTTCTTAAGTGGAGCTCCATTGAAAACCGTTCCCAACCTGCTGTTGAGATCTTCAATATAAAATTTGTGCGGTCCGCCAGATAATTTTGCATGAGTACGGGAGATCGCAAGCGCAGACAAGACAATATCATTTGATTCTGCACGTCCAATCAGCCAATCTTTGGAATTATCACCAAGATTGATTTGTTGCACAGAGTTGTCATGAGCTGTTATTTTCAATATCATCTTGCATCTCCCATTATGTCAGAACCAACGTTCCCAAAAACTTTTCTTACTTTTTCGAATTGATTCAGAACGATTCTTTGCGTTAATTTCAGATTCGTGCAAGGTGTTTCTGGTCTCAGCAGAAGGTGGCATCTTGAGTGCAGGGGTTTTACCTGCGACCTGCGGATAAACCAAGATCAAAATCTTACTGTCGTTAAAACTTTCTCCTGTTTCAGCACAAATCCAGTTTAACACTGGAACTCTACGTAAAAACGGAATTCCTGAAGGCCCGGAAACGCCTTCGGTCAATTCACGAACACCACCCAGTGCAACAGTTTCTCCAAGTTTGCACTGAATAACGGTTGAAATTTTAGACTGCTTCACATCGTAGTCACCATTGGCTTGTAAATTCGGAGTACTTACCTCAAGTTCCAAATTCAGTCTGACCATATCATCTCCAATTAATCCGCCCTTGGCTCTGAGCATAAAGCCGTAGGGAATGTTTTCCAAGCCCCCGCCATTTCCTCCACCAAGTGTGGGGGTAATGCGTACTTTTATTGTTCCACCCTCATGTACAGTCTTGAATGTGTCAGAGTCATTGCTTAAAAATGTTAAATGTCCAGAACGATGAAAACGAGAACAGCCGCTATCAGCCATCAAGTTCAAAACCGTATTGGCATTCATATTTAAATTCAAACTTCTTGAAAAATCTCCAGCAAACATTGTTCCCAACGCACTGGCGAGGTTTACATTAAGACCTTTGGCAAGGAGATTAGCCCCGATGGTACTGGTTTCAGAATTTTTCACCCCGACAAAAACAACGCCAACATCAAGGAGTGTCGGACAAACAGCAATATTCATAACAAGTTTTACGCGATTGATTTTTTCTTTGGATTTACCAATGGTAATCCATTCTTGTGTAGCAACTATTTGTTCCAGTGCAGCAATTTCGCTTTTATTGTAAACTTGCCCCTTGAGAATCAAAGTATTACCACTCATACGAAGAGAAAGTTTTCCCGGCTTGTCCGGATCTTTATCGCAGACATCATAGCCACTTTTCTCCAAAAGTTTTTTCAAGGAAAGCATAACTTCCGGTGCAGGACGAAACTGAACTAAGTTAAGTATATAGCCCTTATACTCAGGAAGAACCTTATTCAGGATGTCCCAATTAGAAAGACTTGCAATCTCACCCTTCAGAACGATTTTGTTCCTGTTTATGGAAATATCCAATTCCGGAACAGAACTTAAATCCTTGCGAAGAGCATTAAATACTTCCCGGATATTATCATTCACAGTAATGTTGTAGATTTTAGACATTCCGTTTCCGGTAACCTGCAGGTTGGATTTTCCGACCCCAATACCAATAATACGCAGCTGTAACGGCTGATCGCGCACTTTTTCGACTGAAACAATACTGTTGTCACTGATACGAAAATCTTCAACAGGGAATCCGACATTAACGATTTTAATCTCTTTGGCAGTAAGAGACAACGGTTCACTGTCTGCGGCAATTACGGAAAAGGAAATTCCCAATATCGCAAAAATTGAACATAAAATTTTCTTAAACATTGTTTATACTCCGATTATTTTTTATTTTCATTGTTTTGTTTCTGATATTTGGGAATGATGACTCTATCCAAATCTTTTGTCATCTGTTCAAATGTTTCAGCTGTAACCATACCAACATCCATACGGTTGAGAGCAGTGGGGTCATTGGTTCTGCGAAGCACAGGAACAAGTTCTGCAACTCTGGATGCTGCAATAAGAGCCTGAGCTTGCTGCGGAGGCAGAAGTACGACAATCACTCCTTCTGCATCACGTCCTTTGCTCTGGGGAACCTCAAGAATTCTTACTTTGGGAAAGAGCACCATTGTTACTTCATTTTTCTGACCGGCAGATTGAGCCCCATTCTTTAAACTGAATGTACCGATAATTGCAACTTCATCTCCGCTTTGGAGGATGCTTGCGGCCGCTTTGTCGGCAATTTGAATAGCAACGGCCCATTCTCCTTCACCAACAACATTCCCCATTCCTTGAGAAAGACCAACCTCCTGCATAAAAATATAGTTACCTTTACTGATCGGCTGCTGAACCTTTTGATCAATGATCATAGAAGCTCTACTCCAGGGAATAGCCTGCGAAGGGACTGCAGATGCAGGAACTTCTTTAGGCATAATAAAGCCTTCAGAAATATTTTCTCCTTCATTGAGATCGCGGCTGGCTGCAACGACTTTTATTGTCTGTTCAAACTTATCAGACGATGTTGCGATGATACGACTGACGGCCAAAACCGCAGCCAAGCCGAGCAATACGGCAAGAATCAATGGAATAGTGTTTTTCATTTTTTCACCCTGTTAACCTTTCTGACTTTATTATTTTTTGAAATGAAATCTTTATCTAATTCACCCCAGGAAAATCCTGTTTGATCGGGAGAAATCCTCCAGAAATGAAATAAGATCTGAGCGTCTGCTTTTGACCATATTTCAAATTTTTTCTTCTGTGTATTATCATAATAAAATGCCTGAATCTGTTTCCAGCCATTTCTGACAAGAGTATTTTCAAATTTCCGGAGTGCGGCAGAAAAGGTCATGGGAATCGAGCCTAATTGCTTCCAGCTGTTTGTCATTCCTTTGGGCAAATTTTCCAAAACAACATTGACCGGCAATGGAACTTCTGCGGCAAATACTCCAAACGTAATATTTGCCAAAACGGCTATCATTATGTGTTTGATCTGTTTCATCATCTGTCGCTCCATAGCACATATTGAGAAAAACGATTATAGTCTCCCATTGAACTTACGCCAGATAATCCTGCGAGTGCAGTACCGGGCAAAAAAGGTTTTCCATATGTCGAATACCATTTCAAGCCACGACCATAAGTTCCGCCATTTTTGTCTTCGCGAGAATCATCTTTTCTACGCATAAACACATAATATCCATCCAACGAAACAGTAGATTTATCTTTACTGTTGGCTTTTTCGTTATCCCAAATATGATTTACTGCCTTTTGCCAACCAATGGTCCAAGTTGGCAAGGTAAAGGTCAAATTGGAATTACCTTCAATGCGTTGCCCCCAAGTAGTATCTTCGTTTTTTACTGAAAAACTTTTAATTTTTGTTTGATCGCCATAGTCCAAAGATTTACCGTTTCCCTTGAATACAAGTTGAGATAAAGTGTCATTGGTAAGTTTTGTACTTACATGACGATTGCTGTTATGAGTAACGACAGTCCGGTCTGCGGAGTAAAGTCTTCCGACACAAACCTGTAAATCACCTACAAGAAATATCCCGCTGAAGAAAGCAATGTACAACGGCAGGACAAGCACCGTTTCCATCATCACGGAACCGGTGTCGCCTTTGAAAAAGTTTTTTTTGCCGTTATACATACTTATCCTCATTTATGAAGTGAATCTGACCATTCGTTAGCTTTTTCCATATCTTCGGCTCGGTCTTTGCGGTAATTTTTCAACGCATTTTCAGCCTTATCCGGCTGAGCCACCATCATGTATGAAGCCACATGAAACATATCCATAATTGAGCGTGAAAAGGCGATAACGGCAAAAAGAGATCCAGCAGCAATCAAAGTGGCAAGCAACACATATTCCATTGTTACTGCGCCACTGTTGTCACTTAGGAAATCCTTTTTATTTGTATTATGTCTTTTCATTAATATGTTCCTTAATAAACACTATGCTTATTAATCTCAACTGTTTTAGGTTCTTCTTTGTTTTCCTGGAAAACTACAGGCGTTGTTTCGCGTTGTTTTTCTTGATAAAGTTCTTGCCATGCAATCTCTGCAATCGCAGTCAAGTCTAAATTATCATCTATTATGCCATCAACTGCAAATCCAACCGCAGTTCCACCTATCAAAATTGCATAAGATCCCACAATAGCAGCACCTCCACTTCCGGCGGCAACACCAGTAGCTAAGGCACCCGTTGCAGCATCGACACCTAATGAAGCAACAACCTTTACAATTTCCTTCCCTGCTTTGTTAAACTCATTTATGAACAATTCTTTGTTACCATCTTCTAAAGCAGTCTTGCAATTTAAGCTCGAACCTGTAATTTGAGCAACTGAATAACCGTAGGTGATACCACTAAAAATCGCTCCTCGCACCTTACCTGTTTCTAAAGCTCCTGTATGTTTTCTTTTTTCATTCTGAAGAACTTGTTGCTGTTCTAGCCTTTCTTTATGCTTGGCATTATCGTGTTGATAATCTTCCCACGTGTAATCTGGATTATTTACATCGTAACGAGGCGGCATTGTTGAATTTTCTAATTTATCATATTCATATTG
The DNA here is from genome assembly GCA_045533055.1 of Victivallaceae bacterium. GTDB lineage: Bacteria > Verrucomicrobiota > Lentisphaeria > Victivallales > Victivallaceae > SIG78. The sequence continues at coordinate 5,308 of JAZSHD010000143.1, read as the reverse complement.
CAATTGGTCAGCTCGCCGTTTGTTAACATCTAACAAAATGTCATTAGCAGTTTTGCCCGTCTGAGACGTACGAGATACATTGTCATAGTAAGACCCTATATTTTCATAATCATCAGGTTCATAATGATTTTCATACACGCCTGCGGTTAAAGGCCCGTTTTGGGGATCTGTATTTCCCTGCCAGTCGCCTTTCGTAACAGGAGGTGCATTATGGTTTTCGTATACGCCTCCAGTTAAAGGACCATTTGCAGGATCTGTATTGCCGACCCATCCGCCACGTGTAACTTCATCTGCACTTACCAAGAGACCTAAAGCGAAAGTCAAAAATAAAAAAGGAAATTTTGTTTTCATTTTTATGAATCCTTATTTAAAGTATTTGGAAAGCATTTTTTGAGACATATTCAAATCAAACCATTCAAAGTATAATTTTTCAGAACCTTGCTTCTTGTCGGCGGATATAACTACAATGAATCTAGGGACATCTTTATTTGTAAATACATATAAATCTCGCTCTAAGGAAATGAGCGCATGTGTTAGTTTTAATCCCGTTCGAATATTTGCTTGTAATAGAAAAAACTGATTAACTTGTTCTTGAGAAATACCAGCCGCAACATTTTGAGAAAGTTGTTGTTGTGTGCCGTATTGTAAATTTCGCAGAAGTGAAAGCATTTTATTATATGATGACTTATGCTTTTCTTCTGTTAATTTCAAAGCACATTGAGCACGTATTATCATGTTTCTAAAAACATATTTAGTATTTAAATTCGAGTTTTTTGAATATTTGTTAAATGAAAATCCATTCCTGGCGAAGTCATTAAAGCATTTTTCTGTATTGGAAAAAACTTGCATGATAGCTATTGAGAATGGAAATTTTGACGGAAAAATACTTTCTGGCAACTTTTTCCAACTAATGCTTTCCCCACGAAAAACATCCCCTGGGAGAAAACAAAATTTTTCAATTTTTGCAACTGAATCAATGTTATCTGTCTGAACGAGCAAAATTACATCCAAAAATGGGCTGTACAAAGCGCTAATACCACTGACAGTTTTTTGCGGAGCAGCAAGCACAACAGCTGTATTGAAAAAATCAATTAAACACATCTTTTGCATTTTCTTGTCAAGTTGATCAACTTGCTTTTTCCACATGGCATACGCACTGGATGTCATAATCTTTTTAGACGCAACCATTGGATCTTGCATTGCCATCCTTCGATAGGCAACCAAAGAAACGACTACTTTAGCTGTTGCTTCTTTATCGATGTCTTTATTACTACTTGATTGATTATGTTTTTTTTCTGCTGCAAACAAAGATGTCGAAAAAGTAATAATCAACAACAATGTAGCTGTATAGCAAGAAAAAAGTTTGCAGATTTGAATTTTTTGTGATTTAATGTGTAACATGTTTTACAGCCTCCTGATAGTTTATTTTTGTGTTTTTATTGGAATCTTTCTTCGGAACAAAATCTTTACTGCCGACACTTTCAATCAGTTTTTTAAAGTCACTGGCTGAAATTGTTGTTGTATCATTAAGAGGGATAAATGCGGCATCCCAATCTGCTTCGCATAAATTCCATGCTTCATCTATGTAACTTTTACCTGGAAGAGTATCAGGCTTTTTTATATGGTTTCTGTATTCGCCAGTTTCCCATCCGGACTCAGAATGATTGTGATAACCGGCTCGTGCGGCGGAAACAGCAACGATTTTTTGCCCACCGCCACCAACGGTAAATGCCGAAAAAAGTCCTTTAGAGACATCCCCCCAAGAGGCAAATGGATTATTCAGCGGTACAGAAGCCGCAACAACAATCGCCCCCTCCGGATGAAAATATTTTTTTGTAAGAACAAGCGGTTTTGCATCTTCCCCTACATACCGGGAATCTCGAATAGACTTTTCCCCCGCATATACCATACTTACACTGTTGTAGGTATAGACAAGCGTGCAAGGCGACCAATGGGGATGCACCCACACTTGAGAGTGATTGTTCCATGTCGCATACAAAGGTCCATTTCCATTCGGGTACTGGCGTTTTATACCACCGTTTGCTTTAGAAAGAATCATCCAACTTTTAGCTCCCTTGTCGAAGACATCGCGTGATACATCGTCCTTATCACGAAACTCGTTTGCAAAATCAAGAAAATGCCTTTCATCATCTTTGTTCGAGTGTAATTGATCCATGTATTGCTTTGCATGAGTTATCTTTTTCTTTATTGCTATTTTTTCAGGATAATTGTTTTTCATAGTATAATCAATTGCATTTTCGATATTGACATGCATATTATCCCGTAATTGGATTTCTGCTTTATTCATTGCTTTTATCGTCTGTTTTGCATCTTCTATAAGCCCAGGCAACTGATTGTTGCCTAATGATAATGTGGTCAAATCACTTATATTTTGTTTAATGTTATCAAATGCATTTTGTATATCAGTTCCCACTTTTTTTACATCTAAATTGTACTCTTTTGTATTGTTTTCCTCGGAGTTTGCTTCGGAACTCTCCTCGGAACTTTCCGCGGAGTTTGTGTTTTTTTCAGTTTCTGAAGTGTTGTTTTCAACTGACTTATTGATAAGATCTGCAAATTTTGACAAACTGTCTTCTACATTTTTAACGTTTTTTGCATAATCAGTTACTGTCTCTACTATTTTTTCAAAATTAGAATAGATTTCATTTATATCAGCTTGAAAATCCAAACATTTTTCTGCTATCTCGGTTATGTCATTGGTAGTTTCCATTATTTCTTCGAATTGATCTTTTATCGTACTCAATTTATCTATTTCATCTTTGATAGATGTAGCAGTATTTCTACTGACACTTCCTGCCATATGGGCGGTAAAGCCGACACCATGTGCAATTTTTACCATTTGAATAAGAGTCTTTTGTCCTGATGGCTCAAGATTTATCATTCCATGTGGAAATCCAGCATAATAGTTAATTCCGCAAACTTTAGGATGACACGATGCCATATTGATACTTCTGACAAGAGTATTCTTTTGATCCCATTCCTGAATAACTTTTCCCAGCCACTTGTGCATGATATAGTCCATTTGCATACGGGTCTGCATGACATAAGTCCATGCCATAGCTTTGTTAATTACCGCGATCCGGCTTAATGCATCAGCCTGAACGACTGCTCCGGAATAGGCGGCTGCATCAACTGCATTTTGTAATTTGATCCTTTTCTGAACAGTGTCGCCAACAGCATAGATTCCCATTCCAAAAAGATACAGGAACAAAAACACGACTACGCTGAAAGCAAGCGCAACCCCGCTTTCATCGCAGCATAATGTTTTTAATCTGTTTTTCAGAATTGATATCATTTCTATCTCATTTGATTATATATGGCTTTGGTAGAACGCAACGCTCTGTTAATACTAAATGTGGAGTTGTGACTCCTGCAAGTTTCAAATCGATTCCGACCGAGTGTTTTTTTTCAAATTCATATCCCGGCAGGTTCATTCCCCACCGAATGATTTGAGCAGCCAAAGGAAATTCCAACGGGAATGCAAAACGAACTTCAACCGCTTTAAGCCATTTTTCCTTTGTTTCCACTTTCACGCCCAATAAATGCGATTTCATGTCACTGCCGGAATAATCGGGCATCAAAACGCCATTGCTCTCTTTTTTCGGTGATAAAATAAGCCAACTTAAAACTCTTTTCGCAGCCTCTTCTGCTTTTGTTTGTTCATCTCCTGCCTTTGCTGACAAAGTTGATCTTGCCGCAGAAAATGCTGCATAATTTACTATTTGTTTTCCAATATAAATATGGGCAAATTGCAACGCCCCCATTACCATTGCCAAAAACAGAGGCATAACCAATACGGTCTCCATCAATATAGAACCGGTTCTTTCAGTAACCAATCTCATACCCACCTCTGCATAAAAAGAAGAATTCCAGTACCAAAGAAATAAATGTTCCTACGGAAATTGCGACTCCGAAAGGAATTCTTACCGCTTCAGCTTCTTTATCCGGCAAAGATTCTTTACCCTTCTGCCGGTCATAACAAAAATTAAAAAAACAATTAAATAGATGCTTCAATCTGGCTCCATTGAGGCGCTTGGTGAGAAGCATCGAAAAACCCAGAATAACGCCGACCACACAAATCAAAAACAATGTCGCAAAAATCTGCGGAAAACCAATCAAAATTCCAACCGCAAACAGATATTTTATGTCTCCTGCTCCGGAAGCTCTCAACAGGAAAGGAATCAGAAGCAGCAATGCGGCAATGACACCTCCCAAAAATCCACTCCACAGGCAGGAGACACCTCCCCAGCCCAAACGCCAAACAAGAAAAACAAGTGCACCACTCAATGTTAAATAATTGGGCAGTGTTCTTGTCTTCCAGTCTTTCCGGGCAAGCATAAACAGCCATACAGATATGACTGCAATTTTGAGCATGGGGAGAATCATATAACAACTCTTATTTGTGCATACTGTCGTGATATTGAGATGCCCCAGTAGCCTCAGTTCCTTGAGTTTGCCGAGTTTGCTTTAATGTCTCCTGAGCTCCGGAATGGTCACCAGTAGCTCCTTTGGCCGCAGTATCAAACATACCGACAATCGTTTTACCAAACATGGCAACTGCAACAACGCAAGCTCCTGCAATCAGAACTGCAACGATAACATACTCCATCATTACAGCACCTTTTTCCTCGCCGGCGACCCGGCAAAGAGCTCTTCCCAACCATGTTTTTTTCCATCTCTGCAATCTAGTCTTTTTCATTTTCTTGTTCTCCAAGTTTTTATTTTTTTTAATCGAATCGAGACCCATTCCCGAATTCAAAAATCAATATCATGGGAACGGTTGTGCGGTCATCCACATCAACCGTCTTACCCAATTTACAAAATACGCACCAGCAATACCGAAATCACTGGCAGATGTAGCATCCGGTTTTATTCCTACCATCTGGCAGAGAAAATTACCTCCTTCCGAAAAAGCGAGCACGCCCCCAGAGAGAATCAGCATGCACATAATGACATACTCCATAAGCATTGATCCGCCAATTTCGTTATAGAAAATCATCATTTTACTTTGCCATGATCGCCTCATATCCATTCTCCTTAAACAAAAAACAGCCGCGATAATCCATTGCTGGACTTCGCGGCTGTAAAATTGGATTGATACAGTTTTTCAAGACACAAAGAATCCATGTCTTGAAAATCAGAAAAAGAGTGGAATTTGCGACCGGCAAGATTTCGGTCGGGTAGAAGCAAGCCTTTATTAAAATAAAGGCTTGCTTGCTTGCTTGCTTGCTTGCTTGCTTGCTTGCTTGCTTGCTTGCTTGCTTGCTTGCTTGCTTGCTTGCTTGCT
>JAZSHD010000127.1:0-12798 GCA_045533055.1 Victivallaceae bacterium | reverse complement strand
GCTGGAAACTTGGTGCGAATGGTGGAACCTTTATCAGCGCCCCCTATGGGGGCATGCCGGTAATATGCCCTTATAGGGCTTGTACAAACCACCAGCTCAGCTGGTGGTCCTGATTCAGGGTAAGATTTTTGCTGTTGATTCATAAATACCAGCATTGATAGGCCCGGATTTTTCAAATATTATATTCAATACGCCATTTTGCAATCAAAAATATTTTTTTTGCCATTGCTTTACCCGGTTGATTGCTGTATAATTTATCAAAACAGAATTTCTATAGAGTTTTTTCAGGAGATTTTTTATGGAGAAAGTATATCCGCACGGCGACCGCAGCTGGTGGCTGCATGACCGTTTCGGCATGTTTATTCACTGGGGGGTATACAGTGTGCCCGCCCGGGGCGAATGGGTGCATACCCGGGGCGAGATCATGCCCGAAGATTACCAGCGTTATGCGGAATTTTTTACGCCCGACAAGTTCGATCCCGCGGCATGGGCAAAAGCCGCCAAATATGCGGGGATGAAATATGTGGTTTTTACTGCCAAACATCACGACGGCTACTGCATGTGGAACACTGCCTACACCGATTACAAAGCTGACCGGGATTATGTCAAAGAGATCGTGGAGGCGTTCCGTGCAGAAGGCATCCGTACCGGGCTTTATTACTCGCTCCTTGACTGGCACCACAAAGATTTTCTGGTTGATCGCTACCACCCGCTGCGCCGTCTGGATCGGGAAGAGCTGAATAAAAACAGAGATATGAAGCGTTACTGTCAGTATATGCGCGATCAGGTACGGGAGCTTTTGACCAATTACGGCAAAATCGACATTATGTGGTTTGACTTTACCTATCCTTTCCCCGACGGCAAATGCACCGAAGATTGGGAAGCGGAAAAACTCCTTGCCATGATCCGGGAGCTGGCTCCGGATATTCTTATTGACGACCGCATGGGACTTCCCGGCAGCGGCGACTTTGTCAGCCCCGAACAATATGTGCCCCACAACGGTATGCGTGATAAAGCGGGCAATATGCTTTACTGGGAAGGTTGTCAGACCTTTTCCGGTGCATGGGGCTATAACCGGGATGAAAGCACCTGGAAAACTCCCCACCAGCTGATCAATATGCTGGTAAGCCATGTGGGCAAAGGCGGTAATCTGCTTTTGAATGTAGGGCCCGACGCCCGGGGCAGATTTGATAAGCGTGCCATGAATGCACTCAATGCCATCGGCGAGTGGATGGAGCTTAATTCTGACTCCATCTACGGCTGCACCTTGCCCCCGGCGGAGTTCCCGGTTCCGGAAGATTGCCGCTACACCTACAACCCGGCAACGAAAAAACTTTATCTGCACTTGCTGGCGTATCCGGTAAAATTTGTCTTTTTGCCCAACTTGAAAGGCAAGGTGAAGTTTGCCTGATTTTTGAACGATCACAGCGAAATACCCATGAAAGCAGCCAATGCTGAACACAGCAACATCACCCCCAAGCTGGAGCAGAATATACTCATGCTGCAAATCCCGGCCATCGCCCCGGATACATTAGTACCTGTAATTGAATTGACCTTGAAATAAACATAACACCTTGAACGAAAGGAAGAAAAAATGAAAAAGAGCAACACAAACCCCACCCATGGGTGGGTAAAGCTTAACAGCTTTACCCTGATAGAACTCCTCGTAGTCATTGCCATCATCGCCATTCTGGCAGCAATGCTCTTGCCAGCACTTTCCTCCGCCCGGGAGCGGGCAAGAAGTGCCAACTGCTTGAATTTGCTCAAACAAATGGCTCTTGCCAACATTATGTATGCCAATGATAATAAAGATGGGATTGTTTGCGGTTACTTGAAACAGGGGGGGCCAGCGGACAATCCGCGATCTGGGCGGCTTATCTCTCCGGCTTTAATGAGCACAAAAAAATTGACGGCCCCAGCCCCTACGGAGTAACTTGGTGGAAATCTTTTGAGTGTCCCACCGCCGGCGAAATCAGTTATGACAGTTACAAGGCAGCCGGTAAGGCGAGTGGATGGTACACGACTTACTGCATAAATCCCTTTTTGTATGATCACGAAAACGGATTTTCTACCAATAACTGCAACGCCAAGACCTTTAACATCACCAAGGCGAACGATCCCTCCGCAACTATGCTGATCACTGAAAATAAAGATCCTAAAAGCTACATTTACTGTAATGACTGGGGTCGGATACCGTATTATCACGGGGTAATGGCAAACTTGAACTATCTGGATGGTCACAGCGAAAGCCATGAAAAAAAGTATTTTCAGCCTAATGGCGATAGTTTCGCGGCTGCTGACCATACCAAATCCATTCTTTGGAACCCAATTTGCGACAACTAAAAGTTTTTTGTGATGAAAAAAAATATTTTATTTGAACGGGTACGCAACTTACCCGTAAGAGGGATTACTGCCGTAAAAAGTGCTTATTCCCAAGGCAACGAGCGGGAGTTTTACAGCGAAGCTGACTACTGGTGGCGTGATCCTGATGATCCTGCCGGCAAATATATCGGTCGTGATGGCGAGAGCAATCCCGATTGCTTCAACCGCCACCGCAAACGGTTGATGCGTTTAAGCTGTATCATCGGCTTTTTGACCAGTAACTATTTACAGAAGCCCGATAAAGCGGTTTTGGCAAAAATCTGCGAACACCTTGATATATGGTTTGCCGATGAAAAAATCTCCATGCTGCCCCATTTGGAATACAGTCAGGCGATCCGCAATCAGGTTCCGGGCAGAAGTTTCGGCGTTATTGATACGATCCATCTTGCCGAAGTGGCTCTGGCGGTGATCAAGCTCAAAAGTGATTTGCCGGAAAAACTTTATACATCGGTAAGAGAATGGTTTGCCCAATATCTCCAATGGTTGTGCAATTCTAATTTGGGCGCAACCGAACGGCTGGCACTTAATAATCACTCGGTTTGCTGGTATCTGCAAGCGGCGGCATTTGCCCATTTAACGGAAAATGAAGCATTGCTGGAAGAGTTCCGCAATGACTTCAAAAATCGTTTGCTGGAGCAGATCGCCCCGGATGGCTCTTTACCGGAGGAACTCGAACGCACCAAGCCCTACGGCTACGAACTTTTTACGCTGGAAGCCTTTGCCGGACTGGCGGCTCTTTTGAGTGTGAAAAGCGATAACTTTTTTCTTGTCCGCAAAAATAACGGCGGTACTGTGTTTGAAGCGGTAAATTTTATGCGTCCATACATAGAAGATAAAAACCGCTGGTTCGGCAGTGCCGATATCAAATACTTTGACTACTGGCCGGTCAAACAGAATGCGCTTTATCTGATCGATGCATTTTGCGGCCAAAAAGAGTTCCTTAAACTCTGGGAAACATTGCCGGATTACAAGCTGAAATTTGAGCTGGTACGCAATTACCCGGTGCGTACCGTTGAACTTTGGATAATTTAATAACAGGAGCAAAAAATGAAAAAAATCCTGATGCTGGCGCTGGTGCTTGTATCAGCGGCCTCATTTGCCGCTTGGCCCGAAACAATGACTCTGGTCAAAAACAAAAAAGTTCAGTTCAGGGTGGTCGTTCCCGACAAAGCGGACTGGCCGACCAAATTGGCAGCCGACGATCTGGTAAATTATACCCGGGAAGTTTTCCAGTCCCGGGCAAAGATCGTGCCGGAAAGCAAACTCGCAGCAGAGAAAGCTGATTTGATCAATATTCATGTCGGCTGGAGCAAATATACCCGGCAATTTGAAAAAGAGATGCCCAAACCTTACGGTTTTCTGGTAAAATTTGTCGATGAAAAAAACATCGTCATCGGCGGCAGACTGCTGGTCAAAGATAACTATAACACGCTGGATGGAGCGATCCATTTTCTGGAAAAGTTCCTCGGGTTGCGAATCCTTATGCCCGGCGAACTCGGAACTGTCATACTTCATAAAGGCAAAGACTGGGTGATCCCCGCCAAAAGCTTCACCCGCGCAGCAGACTTTCCCGGGCGTTCTTACTCCGGCAGTCACGGACCGTTTTACAAAGGTGAAAAACTCCAGAAGACCATCAATTGGACCCGCCGTGTGGGCATGACGGTATCCAACGTGTTGAAAATGGTGCATAATGTGGGCAACTTGATCGATCCAGAAATTTATGCCAAGAGCAATCCTGAATTCTTCCCGCTCATTGACGGCAAACGCCGTTTCCCGAAAAAAATCAAAGATCCTCACTGGAAACTTATGTACTGGGAACCGTGCTACACTGCCCCCGGGATCGCCGAAGCTGCCGCCAAAAGTGTTATTGAGTTTTTCAAAAAGAACCCCAATTTGTACAACTGCTCGCTTTCGGTCAACGACAACGGCAATATCTGTCAGTGCGATAACTGTGTAAAAAAGAACGCCCATCTGCCCAAAGGCTCCGAAAGTCAGAGTTATTACGAATGGGTAAATAAAGTTGTTTCGATCGTCAAAAAAGAGTATCCCGACCGTTATTTCGGCGTGCTTAATTACTGGGTCACCAAAGATATGCCCAAAAATGTGAAACTGGATCCTGCGGTAGTACCGATGGTGTGCGAAGACTTCAAGTTTTATGTTGATCCCATTTACCGTGCCCGTTTGGAAAAGCGGCTGCAGAAGTGGGATGAGACCGCCTCCACTCTGGGCTGGTGGGATTACGGTTTTGAAGGCAGCTATCTGGTGCCGACCTACAACCCCAAATTCAACGCTGCGTTCCTCAAAGAGCTTTATCACAAGCACAATCTGCGTTACTATTTCTGCGAATGGGGCCCCGGTCCGGCATGGAAAAACACTCCTGAAATCTATATGATGAGCAAACTTTTGTGGGATATCGATCAGGATGCAGATAAACTTATTGATGAATGGTTTGAGCTTGCCGTGGGTAAAGAAGCGGCAGTACCGTTCAAAAAATATTACGATGTCTGGGCAAGGTTCTGGAATGATGATGTAACCAAAACTCCGTGGTTCCGCAATCGCGGCGATAAAGAAATACCCTTCCTGCAGCGCAGAGACTGCTACTATCTGGATGCGTTGACCTACGAAATGATCGATGAAGCTCTGAAATATATCGATGAAACAGTGAAACTTGCCCCGGAAGGCAGAGAAAAAATGCGTGCGGAATTTTTCCGCGACTGGTTTGTCAACGCTTACGATAAATACTATCTGCCCTATTTGAACAGCAAAGCATTGGCACGCGTCGGCAAGGATGCTCAAGGCAAAGTGCTTTATAACTATACCTTTGACAAAGGTGTGGAAAAATGGGTCCCCTGGCACCACTCCGGCATGACGCCCAAGATGTATTGGGATAAGAGTGTCGGCAGAAACGGCAAAGGTTCGCTCAAATGCGACCGTTCTGACAGCTTGCCGACCGGCATGGTCTGGTATCGCCGTCCGCTGGATTTCAAGCTTCAAGCCGGTAAAAATTACCGTTTTACGGTATGGGTGAGAGCAGAAAAGCTCGGTAAAAACGATTCTGCGAGTATGGTCCTGTTTTTCCCCAACGGCAAAAACTCGGTCATTGGAAAAGAATATTCAACAAGTGCCGGCTCTTTGAGTTTTGAGCACGTGCTGAAATACGACGATCTCAAAGACGGCAAATGGAAAAAACTTGAAACTTATGTTGCTGTACCTCAAAGTGCATGGCAGGGCGATGTCAAAGGCGTAAACTGTCAGCTCAGCGGTCATACAGAGCAGACCGGAACCGTTTTCTGGTTCGATGATTACACCATTGAAGAAATTTCCGGCAAACAGTTTGACGCCCTGCGCAAAGCCGAACTCAAACGCCCCAAAAAGGTCAAAAAATCCGGCAATATCACCGATCCTGTCACCGGCGAGGTCCTCGGCCCGGAACTGGTAATCGACGGCGATATGGAGCTGACCGAAACCAACGGTATCTGGCACAATAATCACACGCCCAAAGTTGCCGAAAAGTCTACGAAATTTGCCCGCAGCGGCAAACGCTCGATGCACATCGTTTCCGACAGCAACGGCGACGGTGTTCTGCAGATCGTCAAACCTGTTGAGTGGGACGGACTTTTCAAAGTCAGCAAAAAAGGTCTGGTTTTCGGCAAAACTTACAAGGTGGAAGTGTGGGTCAAAAATATGGACCCGTCTCAGTACGAAGAACTGCGGTTCTACGGCACTTCGCTTAAAGCAAAACTCATTACCAAAGACAGCGAATGGACCAAATTCACTTTCTACACCAAGTTTGACATTAAAAAAATCACTCCGTACATCTGTATCGGCTATGGTTCGACCAAATGCAACAGTTATTTTGATGACCTCTCGATCAGGGAAGTGATCAAACCGGCTGCCAAATAAAGGATGAATTTATGCGCACAAACTTTAAATATGCGTTGTTTTATGATTTTCACACCCCGGTAACTGTACCGGGCGTGCTGAGCGAATTTGATGTGGAAGCATTTACCGATCAGCTGCTGTGCTGCAAGGTGGATTTTCTCACCTGGCATGTGCGATGCAATCAGGGCGGAGCCTATTATCCCACCCGAACCGGTATTCAGCACCCCGGATTGGATCATGATTTTTTCGGGAAACTGGCCGAGGCGTGCAAACGCAAAAACATCCGTTTGAGTGCCTACTTCAACGCCGGTTTGAGCGATGAAGAGCTGTTGCGTCACCCGGAATATATGGCGATAAGTCCCGAAGGTTTGAGCTTGCGGGAAAACCGCAATTCTCCCTTTGTAAGGAGTGTATGCTACAATTCGCCTTTCCGTGAACATTTGTGCAATATGGCGTTGGAAGTGGCAAAGAATTATCCGGTGGATGGATTTTTCTTTGATTGCCTTAAAGTCTATCCCTGCATTTGCCCGGTTTGCATGAAAAAGATGCAGGCTTTGAATATTGATTACCGCAACGAAAAGGCGTTGCGGGATTTCAACAGCCAAAGCTATGCAGAATTTGCTAAAATGCTGACCACTGCCATAAGGCAAATCAAGCCGGAAGCGTTGATGGTCTTCAACTGCGACGATAAAGAGCTGCTTTGCTCTGAACACAGCCACTTTGAGTGCGAGTGTCTGCCCACCAGCAGCTGGGGCTATGATTATCTGCCGTTGTATTCAAGGTACAACCGTTCGCTGGCGGGCGATGACCGGCAAGTGCTCAACATGACCGGCAGATTTTACAAGTGGGGCGATTTCGGCGGGTTGCGGCCGCAGGCAGCTTTGGAATACGATATGTTCTACGGCATTGCTCAAGGTTTACGCCCGGATATCGGCGGTCATTTCCACCCCCGGGGCGATATGGATATGGCGGTCTTTGACCGGATCCACGCAGTTTACAGCAAACTCCAGCAGTACGATGAGTTTACTGAAGGTGCGGTCAACAATAATGATATAGCTTTGGTCTTCGACAAAAATGCAGTCATGCCCGCCAAAGGGCTGGCACGGATGCTGGACGAATTGAAAATACAGTTCGATGCCGTTACCGAATTCTGCGATTGGAGCAAGTACAAGCTGTTGATCCTTGCTGATGATTTATGTTTAAGCGGAAAAGGTCGGAAAAAACTGGACGATCATTTGCTATCCGGCAAAAAAGTCCTTGCCTTGGGCTCGGCGGCGTTGCAAGATGGCAAGTTCCCGGAAAACTTTCCCGCAAACTTCTGCGAAACAACCAGCTTTGAACCGGCATACTTTGCCCCGGAAGGCGAATTGGCAAAAGATTTGCAGGATATGCCGCTGTCGGTCTACGCCAATACAACAGCAATGCAATGCAAAAGCAATGCAAAAAGTTTGATGAAAGTAGTCAAACCCTACATGAACTTTGGCTGGGATGGCTTACGCAGCAATTTCTACAACGCTCCGGAGTGTGCGAGCGAATTTGATTTTATCGCTGCCAATGAACAAGTTATCCAATGTGCCGGCAGTCTGGGCATGGGGTATTACAGCCGTGCACCTTATCAGCACCGGATCTTGCTGGGCAATATGCTCGAACAGCTTTACGGAGCAACAAAAGTCAAGTGCCCGCAGCTGCCCAGTTTTGCCCGGATGGCAGTGCAGAGCGTACCCGGCGGCGAACTGCTGCACATAATGGCGTATGCCGCAGAAGCCCGGGGTTTGTGTGTTTCCATGGAAGATGCTGTAACAGTATGCGATCTGGTTATTGAGTACAAGTTGCCGGAAAATGCCAAACTTGCTCAAGTCGTGCTGGCTCCCGCCGGAAAAAATCTGGAGTTTGAAGTCAAAGGCAACAAAGCAGTTATCAAACTTGACCGTATGGATGGCTATGCGCTGATAAAAATTATTTACCAATGATACCGGGAAAACTTGATTTTTTACATTGGTAATGTACATTACTTGCCATCGAAAGGAATTTTATATCATGGATTTGGGTAATACATTGCAGAGTTTTGCCGTTTTGCAGCGGAACCGTGAAAATGTTTCAAATCACCCTTTTGCCGGTTCAGCCCGGCACGATGGGGATGTGCTGTTGACCATCGAAAATTCTGACGGCATTGTCAACGCCTTTGATAAAACCATTGCGGGCAAAGTCAGAAATGGCAGAGTAAAAGGCGTTATTGCCGGTTTGCCGGTGGGTGGACCTTATACCATAACTTTACAGATTTCCGGCAGCAGCGAAAAAGCTGTTTTCAAAGAAATACTGGTCGGCGATTTATGGCTGCTGGCAGGTCAGAGCAATATGGCTGACTACGGTATGCTGCCGTCGCTGACCCGGACTGACCCCATGGTGCACGCTTATTATATGACTGACACCTGGGGGATCGCTCAAGCTCCTTTGCATGACACCAACCGGGCGGTCGCCCCGGTACATGGCGGAAACCCTGCCAACAAACCCAAAACATCGGGCGGCCGCGGAGCAGGGCCGGGGCTGGCTTTTGCAGCGGCTATGTTCAAAACTACTTCAATACCCCAGGGCGTGATCGCCTGTGCCCATGGGGGAACTTCCCTTGAGCAATGGAGTCCGGCGTTGAAAAAGCTGGGTGGAAAATCCCTTTACGGAGCCATGTATGAGCGGCTGCAAGCCGCAGGGGGGCGTGTTGCGGGGCTTTTGTGGTATCAAGGCTGCAATGATACCGCAAAAGATGAACTGTCAGAACAATATATGGCACGGACACTCAAACTTTTCCGGGCAGTAAGGAAAGATTGCCGTAATGCCAGACTGCCTATTGTTTTTGTGCAGTTAGCCGGCTTTATTGCCAATTATGGCGATACAACATTTTCTTCCCGCCGCTGGCTGCAGGTGCGCAATCAGCAGTATTTGCTGGGGCTCAAGCTGAAAAACTCCGCATGTGTACCAGCCATTGATTTGGGGTTGTGCGATCACATCCACCTTTCCAACGAAGGTGCGGCAGCATTGGGCAAGCGGTTGGCAGAAGCTATGTTGTCGCTGATCGAGCCGGAAAAATACCCCGGACAGATCAAAGTAAAGAGCTTGAAAATCAAAAACAAAAATGCCGCCGGCAATGCCGTTGTAGAGTTGACCTTTGATAATGTTTGCGGCAAGTTGACGGCTCAAGGCGGAGCACCATGCGGCTTTTGCCTTACAGATAAAGCAGGCAATTATATCTCGGATGCCATAAATTGCCATCTTTCGGGCGATCGGGCAACGGTGCTTTTGAAAGTTCCGGCAATATATTTCAGCGAAAGATACCAGATCGCTTACGGCGGCAGTTTTCAACCCCACGCCAATATCGTTGACAGCATGAACCGTTCACTGCCCTGTTTTGTAATGACCGGCAAACCCCGACCTGCCAATGAAACAGCTTATGTGGAGGATGTACTGGTAAGCAAGCCATTTTACGGCAGCGAAGAGTTATCTGAATTGAACTTGCCGGAAAAAGAAGTTTGGGAAAAAATCAACTTTACCCGGGCTGCCAACAGCATGATCTATGTAACATGCCCGGCTCCGGAAAAAGGCAGCGACGCCAAAGCACAACGCAAATATTATTTCAAATTTCAAACTGAATTGCCGGAAAAAATGATACTTAAAGTGCTTTTCGGTTCAGACGCTCCTTTTGCACTTTACTGCGATAAAAAGGTCGTGCTGCAAAAAAGCACTACCAACCCGGTAGTGTTGGATGAATTTATCCACACCATGGAGCTTGCTGCCGGAAAACACGAATTTGTTGTGGTCTTTGCCTCAAATTGCGGCAAAGGCTGGGGCTGGTGCTGCCGTTTTGTGCGGCTGGATGGCAGAAAAGCACCCAGACTGTTATCCTGCTGCGACTTCATACCATGAGTTGACAGATATCAAAGACAGTCCAAATATCAAATCAATAACTTTGGGCAATAGGTATTTTTACTGTTTGCGTTTTTTTGCCAGCGGCAAAAATCGTAAAAAATGATCTTTTTGAGTACCTTCTCTTGACAAAACTTAATCGGAACCCGGGGAGCGACAATTAAGGAATTGCCAGGTAATTGCCATAAAAGAGGCGGCAAGTGGCATTTTTTACCATTTGAGCATGATTTTTTATTATACATCAAAACAGCCCCAATAGACATTTTTTTAGCGTGAAATAAAAAGTTACAACAAATTTTAAGCCCAAATGAAAACGCCGGAAATCCATTTTCCGCTTGACAAATCGACATTTCCATAGTGGTTCTACTGTGCATTTGAGCAATATGGAACAACAAGAGAGATTTCATTTTTATAACACATCTCGAAAAATGCAGTAAAGCCAATAAAAACTGCATAAAACTAACACTTTTTCTTGCATTTCTGTTTGAAATTTCACGATAATATTGATATATTATCCCAAATGGTATGTGGTGACACTATTTCCAAAAGGATGAATATTTGGGCGTTTCAGGAATATTGCAATGAAAAAGCTTGATTTGATAGAAGACAGATGGCTCTCCATCAAAGAAATCGCAGAATATCTTGGCGTTCGCCGGGAGACGATATATGTGTACCTTGAAAAGAAAAATCTCCCTGGACACCGCATCGGCAAATTATGGAAATTCAAAATAGCCGAAGTCGATGCCTGGGTGCATTCCGGTGAAGCTGCAGACAGAGGTAATCGATGAACATATTTCCGATTGAAGAACGTTATCTTTCTTTTTCCTCTGAAATACATGCAGAGGGAAGTAATACTGCACCGTCGTATGTTGCAGCATTGAAGAAGATTGATACGGCGTTACATCAACATGGCGTTTTTCTGGCTCCGTCTGAATCTGTTTGGGAGATTAGGGATGTGGAACGATTGGCAGAACTTTACAGATTTGTAAAAGGCGAGCAGAAAAAATCCGATGGAGGAGTTTTCTGTAATGAGCCATCAAAAAGTTATTGGAAAAAAGGATTTTGTTCTGCAGCAATTAAAGATTTTTCTCAATTTCTGACTTTAGCAGATCGGCAGACCTCTATGATCGAACAATTTGAAGTTGCCAAAGATGCACAGCAGCTTGCTCAAGAGCTGGAAAAAGTAAAAATTGTACCTAATCCGCTTTTGATTCCTGATGATATCGCCGTGAATACTCCGGAGGGTAAGAGTAAACTTAAAGAGGTTCAAGTCCGGCAGAATCAACACATTTTCCGTAAAATGATTCTTTCCATTTACCAAGGGCAATGTTGTTTAACAAGACTTCCGGTGCAAGAAGTTCTGCGGGCAAGCCACATTAGTGCATGGGCATCCGATACAAAAAATCGCATGAATCCGGAAAATGGTCTTTGTTTGTCTGCTACCTATGATGCTGCTTTTGATCGCCATTTGATTTCCTTTGATGAAGACTATCGACTGATTTTCGCTCCGTCTCTGAAAGAACATTATACGAATGAAGCGTTCAAAGAGCAATTTCAACGGTTACACGGTAAAAAAATCACAATGCCAATAAAATTCCTGCCATCGCAAGAATTGCTGGCTAAACATCGCGAACAACTGTCTTGAGAGAATACAAATATGGATAGATTGATGCCGGAAAAACGCAGTTGGAATATGAGTCGTATCAAATCAAAAGATACGACTCCGGAGCGTATTGTGCGCTCATTTCTCCATCGAAACGGTTTCCGGTTCAGACTCCATGTAAAAGATTTTTCCGGCAAGCCCGATATTGTTTTACCAAAGTATAAAACTGTGATAGAAGTTCGCGGTTGCTTTTGGCATAGACATGAAGGATGCAAGGATGCGACTACTTCGTCAACAAATACAGAATTCTGGAAGAAAAAGTTTTCCGAAAATATCGCACGTGATAGGAGAACTGAACAGGATTTGAATGCTCTTGGATGGAATATTATTTATTATTATGGTTTGGGAATGTGAAGTAGAGAAAAATTTATTTCAGAAAAATCTTACAAACAAAATAATCTCTGGAGAGATCGATGCTTAACTACCAGTTTTTTCCAAAAACCAAACAAATGCCTGAACATCTACTGCAAGTTATTCAAGTATTTGAAAAGGTTTATAAAACAATTAATTCTGATTATAATAACTTGCACAGTAATGAAGTTTTATCTATTATAACAAAACCTTTGCAAGATTTATATTTTGATGTGGAGCAAAAAGGGCATAATATTGAAGTTCCTGTATTGTTTGGACGCAACGGTGTTGTTGCAAAAAGCTTTGAAGCTGATGCATATAATCAAGCAACTAAAACAGTAATTGAAGTTGAAGCTGGCAGGGCTCTGACAAATCATCAATTTTTGAAAGATTTGTTTGAAGCTTGTATGATGAATGAAGCTGAATATTTGGTCATTGCAGTTAGAAACATCTATGCAACAAAATCAAGTGCCAGTAAGGATTTTGAAAAAATTGAGCAGTTTTTTGATACATTGTATCAATCGGAAAGGTTGCAACTGCCATTATCTGGAATATTGTTAATTGGTTATTGAGGATAGCTATGGACTATTGTAAGTTATTTTGTG
>JAZSHD010000215.1:0-23718 GCA_045533055.1 Victivallaceae bacterium | reverse complement strand
CCATTCAAATTTTGAAAAATATCTCAATGCACAGGTATATATGTCATTTTTTACTACCTACCCGCATTGGGAACAGAGCTATTTTTATAAACCCAGCAGTTTTGCTACCCGGTAGAATTCGCTTACGCTCCATGCCTGGGCGGCACAGCCGCCCCAGTTGTGGGGGTAGTCGCCATCTGCCACTTCCGGCAGCTGCCCCGGACAACCGTCGTTGAAGTAGTGGGAGCTGGATTTGAGCAGTGCCCTTGCTGCATCCAGAACTTTGTCGCCGCCGGTCAGGTAAAACGCTTCCACATAGCTGGGGAATGGCCAGCACCACGCAGTCCCGTTGTGATATGCCGCTTTCCGGGAAGTATCTTCCGGGCCGCAATAGTGTCCGATATAGGGGAAATCCGGGTCGTTGAGCAATCTGCCATGGAGTCTGACCGGCAAAGGCGGCGTTACCGGGAAGTTTCCCAAACTGCGGATAGCTCCGGGGATCACCAGTTTACCGCAATTTTCCACGATCCGGCGTTTGAGTTCTTCATTCTGCACAGCCCCCAGCGTTACGGCAAAAAGTGCGTTGGGCCTGATGGCGTTATCTGCTGCGGCTCCCGCTGCCGGGGTATCCGGAGAAGCGTGCAGGCAATCGCTCAAGCGGTCATATTGGGGTAAATAGAAATATTTTTCTATGGATCTGCGGGTCAATTCAGCAGCATTTTTGTATTTATCAATATAATCGCCCAGCATATTCTGCAATGCAAACCAGAGAGCCTGTATCTCTATGGGGTAGCCTGCCCGGGGCGAACCGGCGGGATAGTTGGTATCCATCCAGGTATAATGGGGCGGGCTGTAAATGAGATTGCTCTCTTTATCGGCAAAAATACCATTGCCGGTACCCACCTGATAATAGTGGGCAATGGATTCGATTATCTCCAGCACCGGGCGTTGTTTTGCCCCTGCCCGGGCAGATAAAATTTCTGCTGAACCGGCAGCTTTTATGTAGTCGGCGATGGCCACTGCCAGCCAGAGCGGGGCGTCGCTGGTTTCCCGGTTGGAGTCGTTGTTGCCCCGGATCATGTTGGGAATGGTGCCCTGCTTTTCAAACCCGGCAAACTGCAATATCACCTCCCGGGATTCAGCAAGCATATTAGCTGCGATCATACCCCGCAGCACGATCAGAGTATCTCTGCCCCAGTCCAGAAACCACGGATAACCGGCAATGACCGTGCGGTATTCGTTGCGTTTGACCACAAAAGTCTTGAGGGAGTTTTCCGCAACTTCCACAATATCGCCACCGGCGGGGAAGCGGTCGCAAGCCGGGTATTCCGGAAGAGTATCCGGTATCGGCGCAACTGCCGAAAGGGTGAATTGTTCGCCGCCGGTGATATTGCCGGAAAAATAGCCGGGGCTGTAAAGATCGCTCTTATTTTCCAACCCGTAATAGCTTTCCAGCGGCAACTCTACCATATACTTCCATTCATCCGCCCGGTAAAAGCGGCAATTTTCCATTTTTACCGTAAGCTGCCGGTCACGGGCGGGGGCAAAAACAAAACCGTTTTCCGAACTTGTAATTGCCTGCTTGTAGGCTTTTTCAGCTCCGGCGTATGCTTTGGTAACGGCGTGATTATCCCGGTCGTCGATATCGCAGCGGAGAATTATTTCTATGGGTATATTATCTGCCAGCAGCCGGGGATTATTGCCTGCCGGACGGCGGCGGAACTCCAATTTTACGGCGTTGGCATTAAAGGAAAATCTGCCGGTTATATCCAATTTTACCGCTTTGCCCTGCCCCACAGGCACATCAAATTCCCAGCGGGTAAGGTTGCGGCTGCCGCAGCGGAAGGCACTCTGCACGGCAAAGTTCACCTCCTGCGAAAAACCGTTCAACACCAGCCACACCCGGCAGCGGGTCAGCAGCACCCGGCGATCCACCGGATAATCGGCGTTGAGGTTGGCTGCCAGCAAGGCATCGTATTTGCTGACCAGTTCGCCCCAGCGGGCAGGTACTTGCATATAGCCGCCCAGAGCGTTGACGCCCAAAGCGTGCCGCGGCGGGCCGGATTTCAAATCCTGATTATTGAAGCTCAATTTAATAAGCTCCCGGCTGTTTTCCGGCGGCAGATACCTTATATGGCTCTTGCGGCGAAGGATTTTATCATCTTCAAACACCGTCATTTCCAGCACCGGGTCATTTTCCGGCAGCTCATCCAGAGTCAAGGGCGAAAAGAGTGCAAAGTATTCGTTTTCGCTCAAACGCACCGAACGCTCGAACCGCAAGGTCTTTTCCCCCACTTTCAGCTCGGCCCGGAAAGAGCATCTGCTCCGGATAGCCAGACACCACCCCGGCGGCACCATCACCAGCCGGTTGGTATCCACTTCGTCGCAAAACTCCACCACAGAACGGTTGCGGAAAATATTTTTCCAGTCGATACTCGAATCCGCCAGCATATCTTTTACGGAACGCTCCAGCGGTATCCCGGCTGCCAGCAACGCTTTGCCCAGTGCCAGTTCCAGCTTCTGCTGGCGGATCAACTCGGGTGTGCGGAAAGGACTTTTCAGCTCGTTTTCAACCTGTTCAAGATAGTTTTTATTATTGGATATAAGCAGACATTCCCCGGGGGCAAGTTCGCACTGATACTCGCCATTTATTACCTCAAAGTGCAAATCGCTGTTTTTCAGCAACTCGCAGCAGTCGTCCAACGCTCCCGGCAGCATATCTGCCGGGAACCGGACTGACGATTTATCCTGCCAGTTAAGATTTATCAGCCCCAGCACTGCTTCGCCGGAGCGTTCACGCCTGACCGCCAATGCTTCGCCGGAAGTGTGATTGCACCAGGATTTTTCCGCACCGCCGTAAAATGCCGGGTGCAGCCGCATAACGCTGTGCAATCTTTGCAGAAAGCCTACCATGTTCCGTTCGGCACCCCAGTTCAGCGAACGGTTTTCGTGCACATCGATTTTTTCTCTGGCAAACCACTCCACGCCGTTGGTAAAGCCGAATGCTCCGGCATCGCACATAAGCATCATCAAAGCACAACGCATAGCTGCGAAAGTTTCGCCGGTGGCGGCAAGGCGGTTGTTGTCGTGAGTTTCGGCAAAGTTGATCAAAGTTCCGGCAGTGGAGCTGATGTTGCGAAGATAAGCTGAATAATTTTCCACTTCATAGCGGCTGTAATTCTGGAAAAGTTCCGAATATGCCCAGTCCAGACCGCAATCTTTCAAAAGTACGCACTGTTTATCCTGCGGTCCGCCCAGACCTTCGAGCATAAAAACTGTATCGGGGTATTCGCTTCTTACTTTAGCTTCAATATATTTCCACGCCTCCACCGGCAGCATGTATCCGGCATCGCAGCGGAAACCATCCACCCCTTTCCGGCACCAGTACAAAAATACTTCTGCCATAAACATCTGGACTTCTTTTCTGGTGTAATCCAGCTTGCACAAGTCTGCCCAGACTATGCCCCATGCTCCCGGCGACTCAATGCGGTTATCTTGCGGATCCCGCACAAACCACTCCGGATGGCGGGTCTGCAAAGTGCTTGCCCAGCCGGTGTGATTAACAGGTATATCCAGAAAGATCCGCCCCTTGCGGGCATGAACAGCATCCACCAATTCGCCAAACTGTTCCAGCGGCGTGGCACATTCGTCAAACTCCGCCAGTGCCGGGTCTACGGAAAAGTAATCCAGCACCGCAAAGGGGCTGCCGAATCTGCCCATACGGCCGTAGACTGTGGGCGTGGGATGAATGGGCAGAAGCTGCAGGATGCGGCTGCCCAGTGTACCAAAAATAAAATCCAGCTTATTCTTCAAATCCCGGAAAGTCCCGGAGGGGGGTATAACGGTATAATTTTCAGAATCCAAGTGCTTGAGCAGCACTTCATCTTCCGGAGAATTTTTGCCGAACTGCCGGACAAATGCCGTATACATCAAGTTGGCTCCAAAGTTGTCGGCAGCTTCCACTTTCAATTTCAAGTTGGCTCCTTCGCCCCACAAGAGCGGAACATTTTCTCCCGCCGGAGCAAAGAATGGTTTAAGCTCAAAAACCCCGGTTTCGTTAAGGATCAGCTCCAGCTCAAAACGATTTTTGCTTACTGCTTTAAGCTCCAGATCGTGCCAATCTCTGCCCACGCTGCGTTGATTGTTTTCCACCTCATTGATGATCTCTTTGCGGCGGACAGCTGCCATACCTATATTGGTACGCAAAAATGCTTTGCCCAGCGGGAAAGGCTCGCTGTTTTTGAAGTAAAACTTTACACACTCTCCGGCGTAAAAAATCCGCCGCGAATCTGTCAAACCGAACTCAAGCATTTTTTCAACCCGGATCAATCGTCGTTTCTGCCGCCCAGCAAGCCGGAACGGATCAGGTAATAAAGCAAAGTAAGCAAGGCACTTACCGCACTTGCCACATAGGTCATGAATGCCGCATTGAGCACCTCGCCAGCCGAAGAAGCCTCCGCACGGGAAACGATCCCGGCAGATACCATAAGTTTTTTGGCACGGCTGCTGGCATTGTACTCCACCGGCAGCGTTACCAGAGTAAACAGCACGGTAAGACTGAAGAGAATGATCCCGGCAATGATCACGCTCTGACTCTGAAAAATGAATCCTGCCAGCAAGATAAAATACGACAAATTGCTCCCCAGATTAGCTGCCGGAACCAATGTACTGCGTAAAACCAGCGGTGCGTAATCCGTGGCGTGCTGGATAGCGTGCCCCGCTTCGTGGCAAGCCACCCCGATAGCGGACAAACTGCTGCTGGAATAGACCTGATCGGAAAGCCGCAAAGTGTGGCTGGTGGGGTCGTAATGATCTGTAAGCATACCGTCAACATGTTCGATCGCCACATTGTATATACCGGCTGATTCCAAAAGCCGCCTTGCCGCTTCCGCCCCGGTCATGCCGCTGGCAGAACCGATACTGGAATACTTTTTGAAAGTGGAAGTCGTAAACAAACTTGCCAGACTTGCCAGAATAAGCCCCGGCAGCATAAACAACAAATAAAGCGGATCAAAAAACATAAATCACCTC
Organism: Victivallaceae bacterium; assembly: GCA_045533055.1. Classification (GTDB taxonomy): domain Bacteria; phylum Verrucomicrobiota; class Lentisphaeria; order Victivallales; family Victivallaceae; genus SIG78. Next base: position 18,708 of record JAZSHD010000215.1, on the reverse strand, counting down.
CATAAAATCGAACGCTGTTTTTCATAATGTAGCACGATTTTGTCTGGACGCAAACCGGAATACTCTTTAAGCAGACAAAAATCCCCCCTTTTCCCCTGCAAAAGAGCGTTACGGTTGTGTGGAGTTTATACTCTTTGCCGAACCGCGTTTGTAGCGGGGCGTTTGAGCCGGTGCAAGTTTATGGGGCACTGCATCGTAAAAGCATTGTCCCACCACCAGCAGTTCGGTGTGTTTGACGGATTTGCTTTCGCTGCTGAATAAATAGCCTAAATAGGGTATATCCATCAACCAGGGGATCCCCGATTTGCTGGTGACTTCGGATTGCTTTTTAAGTCCGCCAATGGCAAATTCTCTTACTCCATAGGGCAGACTTACATCCTGAACTATGGTGGTTCCGGGAGCGATCCGGGGGGCACCGTTGGATTGAAAACCCAGCAGACTGGTGTTGGTGAGCGTTACCGAAAAACGGGTTTCATCCAAACCTATGGCAGCGTTGCTGATCTGCATGGAAAAGCCGAAGTTGGCAGAGATTTTTGTAAGCTGCTGATTGCCTTTGCCCACCCGGAGTGGTTCGTTTTCGGTAAGGGTTTTGCCTACGGCTGAACCGATGATGTTGTTCAAAAGCTCGTAAGCCCCCACGCCGGTATTGGGGAACAATGCTTCGCCGGTACTTTGGGGCACCGGCTGGGAGGTATCCACAAAAAATATGTGGGTCAAACGCTCCAGAGAAGCATTGCAGCTGTTGCGGAGTGCTATTTCGCCTGAAAGCATGACTTTGGCTTTGCCCTTGCTGGTGAGAAAGTCAATGTAGCGGCTGTTCCACTTGGGGTTGAAGTTGTAAAAGCTGGAGTGTTCGCTGCCGGCAGCCTGACTTAACCCGGTGGCATCATAAAGAGCGTTCCAGTTGTTGCGGTAGCGGCCGCCGCCGGAAAAGAAATCAGCACCCTGATTATTTTTCCACGACTGAAAATCTATACCCAGTTTATCATCGTTTTCGCTGTCGATTTCGTAAACGGTTATTTTTATACGCACCTGGGGTATGGGCACATCGTACTTTGCCAGCATTTGGGCAATATTGGCAGCAGAATAATTTTCCACATCAAAAATCAGCCAGTTCAAATCAGGATCGTATGCCACCAGATCCTGCCCTTGCCACAATTCGGTAACATCACTGATATTCATACCCACATTCTGGATCAGCGGCTGAAGGTTCCTTGCCGGAACGAATTTGGGCATGTAGATAAAAAACGGATTGCCGTAACTGATAGCCCCCAATGCCGGATCGTCCAGCGTTTTGATCAATGTATCAATGCCCATGCCGTTGGTGTGATCCTTAAAGCGGTACTCTTCGGCACTGACCATCAGCAAACCGGTACCGTCGGCAAATTTCAGACACTCCACAGCAGTATTGCTGCCCAGTTGAGCGGCAGGGGCGAAACCCGGCTGGGCACTGGTGCTGTTGAGTACCGGACTGGTGACTGTGCTGACAACCGGCTGATTTATGGTACCCAGATCGTTTTGGATGGTGTTTTGCTGATTGGTGGGGTATTGCTGGATAAGGGCAGTGTTGCCCACGCGTTTGCTTTGCACCATCTGCCGGAGAAAATCCCTGAAGTTGTAGGCATCCACATGCTTGACCAGATAAGTTTTGGTGATCACCCGGGGGTCGTTGTTATCTCGAATAAAGTGGATGGCTTCGGCATTCTCCTTTAATGGTACTACGATTTTTGCCTCGATTCTGGTGGCATCGTAGCTGGAAGTGTTGCCGGTGTTGCTGTCCCGGGGTATACCGGGGATGTTGGCGGCACTTGCCAGCGTACAGCCCAGCAGAGCGGCACTGACGACAGTATATTTTACATCAATATTTTTCCTCATACAAACACCTCATTTTTCCAAAGTGAAAAGTTTACCGCTGGCAAATTGATGCTCTTCGGCGGTGTTGAGCAAGCGGGGCTTGATCGAAAGGTAAAGCCGACAGCTTTCCCGCTGCAGCGTGGTGGTGCTGAAAAGATATTTCAAGATGGGTATGTCGGAAAGAAACGGTACACCGATAACCTGCTCCACTTCCTGCTGACTGTCCCATTGCCCCAGAATGAATTCTTCGTTCAGATCCAGCAGTACACTGGAACTCATGCTGTTGGTGTTTACCAGTTCTTCGCCGGTGTTGCTGCGTTCAAGCACAGTGGCACTCTGGATGCTGTATTTAAAAAACACAGTGCCGGGATATTGATTGTAACTGCCGGGTTTATATGGTTTTACCGAAAAGGCTTCGCTTTCCGAATACCCCGCCTGACTGGTTCCGTAATGGATGTTGACAATGGGTTGATCTATCCTTAAATAAAGCTGATTGAACCCTTCCGGCAAATTGAGATTGCTGACCGTTACCGAGGTTATATCGTTGTTGCTTTTTACGATATTCTGCAGCTGGGGGTTGAAGAATATTTCGTAGCTTTTACTGTCGGAGTTGGAAACCGAAAGCATGGCACTGTTGACCACATCGGCCTTGCCTTTTTGGGCAAGCATCCGGATAAAACTGGCGTCAAACTGGGGAGCCACCAGAAAGCCGCCCACCGGCCCGGAGATGGCTGTCAACGCCGCCGAACCGCCGGAACTCAAGCTGAAGGCATCAAAAGCGGTCTGGAAAATGTTCAAGCCGGGGCCGTTTTTCCACGCCAGATATTCGATGCCCAGATCCCGCAGCAAGCTCTCCCGTACTTCGTAAAGTTTAAGCTCAAAAACGATCTGCGGTGCCGGGCGGTCGATAAAGGTGAGGAACTCAAAGACAAAAGGCGTGTTGGAGCTGTTGTCTTTCCAGTAAATTTGATTTGAGTTTTGATCGTAAGCGTAAACCGCACTTCCCGGGCCGTTGCCGATGACCGAATTTACCAAAACATTTAGCAAGCCCTGACCGGAACGGTATTTGGGTTGATAAACTGCCCGGGTGATCCCGGTACCCCGGATAATATCGCCGGGAGCTTTGCCGTCGATCTCTATATTGCGGTCGACTTTAGCAATAAAATCATCCACATAGGGCATCATTTCCACCGGGCAGGTCACGGATAAAATCTGTTCGTTGTTGGCTCCCAGAATGGGGTCGGCAGCAGAATTTATATTGTAACGCATGATCATACCCATAACAAAGGGCGTTACATCGTTGGCTTGCACATATTTTAGCTTGTAGAGCTTGGAAACCATGTAATCCTGGGCATCGTCCTGAATAAAGTGGACTTTCTGCACGGCGGCAGGATCGGTATTTGCCGGAGCGGCGGTAATTGCCGCTGCGGAAAACACACCGCATAAAATCAGCAAAGATCTCTTCATATATATTTTCCAATTCTTGAAATTCTGGCAAAAAAAACTGCTGTTGCCAAAGGAAAAACAACAGCAGCAGCGTTACGCCTTATTTGCAAAACATCAAATAAAGCCGAAACTCACAACTTGAGCCTTCTTATCCACTTCGCCAATGGTCACCTGGAAAAGTGCCTGCTGGGTAAGCTCTCCGGCATCTTTGCTGATTTTCTTAAAGCCGATCTTCCAGAGCCGGATGCTTAAAACCGGGTGCTTCAAATCGGTCACAAAGTCTGCACTGACAACTTCGCCCATGGCGTCGGTCATCATTTTATGGGCTTCAAGGAACTTCTTTTCGTTGAAGTCTTTACGCAAGTTGGCAGGCAGAGCGTTCACAAAGGCTTTAGCGTCGCCGTTCTTGAAGGCATGGGCAAGAGTGGAAGCAAGTTTGGATGACTCCTTTTCAAACTGTTCCAGCGGGCACTTGTGTTTGCGTGCCACTTCCACGGTGGCTGGCTTTTTATCTTTGTCATCGCATTTGTCATCTTTGCATGCGGCGGCTGGCTGCATGGCTTTTTTGGCTTTTTGAGCGGCGGGGCAGTTGGCAGTTACTGCACACTCCTCAACGATAACTGCTGACCCGCCGGGGGCGGCGGCAACTTCCACGGTTTCAGCGGTCTGGCAGCCGGCGAATACGGTTCCGGCGGTGAGAATGGCTCCAAAACTGGCGGCGATTTTCCACGAGAGATCTTTCATTTTTCTTCCTCCTGTTGAAAGTTTGTGGTTCTGCAAAAAATTTGCAGCTTCACTTTCTTGGAGCAGCAGCAGGAAAAAAAAGTTCTGATTTAATTGTAAAAATTTTTAATAACAAAGGTGATTGTTATCGTCCTGAAGTTTGTGAGAAATCAAAGTACGGTGGCACATCGCGGGCAATCTCGAGCCTTGCTTCAACCCTGCACTTCGGCTTGTCCGCCGTAGCTTTATGCGGAGGCGGATCGAGTACAAAAGTACACCTTGTCACGGCGTAGTAAAACGAAGCCGGATCCCTCTGGCAGGGCATTGCAAAACTCGACATTGCCTCACGCTGTATCCACCGGAGGCAAGCTATGGTTTTGGGATTTTTGACAAATCATAACTTGTCTGGTTTCTTCATAATCATAAATGGTATAATTCAACACTTCAGTTTCACAAAATTTGAGACATTGCCAGGTGATTACAAAAGTGTTTCCAGCTTGGTTTCCAACACTTGAACTATTTCTTCGTATCGGGGGCGTGCCCCGGGTACATTTGAAAGCATGGCGTGGATAGCAGCAGCAATCTCCGGCGAGGCTGCCGGATTGCGTTTTATGCCACTGCAGTCAGGAATATGATTATGCAGATCCACAAGTTCTCCCGGTGTATCAACGCTTCCGTAAGCATAGTGCCCGGTCAAAAGCTCATAAAGCACCAGTCCGAAACTGAAAATATCATCGTCAACAGAAGGCATTCCGCCGGTCAGCAGTTCGGAACTGAAATAACGCCAGTTGTCAAACCTTTGCAGACTGTCCGGATCTTCAGTAAAATCTTCGTATTCATCAATTCTGCGGAAATTGGTTATATGAGCCATCCACTCCTCATTGAGCAGAATATTTGAAGGATTTATATCGTAATGCCCGAAACCACGCTTTTCAGCGGTATAAAGTGCTTGAGCTGTCCGAACCATAAGCTGAACAGTCTGCCGGGTAGTCAAGCCATCGTCCTGAGAAAGTTTCATTACCTCTTTAAGAGTTCCCCGTTCCATCCACGGCATTACATAATATGCGTAGTTGTTCCACACACCGCCATCTAATACGGGCATTACTCCGGGGTGATCGACTATCACCAGAGTTCTGGCTCCATCCATCAATCTTACTCCGCTTAAGGTTTCAGCAGCGGCTTTACTGATTTTAAGAGCCACATCCCGGTTCAGCACCGGCGAATAGGCTTTTGCCACAAAGTTATCCAGAGCATTGGGCAAAAAACTTTCAATAAGCAGATCGGCAAAAAACTGGGGCACCACCAGATGTTGATGGCACTCCGGGCAGATTATTTTGGTCAACGGCGGTATATTGCCCACCTGCAGCTTGGCTCCGCAGCGGCGGCAGTAGATCTTGAAATCCACTGCATTGCCTTCTTCGTCCCTGACCGGTGGGATCAATCCCGATAAATCCTGCAAACCTTCCAAATCAACTGTCATAATTTTTACCAATATCGTTGTTGTGTTTTATTGAGCGTAACATCCGGCATCCGGAGTATCCTGCATTAAAAGCCGCCACTCCACATCGGAGCGGCTTATTTCCTCAAGCCGTCGGGCAATAACTTGTTCCAGCAGAGAGTGGTCGTTGCACTCGCCGCTGATATGTGCCAGCAAAAGCTGTCGGGTCCGCGGCCCCAGCAGTTCGGCAAGACATTCGGCACAGGTTTTGTTATCCAAATGGCCGGAGCGGCCCATAATGCGGTGTTTCAGAGAATTTTTCCGGTCGGACTCCAAAAGCATTTTCAAATCGTAATTGGCTTCCAAAACCAGTATATCGGCGTTGTAAAGCTCGTTGACGATACTTTTTTCCAGACAGCCCAAATCGGTGGCAAAAGCTATGCGGCTTTCGCTGACCAGAAAGTTGAACCCTACCGGATCCAGAGCATCGTGGGGCACTCTGAAGGGTTTTACCTTGACTCCGGGCAGTTCAAAGGCACTGTCAGAGATAAACTCCACGACCTTTTTCGGCAGCAGATTTTTTTTATCCAGATAAGCCGTTGCCTCGCTGGAGATATATGCAGGTATATCAAACTCATCAGCAAAAACCCGGCACCCCTTTACATGGTCGGTGTGTTCGTGAGAGATAAGCACCGCCCGGATGGATTCAGGAGCAATGTCGCACTTTTCCATGCGTTTGCACAATTCCTTGCGGGAAAAACCGGCATCAACAAGGTAATTGCCGTATCTGGAATGTAAAACAAAAGCGTTGCCGCTGGAACCGCTGCCCAATGCGGTGATTCCGGCTGAAAAAGTATTCAAAACAAAAGTTCTCCTTTTAATAAAAAAAATTTGCAAATATCATATTGAAATTTATATTATCTTTAAAATATTTCAAATCCAACAGCACAAATAATCAGTTTTTTTCTTGATAAAGTTATGGATAACGCTTTTTCCGCCCGGCAAACTCAACAACAAGGCCAGCAGCAGCTTCAGCAGCTGACCCATGCTCAGTTTCAGGGATTGGATATATTGCAGGAACCACTGCTGGAGATCCGGGCCCTGCTGGCAGATGAACTTGCAGTAAATCCGCTGCTGGAAATCGCGTCGCCGGCAGCCGTGGAGTTGGCAGGCGATACCTACGGCGATGCTGCCATGGCGGGCAATGAGCTTGACCGCAGCGAAATTGAAGGTTCTCAGGAAGAATATCCGCTTCTACCATCCGGCAATGAAGATGATTATTACGAACCGGATTACAGCGACTCCAATAACGACGCCGGCGAATACTATCAGCACAAACTGGATATAGCTTCAGCAGCCATGCAGTCCACCGATACTCTTTCGGACTTGCTGTGGGAACAAGTGCAAAGTCTGGAGCTCTCCGGCAATGAATTAAAAGCTGTGGAAGCTGTTCTTGAAGGAATAGATGAGAATGGTTTTCTGAAAGTCCATCCGGCAGATATTGCCATGACCCATGATTTGACCATGGACGACATAGCCAAAGCCCTGCAGACCGTTCAGAGCTTTGATCCCCCCGGCATCGGGGCAAGGGATGCCGTGGAATCGCTGGTTTTGCAGCTCAAACGCCGCAATTACCCCGACGAACGCATTTACACTCTGCTGACCGCTTACCGGGAAGAGCTTGAACGCAATAAACTGCCCCAAATCGCCAAAGCCATGAAAATCACCATTGATGAGCTCTATGGTTTTCTGGCAGATTTGAAAAAGCTCAACAGTATTCCCGCTGCCGGAATGACAAATGACCGGAACAACACGGTAATAGTCCCGGAAATGAGTGTAGAGCTGGAAAATGACGAAATAAAAATTTCCGGCAGAGAGGATTATTTTCCCCGTTTGAGGATTTCAAATTACTACGAAAAAATGCTTGATGATCCCACTTTGCCGGAGGAAGACCGCAAATACCTTAAAGAAAAACTTTTGTCAGCTCAAACCCTGATCTCTTTACTGGCAAAAAGACAGGATACATTGCGGGCAGTTACCGGCATGATCGCCGAAAAACAAGCAGACTATTTCCGCAACGGCGAAGAATATCTCAAACCTATGACCATGGCAGAAGTAGCCGACGCATTGGAGCTGCACGAAACCACCATCAGCCGGGCGGTCAACGGCAAATATATAGCTACTCCGTATGGACTCAAAGAACTGCGTTATTTCTTTTCATCGGGGGTAAAAACCGACGGTGGAGGCGATCTCTCCAGCCACGCAGTCAAGGCAAGGATCAGAGAACTCATCGAAGAAGAAGACCCCGCCAAACCCTATTCGGATGAAGTCATATCAAAAATGCTCGCTGCCGAAGGCGTGAAAGTCGCCCGGAAAACAGTCCAGAAATACCGGGACAGCATGAATATACCCGCCACTAATTTACGCCGCCGCCACTGAGCCGCCAGCAATATACTTCTGACGGTATATAACGGTAATTAACGGAAAGTAACGGGTTTATAATGCCCGCAAGCTGCTATACTTTCCCATAATATTCCACAAAAAAGGGGGTGTTGCAAAACTGTTTTGTGGGGAAGAAACCTTTTTGAAAAAAGGTTCTCTTCCCCACACCCCATTTTCCAAAAACTTTCACCGGAATTGCTTTTATTACAAGTAATAAAAGCAATTCCAATTTATTTTATATAAAAGAGATACAACGTTTTACCTGCAATAATTTTTATTGTTGTTGTATAAATTCAAGATTGCTGATTTTTTCGACAGCAAACAAAAATTTGTACAAAAAAACAGGGGATTTGTAACCTTTTATGAGGTTTTGCAACAGCCCCACTCCCAAGGGGAGATCGGCATTCTCCCCTTGGATCCCCTTTGCTCATTGGGCTGCGGCATCCAGCGTAGTTCCTCATACTAATATTGGGAACAGAGCCATGGTTTAATACTTCTGCTTCACAATTTCTGGAACATCAACTATTGTTTTTATTGCCTCTCTTGCTTATACTTTGCCCATAAAAAGGGCGATACGCAAATTTCATCCAATTCCGGAAAGACGATCTCATGGATCTTTTCGAGCATATCTTCCGGCAAAGGGGGCATTTGGGCTATCTGCAAATTTTCCCGCAGCTGTTCAACAGTTTCCACGCCGGTCAAAACACTTTTGCTGCCGGTTTTGGCAAAAAGATAACGCAAGGCAAGTTCTTTCATCGGTATCCCGAGTGCTTCAAGTTTGCGGCGGATGGGAATGATCTCCCGGACAAAAATCTGTTCTTCCGCCATCAGCAGCATCCCCTGCAGATAGGCTCCGCGAATAAAACAATGCCGTTCACTTTTGCCGAAACAATGGTCAAAACGATGATCAAGGATACTGCACGGTATCTGCAATATATCAGCATTGTCGCCATCATCCTTATATGCAAGGGTATTCAAAGATATACCGGCTTGCTCAATAAGCCCTTTCTGCTTCATCTTTTTTAAGATATCCAGATAGATACCATCGGCTTCAACATGTATCAATGCTCCGGAAATAACATCACATTTCAGCCGTTCACAAGATTTTAAAAGCGAATTTTCAATAAAACTTTCAACATCGGTATTTTCGGGTATTTTCGGAATTTTGGTAATGATTTTAAATCTGCCGTTCAATCCGAGTTCATGCAGAGCCTTGCCGATGACTTCTTCGCTGCTGCCGTATTCCGGTGCAGTATCCAGTGCATTGATACCGCCGTCATACGCCTCTTTCAAAATGGTTTTTACCGTGTCATACGACGGCTGACCGTGAGTGTTTGCCACTCCGTAATCCATGCCGAACTGCACTGTGCCAAGCATAAGTTTGGAATATTTCATATTGCTGAATATCCTCCGTCGATAACAAGATTTGTGCCGGTAACAAAATCGGCTGCTTTGCTTGCCAGATAGACGATGCCGCCTTTTAAATCTTCATGGCCGCAGCAACGGTCAAGCAGAGTTCTTGCCGCATGCTGTTTCTGGAATTGCGAGCGTTCCCCCTCCAGCGGTTCCAGCCCGATAAGCGATACAGAATTTACCCGGATATTGTATCTGCCAAGCACACTTGCCGCCCAGCGGGTAAAATTTATCATGCCGCCTTTTTCGTAATGGTAAGCCGGGCTGGGCCACTCAATGTTGTCGGTCTGCATTCCGGTTCCGGCATAGTTGGCATGGTCAAGGCCCAACATGCCCATATAGGAAGCTATATTGATTATACTGCCGCCCTTTGATTTCATTGCTTCTGCCGCAATACGCGTAAGCACAAAAAGTGCCGAAGAATTGGCATGAAAACTGCGGTCAAAGTCCGCCATATTCAAATCCCATTTGGCAAGAGCAGTACGAGCAACGGCATTATTGACCAGAATATCCAGTTGGCCGGATCTTTCAATGATTTCTGGAATGATTTTTTTCACCTGATTTTCATCTTCAAGGTCAAGCTGAATAACTTTCATCCCGGGATATTTTGCGGCAAAAGCGTTTAGTTTCTCCAAATTGCGTGAGGCAATGTAAACTTCGGCACCGGCTTCGTAAAGAGCCTCTGCACATTGAGCTCCATAGCCGATACGGTTACCGGCACCGGTCACAAGTGCAACTTTGCCTTTGAGCGAAAACATTTCCATTACATTCATAGTAAAATCCTCAAAGTAAAGAATATGGTGTGCCTGACGGATTGGCACTGTTGGATTCTGCATCGTAAATTCCGAGAGTGCGGAAAATCTCCTTTGCCATTTCCAGATGTCCCGCCCCGCCGGGGTGAATGGGTTCACCGAGCAGGCGTTTCAGCGACAACTCATCGGCGGCGATCTTTTGCCAATGAGCCGCATGGTCGACAAGGATGATCGATTTTTCTTCAGCGATTTCACGGATGATCGAATTATAAAGCGGCAGTTGGTTGTAACGCAGTATATAACCTTCGTTATCCTCAACTTTAAGCACGCTCGTGCAGGTCTGCATAATGGGTATACTGCCTTCGGCACGCAGCCGGTCGACCAGTTCCGTAAGGTACTGCCGGAAGAGTCCGCTGTCGTTGTACCGGGCAATATCGTTGGTGCCGATCAGCACAAAAACCACTTCCGCATGATGACGGCGGACAAGATGATCGTACCCGTCATTGAGCAAGTCGAAACATGTTCTGCCGCTGATGCCTGAATTGATTATCAAATCTTTGCGTAAAAGCAATTCCCAGCGGATACGCTCTGCAAAAATTTCCGGAAAAGAGCGGAAACCGTGTGTATGTGCAGCTCCGTGGGTGATGGAATCCCCGATAAAGAGCCATATCCAGGGCGATTTATTCTGTGATTGGAAATGTTCCGAAATTCTTTCCAGATCTGCCGATTTACAATCAGGTTTATTCATGATCATTTTTTCACCTTTTTATCGGGGCGAAGTTCAAAGTACGACGGAAACTCCGGGTCGGGTTCATAAGGCAGAAATGCAATACTGTAAATATCCGCATTTCTCGCTTTGATTGCCAGCTGAACAGTTTTTCCTTCAAGACTTCTTAAATCAGAACCGTGTTTTTTCCAGCGGGCGATCATGGCAAGATCATCGCCGATTTCCGGCAGACTTTCTTCAAAAGTGTAACCGGGGATCGGGGTGTTGTTTTCGTCCCGCAATTCAGCAGTAAATCCGCCGAAAGCCCCGGTTGAAATGTTAAGACTCAATCTGCCGCCCTTGAAGGTGAATTTGGGAGAAACAAAAGTACCGCCCTCAATGCCGAAATTCAGCGAAACAAATCCATCCTGCCGGATATGATAACGGCGGATGCGGATATTTTCTTTGCCCCATTCGCCTTCACCGGCGTAAAACGAAAGTTCATCGGGGGCACCTTTGCCGAACTTGCTTCTGGTGGGGATCATACCGATAAAGAGAGTGCCTGAACCGTAAAACCAGGAGTCGTTCTGCGGCGGCGGCTTGAGAAAACTCTCGCCAATACCGATAAAATTTTTACCGTCACGGCTGGAAATCAACACCGTATCAGTTGATGCCATAGCATGACGCATCTGACGGTACTTGATAAGTTCTTTACGCTCATTGAATGCAGGACGGGCAAGAATACGGACATTCCACTCCGATTCCGGGTCTTCGTGGGGTGTATTCTCTTTGTAAGGCGACGGCAAGTGCATACCGGGAATCATTGAACCGTCAAAATAACGCATGGGCAAACCGATAAAAATATGCGGTGCCCGGTAATAGGGGCGGATGGCATTGGTGTAAAGTTCATTGCCTTCGGCAAAAAGTTTATCAAATTTTTCATCAAATTCAAGTTTACCGATCGGAGTAAATTTTACAAAATCTTCCGTAATATGCCCCATGATCGTCCGTTTCCAGGTCGGCCCGTCGTTGCGGAATCCACGGTGATAGAGCCGGTATTTGCCGATGGAGTGGTCAAAAAACGCCTGATTGGCTGAATCATAGCCGCTGTCGGGAGCAAGATCGAACCGCCCGTTTTTCTGTTTGAATTTGAAACCGTCGCCGGAAACAAACAAATATATGCCGTGTTCTTTTTTTTCGTTGGTGGCAATAAGTTTGTATCTCTCATCTGCGGGGCACGCCGGATTGGTGTCATAAAAGGCAGTCGTTACCCCCGGCATGACATTGGCTGCGCCCGCTTCTACCAGATGGTCGGTCATTGAATTATCCAGAACGACATTATATCCTTCCGGGGAAAGATTGACCTGGGAGCGTTTGAAATTTATCCCGTCAACAGTTTCGGCAACACAGAGAATGTATTTTTCTACAAGTTTGCCCCCCTCATAAGTATCCCGTGCCGCACGGTAATAGATCAGATAACGGCTGCCGTCAAAAATAATTGAAGTATAAGAACTTGCTGTTCTATTGCTCATTTCGTGCGGTTCGTCGAGGATCATTACGATCTCATCCGGCACCGGGTTGTGCAATTTTTTCCTGACATCGCCTTCAAGGGATTTAATGAAAAAGTTGTCAATAAAAAGTTCCCGTTTGTCACCAAGTTCGTAAATCATAGTTTTGTTGCCCTTTTCTGTAATGGCTGCTGCGGAAATGTTAATTGCCGTCAGCAGCACCATGATTATATTGATAAATTTCATCAGTCAAGCTCATTTTTATATTTGGTAAGACACTCTTCAATGCGTTTTTTTGCCCCGTCGGTAAGTGAAGTCATTTCCTGGGCAATGGTGTAGGGCGTTTCGATCAGCCCCAGTTGCATAAGTGCATATTTCTGACCATTCCAGCAGTTGCCGATATCAATACCATAAACGCCGTGATAAATTTCGATCAGGAGATTTTGCAGCCGCACCGCTTCATTCCAGTCGCCGCGATCAGCCGCCCGGGCAAGTTCCACCATGGGTTTGGAAGTAAGTGCCGCCATGCCGCAGACCATACCGTCGTTGCCCGCAAGCAATGCTTCATCGACTGCCCACTCCTGACCTTCCATAAGCAGAGTTTTGAAACCACGCTCCTTACGCATGATAAGCAGTTCACGGCGGAGCCACATGTTGGAAGATGAGTTTTTGATACCTTTCAGATTGGGGTGTGCCATGATCGTTGCAAAATCTTCCAGCGAAAGCTCTCTGCCGTTATTGGGCGGGCAGTGGTAGTAGTAAACCGGCCGGTCGGCGGCATCAAGTACAGCAAGGATCGATTTGACGGGATCAAGAAAGGAAGTTTTGCCGGGCAGCATAAAGACATAATTGTCAAAATCATATTTCTGATAGCGTTTCATATTTTCAAGAGAAAGCGGCAATGATGCGGCATTAATGCCCACCAGCAGCTCCGCTTTGCCTTTGAGCAGCCCGGAGGCAAGTTCCACACCTTCTTCTTTGAAAGCGACAGAGAAACTTCCCCATTCCCCCATGGAACCGAAAAGGAACACGCCGTCAATGCCGTGGCGTATGTTGCGTTCAAAAATGTTTTTCAAGCCGTTACGGTCAAGTGAACCATCAGCTTTAAGCGGTGTTACGGTTGCTGAAATTACTTTTTTAGCCATTTTTACCTTTCTTTTATAAATATTATAAATATGGTTTGAAATGTTTTTCCATCAGTTTGCGGAAATCCTCAATAGTGCCGTTTTCAAGGCTGTCGCACATTTGGATATGTGCTTGGGCATCGCTGTTATGATTTTCAGCAGACGGGTGATAGTTTGGGTCAAATGCCGAAATAATAATATTCTGGAACTGACTGGCAATATCATTGCCGCCCATGCTGAACAGTTTGGAGTGAAAGGCGATTTCATTTTCAATTGCCGGCATGGCAGTATCTTCTGCAATACGCCGCAGTTCTTCTACAGCCTGTGCCGTGCGGTTTTTCCAGATATAACTTACCATGCCCATTTCCATGATCACACGGATCTGCATGAACTGCCGGTATTCTTCTTTAGTAAATAAACTGGCACATGCAAGTTTGCGGACACTTTCAAACGCATTCAACCTTTTGCGGATAAACATCCCCTTGCGTTTGCGTGATTCAATGACACCGAGAGTTTTCAACCCGGAGATCCCCTCCCGGACGATGTGGCGGCTGACATTGAGCTGGGCGGCGATCTCTTCTTCTTTGGGCAGCATATCGCCGGGTTCAAGTTCTTTGCGTTTAACATATTGCAAGATACACTCCTCAACGCTGTCCGCCAGTGTGGCTGGCCGCTTAAAATCTTCTGTCAGGTTCATAATACCTCTCTTTATGTTAAATATGTTCAACTTATTCCACATAAAAGATAACACCGGAAAAGAAGTTTGCAAGAAAAGAAATCAATTTTTTTTGAATTTTACAAAAAAATCAAGTCGTAAAGGTAAGTCACTCAACTCTCCGGGCAATAAAAAACCCGGCATCCTATCCTTGCGGGGCGCCGGGCATTTGAGTTGATGTGTTTTATTTTATCTGTTGGGTAAAGGCGGCTTTATCCAGCTTGCCGCAGTACATATCGACAAAAACTTTGTCGCCGTCGATCCGCAGCACATTGAAGCCGGTCACATTTTTGAAATTGGTGCAGCTGTTGAGTTTGCCCATATAACGCTGCAAAAAGTCATGCAGGGATTTACGGTCTTTAGCTTTCTGCTTCGGGTAAAAATTTTCGGCAAAATACTTGAAATATCCATCGCCTTTGAACTCAACTTTTTCCGGTTTGGCAGCCGGATCGGCTACTATGCTGAAAGAGGTGAACTGCTTGATGGAGCCTTCCGGCAGTTTCCAGTCAAAATAAGTAGTGCGGTGAATGTGGGCAGTAAGCACGATCACATTGTGTTTGGCTAAAAGAGCCCGGATCTTGTTGCCGTTCTGCAAACTGGAATATTTACCGCAGATCCAGCCGATACTGGAAGGTGAAAACTGGCAGGGCATTACCGGAATGTGAGTAACTAAAAAAATGTGCCGGGCATCGGGCTTGGCTTGCAGAGCTGATTCAATAGATTTGAGCGAATCCTTCATGCCGTCAAAGAAAATAAAGAGGTCTTTGCCCGCAACTTTGTAACAGGTCTGGTCTGTTGCATCTTTCGGGAAGAGCACATCCTGCTTTTTCATGTAGCTGAACAACACATCTTTGCAAGCCTTGGCTTTGCCCTTGCCCCGCACATCGTGGTTGCCCCGGACAATGTATACCGGCTTGGTCTGATCTTTATTGACCAAATTCAGCACCCGCTCAAAACTGGTGGCGGCAAACTGGTATTTACCTTCGTCGCCTTGAGTAATATCGCCGCACTGCACAGTAAAAAGTACATTATTATTGTTGGCATAATCGGCAGCAGCTTTCAAAACTGCGGGGATATTCTTTTTCCACGCCGCCATATTGCGGTGCATTTCCCGGTAATGATGGGGTTTGAGTTTATCCACATTGGTTCGGAGATCAGCTGAATCGTAATGCAAGTCGCCCAGCAATACGACCTGATAATTTTCTTTGGCAAAACCGACCCCGGCAGCCAGCACCAGCAGCACTGCCGACAAAACTTTGAACAAGATACTCATAAAAAAAACCTCTTTAACAGTTAAAATTATCGTTTATATCAGATTAATATACATCAAGCAAAAGGCTAATTCAAGCTTTTTCAAGAGTTCCACCTGAAAATTCCTCTGCTTTATTCAAGTAAGAATTATACAACTTTTGAACTTTTACTATTGGTAAATTACAAAAGAAGCATTATCTTAATTGCAAACAAACTCAAAAAACCTATCTGAAGGCAAGATATTATGAAGTTGAATTATCAGATCACCCGGCTTAATGCCGATTGCGTGCGTATACAGATCGCTCCGGAAAATCAACCGATGAAAGGCAGCGCCCTCAACCGCTACGGATTTATCTTTGAAGATGCCGTAAAAAACAACGATCAACCCGATTTAAGCATTACCTTGCAAGATGCCGGCACCGGCAAACTTACTGCCGCTGATGCCAGCGGTCTGGAACTTTTCCGCATGATAAATGCAGACTTTTCCGAAACCGGATCATTAGTGGAGTTTGAGCTTTTTGACGACGATGAAGATTATATAGGTTTTGGCGACCTGACCCGCGACCGCATTTACCACCGGGGTTATAAAGCCAACTGCAATGTAAGCAATGTGGCAAGTTATATACCGGTACCGTTTTTCATGTCTACCAGGGGCTATGCAATTATGGTCAACAGCACTTATCAGGTGATTTTTGATATGGGCTGCACCGATAAAAACAAGCTCTGCTGGTTCGACAAATCCGGAGCCATCGACTTTTATGTGTGGCGGGGCAAAGACTTTAAGGAACTTATTGACCGTTACACCCAGCTTACCGGCAAACCCGAACTGCCGCCCAAATGGAGTTTCGGTTTGTGGTACATAGCCCGGACTCAAGCCAACGATGCCGAAGTTATGAACGACGCCAAACATTTCCGGGAATACAACATACCCTGCGATGTAATGGGTTTGGAACCGGGCTGGATGGATACTGTTTACGACTTCAGTACCGACAAGGATTGGAGCAAAGAGCGTTTCCCCCTTGCCGGCTACATGTTCAAAAACTATCACCAAACCTTTATCAAGGCCTTGAAAGCCATGGGCTACAAGTTGGAACTCTGGCTCTGCAACGATTACGATTTGAGTTTTGAAGAAGAACGGCGTATCGGCAACGATCCGGCAACCCGGGAAAGCCACACCCCGGTATTCTGCAAAGAAGCGGAACTTGACGAACACTTTACCCATCCGTTATATATGGATAAACTCACCAAGCCGGAAGAACCCTGGTTCAAACATCTGGAAAAATTTGTGGATTGGGGTGCAGACTTTTTCAAACAGGATGGTGCCAATCAGGTATGCTACCACCCCGACCGTTTGTGGAGAGGCAACGGCATGCTGGATAAAGAGATGCACAACCTTTACCCGCTTTTGTACTCCCGGCAGATGAACGAAGGTTTTGCCAAATTCACCAACCGGCGGCCGCTGGTCTTTACCGTATCCGGCTGGCTGGGGTTCCAGCACTACTGCGGCACCTGGACCGGCGACACCGGCGGGCGGATCGAAACGCTGGGGGCAATGCTCAATACCTCCTGTGTGGGGCACAGCTGGGCGACCAATGATATGGAAGTAGCTCAAGCAGAAGGTATCCACTTTGGTTATCTTCTGCCCTGGAGCCAGATCAACAGCTGGAACTATTTCCGTATGCCGTGGCTGCAAGGCGACGAACTTCTGGCAATGCACCAGTATTACAGCCGGTTGCGTTCCCAACTTATACCCTACCTTTACAGCGAAGCATACCGATCCACCCAGACCGGGCTGCCGCTTTTGATGCCGCTGGCTATCGAGTTCCAGCTTGATAAAGCCTGTTGCAATATTCTCCACGAATATTTGTTGGGCGGCAGCTTGCTGGTAACTATCTACAAGCACGAAATCTATCTGCCGGAAGGCGAATGGCTCGATTTCTGGAGCGGCAAAGAATATTCCGGCAAGCAGACTCTTGCCGATTTCCAGTGGCCCGCTGAACGGGGCGGTGGCTTGTTCCTGCGTTCCGGAGCCATTGTCCCCATGGGCGAAGTTATGGCACATACTGCGGCGAAAAAGATGGAAAATATTGATTTGCTCATTTACCCCGGCAATGCCGGACACTCCAGCTTTACCATCTATGAAGATGACGGCGTAACTTTTGAGTACCGCAACGGCAAATCTGCCAAGAGCCTGATAACGCTGGATAAAACCGCAACGGGCTGGATCGTGGAAATCCAGCCCGACAGTGCCAGCGAAGTCAGAAACTGGAGCCTAACACTTTGCGGTGTTGACCAGTCGGTCAAGATTTTGAACAACGGCAATGCAGTGGAAGGTTCTTTCAATGAAGCACGCCGCGAATTCAAATTGAGCAACATCCAACCCGGGAAAGTGGAAATCATCCGCTGAAGATAACATCCGGAAGGCGTTGCAGAAATTTTATCCTGCAACGCTTTTTTTATACTCTGAAAATTTTATCAAGCTTTTTCTGCCAGACGCTTGCCCAACGCAAAGGCTTTTGCCAGATCAAGGGGGAATTGCTGATCACGCATAAGTTTTTTGTGATCCGGGTCGAACAAACTTGATTCATACAAGCCGTAATCGCTGAACTGGTAAGTATCGCATACATAAAGGACTTCTGCCGGATCGCTTTTAAATACCAGTTCGGGGAATTTGATCGTTTTTTCCAGAGTTTCTTTGTAGCCGTATTCAGTTATGGCACTTTCGGGTATATTCATAGTGTAAACAAAGGCAAAGTTCACCTTTTTGCCTGCGGCACTGCCGGGAGGAGCTGTATAACGCAAAACGGGGAAAAAGAGCCGTTCCAGAGCGTTGCGGTAAAGTCCGGTTTCGCCACCGAAGTAAACAGGCGAACCCATAATGATACCGTCGGCTTGCTGAAGTTTTTCCAATACAATAGCAAAATCATCTTTCAATGCACATTTCCCGAAATTCTTTGACCCTTTGCGTTTGCACTCAAAACAGCTTTTGCAGCCGGAAAAGTTCAATTTTCCCAGGTCAATAAATTCAATATCTGCCCCCACACTTGCCGCTCCTTCCAGAGCTTTTTTCAAGATCAAAGCGGTGTTGCCGTTACTGCGGGGGCTGCCGTTAAGGGCATAAATCTTTTTCATAATGCTTATTCTCCTTGCAATTACACTCTTTACTTTACAATCAAGCGGCAAAAAAGCAAAAAATAAATTTGTTTTCCGCCTTGAAATAAAGACAATATGATATATATTTTGTTGAGTTTTTAACCAAGGCTCTGTTCCCAATATCGGTTGATTAACAGTAAAGATGTTGAATAAAATCTTTTCAAAACTTAAAGGGCATTTATC
>JAZSHD010000270.1:0-9011 GCA_045533055.1 Victivallaceae bacterium | reverse complement strand
CAAATTTGTTCGTAACATAACTGTAAGGAAAGACCTTTCCACCGATGGCAGTTTGAAGGTCAATAATAGTCAGCTGGGCGGTATTCTGGGGTATGATAAAGTGGTTTTGAGCAGCTCTAAAACCGGCGATGTCAGCCGCTTGAATCAAGGCGGAGCATACCGTAGGGAGAAAAATGTCTGGAAAATCAGTCAGGATGCCAAAACCGGTGTTGTTACCGGTAAACTGACCGAAAGTGCCAATTACATCAATGGCGGCTCGCTTATTATTTCAGGCACCGGTGCCGAATCCGGCAATATTTCAAACTTCAGCAAGGTAACAGTAGTTGGCGGCAAAGTAAATGCCATTGTCAACAATACATTGCTCCAGAGCGAAAAGAGCTTCCTTTACAACTGGTCATCTGCAGATGTTTACGGCGACCAGATCGATTACGATGTAAAGAATCTCAACAAGGCTGAAAAAATCGATCTGAAACTGGTGGAAAGATGGGGTGCCAACGGTAATGTGCTTATTCAGGACAATGCTGTGGTATCCGGCAACATCTCCGGATTTGACCGGGTTGTTGTTGAAGGTGACGGCAAAGGCACGATAAAGTCAATTACAGCAATCAATGACAGAAATTTCGGCTCATCGACCCGGCGTATGTCCAATACCACTAAAAACAAAGAAGGTGTGGCAGCCTCCGGTATGCTTACTGACACAATAACAGTAAAACCCGCAACTTCGGTCAAACTTGCCGGATACAAAGTCGATGGCAATATCAACGGCTACAAATCTGTGGCGGCAACTGATGCTTCGGTAACTGGCTATATTGCCATGGGGGATGCTTTCACCATTAAAGAAACCACCGGTTATAAAACCAAAAGCGGCATCACAACCAAGACTTTTACCACAACGCAAACCTTTACCAGTACCGGTACAGTCAAACTGACCGACAGTACGGTAGCGGGTGCGGTAACTGATTACGCCAGAGTGGAACTCAATAATTCCCAGGTTGGCAATATTGCCAATAAAACAGATGTGAAAATCGAGCGTAAATACAGCCAGACTTGGGATGCACTGGAGCTGCAGCGTAACCCGGATACTGCCATGACGCTTGAGACATTTATGGCACAGGAGGTTACTGATAATAATGCCGTGCTGTTGAGCAGTTTTGATAAATATGCCGCCACCGGCAGCGTGACATTGAAAAACAAATCCACTGCCGGCAACATCAGCGGTTATAAAACTGTCAAGCTGGAAGGCCGGGCACATGATGATAAAAATGCAGCTCTGGTTGTGGGCGAAATCAAAGCTGTTGCCGGTCAAGTCTGGGGTTCATATCAAAAAAATATGACCAACAAGGTCAATGACAGTTTGGGCAAGTCCGGTAAGCAAACTGAAAATATCACCGTGGCACCGGCAGCTTCAGTAACGGTGTTCGGCTACGATGTGACTGGTGATATTTCCGGTTACAATAGTGTGAAACTTGAGGATGTGAATGTTGCCGGCGATATTGTTCTGGGCGGCAATTACACCCAAAAGATCACGACCGTTTATTCGACCGACAGCACAAACAAACTCAACCAAACAATAGACATAGTGACCACCAGCAGACAAGGCGGTACTTTCAAGGCGGTTGATGTGATTGCCAGAAAAGTCAACGACGAAATGGGGGCGGTTACCGGTTACAACCGGGTGGAACTCGTGAACTCCAAAGTTGGCAATATTTATCAGAGTGATGTGACAAAAGAAACATCAAGAGTTATCTTGGAAGATGGTAAAGTAATCTTTAATGAGGTTATAAGCCAGACCAACAAGATCAGCGGTTCGGTAAAACTTACCGATTCGGTTGCCGGAGATATTACTAATTACAGCAGTGTAACGCTGGATAACAGCGATGCCGGAAAGTTGACCAATGTCAACAAAGTTACTGTAAAGGGTGCTTATAACAGCATGGACGGATTCGTTGGTACCGACAAAAACGACACCATCACCATT
The DNA here is from genome assembly GCA_045533055.1 of Victivallaceae bacterium. Classification (GTDB taxonomy): domain Bacteria; phylum Verrucomicrobiota; class Lentisphaeria; order Victivallales; family Victivallaceae; genus SIG78. Next base: position 7,033 of record JAZSHD010000270.1, on the reverse strand, counting down.
GGCAAAGGTGCGGTGCTGCGGATGGGGGGTACGATGGATTTCGGCAATGGCAAAGATAAGATCACCATTGATGGAACGCTGGTGCTGGAAGATATTACTCCGGCAGCAGCTGGCGAATCAGTCAATATCGTTGCCGGGTTGGAAAATGTTGCCGGTAAAGGTATAATTGCTGCCGACGACAAACTTTTCAAGGATGTAAGCGTTTCGCTGATCAACAGCTTTGGCGGTACTCTGATGAATCTTGGCAATACCAGTAAAGGTTTCCGCGGTACAGAGTTTGAAAAAGCCGATGATACCAAGAGCGGTGCGGTTGAATGGGATGGTATAGCCGCATACGACGGCTGGCTGGGTACCGGCGATGATATAGATTGCAATGACGCAGTAGACTTTATTTCGCTGGTGGTCGAAGAAGAAGGCTCCAAGCTGAACATAGAGTTCAATAATTGGGGTGCTGACGATGTACTCAAGATCGCCGGCAGCAGCCAAACTGTTACTGACAATAAAATCGAATATGATTTGAAGGTTGGAACATATATTATTGAAATCAACCGCAAGGCTGAAAATTCAATGAGTTACACTATGACCATTGCATAACCCATAAACAGGAAACTCCATAGTCCCGGCAGTGTAAAAGCTGTCGGGATTTTTTATTGCAGATGCGATTGCAATTTGATCAAGGCAAAAAAAAAGAACCGGCAGAGGTGGGGGGAACGCACTGCCGGCAAGAATGGACACCTTAATACCCAAGGGGAGGCGGGGAACCTAAATAAGTATAGAGAGTATAAAAGGCTTATTCGTCCATCCTTGTACTGGTTAATATACCCCTTTTTATGATTTTTGCAACATATTTTCCAAAAAAAATCAAATTTTTTTCAAATCGCGTGTAAGATTTTGTAAAATAGTGTATTTGAGCTTAAAAAAAAGTGTAAATTGTGATTAAATTATTTCAGAAGTGGCAAAATTTGATAATCCAGTGTATATTTTGCAAATAGTAATGCAAAAAAGGTCAGGCAATATGGAAGAGTTTTTTGATGTGTATGCTATCGATGGTTCCTGGCGGGGGTTATATCCCAGAAGTGAGTGCCACGGCAATCCGGAGCTGATCCATAAATCTGTGCATGTGGTGGTGTTGGATAGCAGCGGTGAAAAAATCCTGCTGCAGAAGCGGTCGCTGAATAAAGATATTCAGCCGGGCAAGTGGGATACTGCAGTGGGCGGTCATGTTGCAGCAGGCGAAAGCGTGGAAGCCGCTGCCCGACGGGAGCTTTTTGAAGAGCTGGGGATAACTGGCGAGCCGGAGTTTTTCTTTAACAGCACCATAAAAAACAGCGTGGAAAGCGAGCTGGTAACAGTATTTAAATTGGTCAGCGATGGACCGTTTGATTTTTCAAAAGAAGAGATCGACGAAGTAAGATTTTTTGTTCTGGCTGATTTTTCCGATCCAGCCAACCGTCTGCGGGATGATTTTACACCCAATCTGCAAAAAGAACTTGCCGATATAATTGAATGTATAAGGAAATAAAGCTATGATACATAAAATTTCATGGAAACGCAACCTTGCCTGTATCTGGATAGGGCAAATACTGGCAATGGCAGGTACATCTATGGTGATACCTTTTATTCCGATTTTTCTGCGGGAAAAACTGGGGTTTGTGGATGAAGCACAACGGGCAATGGCGGTTTCGCTCTTCTTTTCGGTAGGGCTGTTGAGCTTCTGTATCTCCAACCCGATATGGGGTGCGGTAGCTGACCGTTACGGCAGAAAACTCATGCTGCTGCGGGCGTATTTTGTAACCGCTATAACTTTTCCGGCTATGTATTTTATGCCCAACTGGGGGGCGTTGATCGTTATGCGGTTTATATCGTCAGCCTTTTCCGGAACGGTGGCAGCGGCTCAAACACTGGTGGCGGTCACTACGCCGGATGAACATCAGGGCTTTGCACTGGGAACCCTTTCCACAGCTTTCTGGTCGGGCAACATGCTGGGGATGGTTGCCGGAGGTATGGTAGTGCATTATTGTGGGTATTTGACCGCATTTATGATTTGCGGAGCAATGTTTATGATCGGGGGAATATTGACCATTTGCTTTGTGCAGGAAAATTTTGTGCCTCCGGCAGCTTCAGAAGTCAAAAAGCAGAAAAACTGGAAAGTGCTGCTGCCGGGCTTTGATACAAGCGTGTGGATAATATTGGGCATATTATTTGTATTCCCGCTGGTTCGCCGTTCCGATGAGCCGTTTCTGGCATTGTTGGTAGAGCTTATTGGCGGCGTGGAAAAAGCTGCGTTGAACACCGGCTGGGTATCAGCTCTTGCAGCAGCAGGCGGCATACTTTCCGGGGTGGTGTTCGGGCATTTGAGCGACCGCTGCAAGCCGGTTGCATTGGCGGTGCCTGCATTGGCTGCGGCGGGTGGATTTATGCTTTTACAAGCTGTTTCGCAATCGCTGTGCGTGCTGGGGGCAGCCCGCTTTCTCGTCTTTTTTGCCGCAGGCGGTTTGGAACCGATTTTTCTTGCCATGCTTTCGCATACGGTCAAAAAGGAACAGCGGGGCAGTGCCTTCGGCTGGGGAGCAAGTATCCGCATGTTTGGCGGTATGTTCGGTTCGATAATCGGCGGAACTGTGATCGCTCTGACCGGTACCCGCGGCATTTTTGCCTTTGCCGGAGTGATGATGTTTGCCTTGATCCCGCTGATAATTTGGGCTGCCGGGAAAATTCAGAAAGCTGAAAAGCAAGGTAATTAAAATAGTTTTTGACGCCTTACTTTGCCCGGGGGTGTGCCTTCCGGTAAGCCTCTTTCATGCGTTCACTGCTGACATGAGTGTAGATTTGGGTCGTTCCCAAATCGGCATGCCCCAGCATTTCCTGAACGCTGCGTAAATCGGCACCGGCATCCAGCAAATGCGTGGCAAAACTGTGACGGAGCTTGTGCGGGGTAAGGTCAGTCGGTAACCCGGCTGCAGCCAGATAATCTTTCAGATTCCGCTGAAAACTGCGGGCATTAAGCCTGCCGCAGTTGCGGTTGATAAAAACCGGAGAGGTGGGCGTTTCAGCCGGAGAACGCAATCTGCGCTGTTGTAAATAGCTGCGTAATGCGGTACGGGCAGGGCGGCCAAGGGCACAAAGCCGTTCCTTTTTGCCTTTGCCGTGTACCAGAACTGAACCGCCTAAAATATCCATATCCTTAAAGTTCAGCCCCACAGCTTCGCTGATACGCAATCCGCCGGAGTAGATAACTTCGATCAACGCTTTATCGCGGGCAAGAATAAAGGCGGCTATTTCTTCATTTTTAGCCAACCCTCTGGCAAGCTGATCCCGCCAATAGGGTTCCACAGCGTTGATCAATCTCTCAACCGCTCCCAAACTCATAACTTGCGGCAGTTTGCGTTCTCTGCCCTGGGCTGGCAGCCGCATAAATGGGTTGGATTCTACCACGCCTTCCATCCGCATAAATTTATAAAAACTCCGCATACTGGCAAGTTTGCGGGCTATGGAGTTTTTGGTGAGCGAAAGTTTGTGCAGCTCCTGCAGATAACTGCGGGCATCATCCCGATCGAATTTTTCCCATGCGTCAAAATTTTCGTCGCCGTTGGCAAGCATGGCAATAAACTGCTGAATATCCAGCCGGTAACTCTCTATGGTGTGATTGCTGGCTTGTTTTTCCAGCGAAAGATATTTAATGAACCGTTCCAACTGCGACATGATATCTCCCTTGCTGTCAGCTGAAAAATATTACTTTCAGCCCCAGCATTACCAGTACACCACCGCCCAGAAACGGGCAGTGTTTGCCCAGCAGTTTGCCCGACCAGCGTCCGGCAAGGCAGCCTGCCGCCGAAATCAACGCCGTAACCACGCCGATAATGATTATATCAGCTATAATACTGGTGCGGTGCAGACAGCGGAAACTTACCCCCACCAGCAGTGCATCAATACTTGTGGCAAGAGCCAGAACAAACAGTTTTTGCAGCGAAAATGATTTTTTGCCGTCATCACTATCATCGGCTTTATCCCAAAACATCTTGCCGCCGATGAGTATGAGCAACACTCCGGCGACAATGCTGCCGTAGTTGTAGACAAGGTGTTCAGCAAAACTGCTGCCGATAAAACCGATCAAGGGCATGAGAAACTGGAAAAATCCGAAAAATCCTGCTGTAAGAGCGATTTTTCTCCAATCAAAGCTCTTTCTTCCGGCAGCTCCCAATGCCACCGAAGCCGCCAAGGCATCCATTGCCAGAGCCACGCCGATAAAAACAGCTTCGGTAATAATAGCTGTATTCATCTTTTACCACCCCCGATCTTTAAGAAATCTGCGGCAAAGTTCTGTCCATGAAGCAACTTCAGAAAATCTGCCTTCATAAACCGGCCGGTTGCCCAACCCCAATCCATGCCCGCCTTGGGGATAAATATGCAATTCCGCATCGATATTGAGTTTTTTCAACGCCAGAGCGTAATCAATACTGTTTTTTACCGGCACAACGGTATCTTTCATAGTGTGCCAGAGAAATGCCGGAGGTGTATTGCAGTGGACAGCATCCGGCCAACTGAATTTGATGTATTCATCCTTCGAGCAGTCGCCCAGCAGGTTTTGAAAACTGCCTTCATGGATATTTTCCGGGCGGCAGCTCAATACTGAATAACAAAAAATCGACGCATCCGGCCGGGCATCCGGACTGTCCGGCATATTGGAAACCATCCCCGCCAAATGTCCGCCGGCAGAAAACCCCATAACGGCGATCTTGTCGGGCTTGACTCCCAATTCAGAGGCATGATCCCGGGTGTAACGCACAGCATTGCAGGCATCCTCCAGCTGAATGGGGAAATGCACCGGTGCGACCCGGTACATACACACTGCCGCATGAAACCCCAGCTCCACAAATTTTTTTGCCGCCGGAATACCTTCATCCGGTGCAAGAAATCTGTACCCGCCGCCGGGAAACACGATCACTATCCCCCGCGTGCCGCCTTCCGGATGCAGAAAATACTCGATGGTACAAGCTTGATTTTCAATAACCTCCCCCAGCTGGAGCTTCATGATTTACCACCCCCGGTCTTTGAGAAATCTGGCACACAACATGGGCCACGATTTTACTTCGGCATATTTACCCTCATGCCCGGGGCGGTCGCCCAACCCCAGACCGTGCGGTCCATGGGGGTAGATGTGCAATTCCACATCGATATCAAGCTCTTTGAGTTTGAGTGCATAATTGATGCTGTTTGCCACCGGTACGCTGGTATCGGGTATAGTGTGCCAGAGAAATGCCGGAGGAGTGTCTGTATGGGCTTGTTTGGTCCAGTCAAACTCCGCATATTCTTCTGCCGGGAGATCATTGCCGAACAAATTGTGGTAGCTCCCGATATTGCAGATAGCCGGATCGCTGCTCAAAACCGGATAGCAGAGGATCGACGCATCCGGTCGGGCATCTGCCGAACCGGGCATGTTGGAAACCATCCCTGCCAAATGCCCCCCGGCAGAAAAACCCAGCACCGCTATATTGTTGGGCTTTACGCCCAATTCTTCAGCGTGTTCCCGGGTATATTTTACTGCGTTGCGGGCATCTTCCAGCGGCACCGGATAAGTTACCGGGTTGGTACGGTACATGCAAACAGCGGCGTGAAAACCCAGCTCCACAAATTTTTCCGCCACCGGAATCGCTTCGTGGGGAGCTAAATGGTGATAAGCTCCGCCGGGAAATACGATGACCATGCCCCGTTTGCCGCCTTCCGGATGCAGAAAATATTCAATGGTACAGGCTTGCTCCTGAATAACTTCGCCCAGTTGTATTTTCATAAAATCAATCTTTCAACAAAGGTTTTGCCGCTTCCAGCCATGCATCAGCGATCAACCGGTGACCTGCCGGAGTGGGGTGTACGCCATCCCACAGCCAATAGCTGTTGTTGCCGTTGCGTTTTGCAGCGGCTTCCAGTTTTTCCTGCAGAGGCAGGAATACCGCATCGAATTCCCCGGCGAGCTTTTTGGCGATCGCCGCCCGGATCTTTACTTCGGGCAGGAATTCGTCAGTTACCACATCGCTGGGCAGGGCAAAGGGTTCCATGATGATCAGTTTTACTTCCGGCAAAACCTTTTTTGTCCACTCCAGCAGCATGCGGTAAACCTGTTCAAAGCGGTCGCTTTCCACGCCGTTTTTATTGGCTTCGTGCCACACATCGTTTACGCCGATAAGTATGGAAATAAGATCGGGAGAAAAGTTCAATGCGTCGATCTTCCACCGGGCGTAAAGATCCACCACCCGGTTGCCGGAGATACCTTTGTTGATACAGCGGTACATATCTTCGGCGTGTTCGCAGAGCAGCTGGGCACTGACTAAATTCGGATACCCGTACCCCAGATGTGCGGGCATGTTGGGTGCTGACTCCCGGTTGCGGCTGCAATCGGTGATGCTGTCGCCTTGAAAGAGAATAGTCTTCATTTTTTTGACCTTATAATGTTACTTGCGTTTCATGTGGGGGAACAATATCACGTCGCGGATGCTGTCGGCACCGGTAAGCAGGATCACCAACCGGTCGATACCCACACCCATACCGCCAGCCGGGGGCATACCGTATTCCAGAGCGGTCAGGAAGTCTTCGTCGATCTTATCAGCCATAAGTTCGCCGGAAGCCTTGTCCCGTTCAAACTGTTCGGTAAAGCGTTTACGCTGTTCGATGGGGTCGTTGAGTTCGGTGTAGGCCGGAGCAATTTCCTGCCCGTTGATTTCCAATTCAAACACATCCACCAGATTGGCGTCATCTTTGCAAGCACGCGCCAGCGGCAGCAGCACCGAAGGCATCCGCATTACAAAAGTGGGCTGGATCAGGGTGTGTTCGATGAGTTTTTCGTAAACTTCGTTGGTAACTTCAAAGTCCGGAGTGGTGTTGTCCACATCCAACCCCAGCGCCTGCGCGCGCTTGACGCGTTCTTCGTAAGTAATATCAAACCAGTCAGCACCACCCTTTTCGCGCACCAGATCGTGATAGGTAACGCGGCGCCACGGCTTGCCCAGATCAATGATTTTGCCCGCGCCGTTATCAATGG
>JAZSHD010000128.1:0-9413 GCA_045533055.1 Victivallaceae bacterium | reverse complement strand
CAGCAAAAGGTGTTCAGCCAAATAAACTTCCGCCATACCCCCTTTGCCGAGGAGCCGGATGATCTGGTATTTATCGAATACATCGCCATCTTTGAGCATACGCTTATAGAGCTGGCGGCGGTCGGCAGCGTTGTTGGTAATAGTGGAAGCTGCTGTATCTTCTGTAAACTTGCCATGAGCGTTAAGGAACACGCCGCAGTTGGGGCAGGAGAGATCTTCATCAAAAAGTATATCCAGCGGAATTTTCAGCTTGGCACGGCACTGATTACAGAAAGTCATTGCCGAGTATTCAGAATATACCCGGCTGGTTTTGCACTCCGGACAAGTTATCCGTTCCGGAAAATCATCCCCGGAATGGTCAAAATTAAACCGGTGTTTGCACTCCGGGCACTCCAACACTTTTGAAAACATACATTTTCCTTTAATATTGTTTTACAGAAACATTTCTGCAATATCAAATCATTTATTTATTTGCTGCATTTTTCACCATTGCTCTGGTTTGCGGATCCCTGATAAAATTCCACAAAGGTCTGTTTCTGATTTTTTCGTTGGGATCGACTCCTTTGCATGTCAGCATAAATTTTATCAACTCTCTGGGAACAGCTGGATTCTCATTGCTGTTTGCCGCCTGACAGGCCAGGGCAAATGGACCATTTTTTTCATCGAAAATATTCGCATCGCGTTCCAGTAGTATCTTCAACATGTTTATCAACGGTTTGCTGTCAGGAGCAAATGCTGCACAAGTGGCAATAAATCCCGGCAAAGTAGTCAAGCCTTTGAGGTGTGAAAAACACCTGGAAAAATTTGCATCGCCGCCATACTCCAGCAGTAATTTGAATATACGCTCGTTACTGTGCTGTATAGCAATTTGCAGCGGATGATTCAACTGCGGAAAAGCCAGGGGGCTGTTCCGGTTGACATCGACTTTATTTTCCAGCAGCAATTTAACCATTTGTTCATCGTTATTGTCGCACGCAGCCTGCAAGGCGGTCAGTTTATGGAAATTGGTCGCATAAGGGTCGGCACCCTGCTGCAAACACTCTTTGACTGCTGCATGATCTTTGTTATGCAAAGCATTGAAAAATCTGAAATACAATCTGTCCTGCGGGGTATCTGCAGTTTTCAACCCATACTTTTCCAGCATGGACAATGCTTTGGCACTGCCGCGGCGCAATGCGTGCTGCCATGGGGTCATGCCGTAAGCATCAGCATTTCGACCGCCGGAAAATCCGGCAAGCACAAGTTTTTCCACCAATTCCGGGGAATTGGCTATTGCTGCAACATGCATAAAATTCCGCTGATCCTTCGGCATGGAGTCGAACCGGGTGTTGATCACCGGCACATCCAATTTGGGATTCAGCAGCATAAAGCGGAAAAGATTGCGGAAATTGTGTTTTTCGCCCACAGTCAGCTGATTGCCCTTTGCTCTTGCTCCGGCAATGGCACTTATAAAATTCCGATCGTTGTTATCATCGACTTCTTCTTTGCCGAACATAACAAGGTCAATGGCATCTGCATCGTGAAAGACACTTGTTGTTAAATTTACATCAACATACTTTTTGAGCAGCAGATCCAAAAAGATCCGGCTGGTGCTGATTGCCAAACCGCGAACAAAAATCGTATCGCATAAAGCAACTTCTCTGCCCAAAGAATAGTAAGTTTTTACTTTTACATTGGGGTCAACGCCCTCTGGCCGCATCAAATTCAGAATTTTCCTGTCATTTTGGATCCGTCCCAAGCCGCCTACACTCGGATAGCGATCCAGTGATTTCTGAACCGCCTCCCGGAAAAATTCAGTATCTCTTGCAGAATACTCTTTTTTACTTGCTTCAATGACTTTCCGGCGTATGGCTTGCTGATTTTTCAACTCTCTGATTTGCTCTTCAGCAAACTTTATGCGTTTTTGCTGCAATTCGGTCGTCAGCTGATTTTTGAGCATCTGCAAGTGCAGTTCAACTTCTGCCAAACGCCGGTCAATAGTGCGTTGAGTGCCAGTGTTCATGGCCCGGAATTTCCGGTACTGCTCATACGCCATATCGAGATGTTTTTTGACCTCTGCCGGTTCAGCCGCCCGGCAGGAAGTTATCAGATCTTCGTTGTTATTTATCAACAGAACCAGCGGCTTTTCAGCATCGGCAATGCCGAACTGCCGGGCAAAGCGGTCATTTTCTGCATCTGAAGTATTCAAATAAACTTTGACGATGTCTTTGCCGCATTGATTGAAGATCTGCTTGGCTCCGGCGTTGGCGGCTGCTGAAGCATCTGCCACGATCAACATTCTGCCCGAAACAGCTTTAGCCGCACTCAATGCTTTATCAAAGTTGCTGAACAGCTTTGATATATCCACCTTTTCAGCCGGAATCGCCTGGGCGGCAGCGGCTTGTTCGGGAACCGCCTTGGCGGCTGCTTGCAGATTACTCATGGCTTTTTGATATGTTGCTTTGAATGTCTGCATGTTTTTATTGTAATCAAATGCCATCGAATAGGGTTTTTCAACTGCTTTTCCATCCGGATAGAGCATTACAAATACGCCGCGACCCGGCAGCATAAAACCATTGCCGGCAGTAATATATTTGCGTAATTGCAAATTGTAATCACGCTGTTCCGGGGGGATGTCAGCGGTGTCGTAACAATCTATATAGAGCAATATCAGATTTTCTTCCTTCAAGATCGCCGGGGTATCGAGAGCTCTCCGGACATAGCTGGCAGTAAATTCTACTACCCGGCCGTTTTCTTTTTCTGCCGTAGCGATCACAAATACCGGCTTGTTGGCTTTTTGTGCCGCTTTTATTGCTTCGTCATAAGTGGTGAACCACTTACTGCCCCAGGGGGATTTTTTCCAACTGCTTGTATCAGTCGGTAATTGGGGCAGTTTGGCTTTGACCTTTTTAACTGCCGCAGCTTTTTTTACTGCTGGCTTCTTTTCAGCCTTAACAGTTTTTGTTGCCGCCGGAGCAACTTTCTGAACATTTTTATTCAAGAACCAATAAGCATTGAACACCAGCAGTGCTGCCAGCAAAGTTCCGCCCAGACGCAAGCTCAAACGCATAAGATATTTCTTGCCGGTGCAGGATTCTGTGGGCAGCCAGTTGCGGAACCATCGCCGCACACTCCGGAAAAATTTGCCGGCTCTGCCCAACCCTTTGCCGGAAGTCAGCTGTTCCCGCAAAACCGCGGGCGAAGCCGGTCGGTCGCAAGGCTCTTTACTCATCATCTGTTCAATCAGCTGCAGCAGATTTTTTGAGAGATCGGGGCGGAATTTTTTCAACGGCTCCGGCTCGTTATTCATGACTTTGATGATAGTTTCCACCGCCGTAGTGCCTTCAAAGGGCAGCTTGCCGCAAGCAACATGATAAAGCGAGGCACCCAAACTGTAAATGTCGCTGCGGATATCCACGCTGTGGGCTGATTTGCACTGCTCCGGCGAGGCGTAACTTGGTGTACCGATGGTGCTTTGCTCCATGGTCAGGGTCATTTCGCCTGCCTGATGGTTGCTTTCGGATTTGGCGATCCCCAAATCCATAAGTTTGTAAACGCCGTCGCTGCCTCGCATGATGTTGGAAGGCTTGATATCCCGGTGGACGACTTTAGCTTCGGCAAGACACTCCAGAGCTTTGAGCATGGCATCGAGCACCTCAACGATTTCCGTTTCGGAGAGTTGTTTTTCTTTAGCTATATCCAACAAAGTTTTGCCTTCCACATACTCCATGGCAATAAAGAGATAGCCGTGCTTGGCATCGCTGCCCACATCAAATACCTTGACGATATTGGGGTGGTCAAACTGGTGGGTCAGTTTGGCTTCCCGCAAAAAACGCTTGATAAATACCGGGTCGTCTGCCCCGGCAGCGTTGTGCATAAGTTTGACCGCACACTTCTGTTTAAGCAGAAGGTGTTCAGCTAAATAAACTTCCGCCATGCCGCCTTTACCCAGCAAGCGGATAATGCGGAATTTATCAAAAACTTCGCCGTCCTGAAGCATCCGCTTGTAAAGCTGCCGGTTATCGCCGTTGCCTCCGGCAAAGGTGGAAGCATCTTCATCGATCTGCCATACATTATCTGCCACCACACTGTTACCGCATTTGGGGCAGACCAGATCGTCATCATACAGCACATCCAGCGGAATTTTGAGTTTTGTGCTGCAATTTGTACAAAAAGTCAACGCCGAAAAATCTGCGTAATCGCTGCTTTTTCCGCAACCGGGGCAAGTGATCCGTGCCGGGAACTCCTTGCTGTCGTGCTCAAAATTAAACCGGTGATTGCACTCCGGACAATCTAATACTTTTGAAAACATTTTTCACCAATAGTTATCAATTTCTTCTTAAATCAGCCGGGATAGCCCGCTGAAGTTTGCTCTTTACTGCTCTGGGGAATCTTTTAGGTAATCTGTTAATATAAAATGGTATACTCCGCCAATGCTCATTGCTGAAATTTTTGGTGTGAGCAAGCATTAAATCAATAAGTTTTGCGTAAATATCCATATTTCTTTCATTGCAGTTACTTGTCAGATACCAGAGATAATTCGCTGATTCCCCGCCGTAGCCGTCGGGATTTTTACTTATATCTGCTCCGGCTTCCACCAGCAATTTCACCATGGGAACGGCTTCCCGGGCTTTATTCCTGCCGGAATTTGACCGGTAATTCTTGATATGGTTGAATGCCTCCTGAAGAGCGGTATTGCCATTAGAGCCTTTTTCATCGACCCTGCATTTAAAACTCAACAGCAGTCTTGCCTGAGCAAGATCAAGTCGTTTGGCAGCATCCATCAGCAATGTTGAGCCATCCGCCAATTCCATGTTGGGATCGATACCATTGCTCAACATGTTCCGGCACTGGTTGATATTTCCGCTCTTCCAATATTTGGTAAATTTGGATATGTGGGTATAATCTGCAGCTTTCTTGCCCTGATGGTTGGTTATATCGGTTCTGCACCCTGCCGCCAGCAGCAGCCGCCGGATCTTCAGATTATCCGGAATACGGCATGCGGCAAAAAGTGCGGTTTCGCCGTTTGAATAAACCACTGCATTGGGGTCAGCACCTGCTGCCAGCATCAGTTTGACCAATTCAGGATCGTTCAGCTTTACGGCATTGTGCAGAAGTATTGCAGTAAATTTTCCGCCGTCAAGGAAAAGATACTTGCATCGTTCCACAAGGTTTTTCCTTACATAGTAACGCGGAAAAGAATTGTCAAGTTTCCGCTGCACTAATTTTTCCGGCAAACCATACGCGATAAGTTTCTGGGAAACATCACTGTTGTACTCCAGTGATGATGGATCCGCATAGCGGTTGCACAAAACCTCCTGTATAGACTCTTCTCTGGCAATTCTGCCGGAAGATATTGCCCGCAAAGCGGGGCCGGAGTGTTGGCTGTATCTGCCGTCGACCAGATACAAATTGGGGTCGACCTTTTCATTTTTTAACATTTCCAGGAATTTATTCGCCATCTCCACATCTTTGCTGTTGTAACCGTAGCTCAGTTTTCTGGTGGTATATTCCTGAAACTCCTGCTGGAGTCTGCGGTTTATATTAGAAGTGTAACTGCGGCTTTTAACTGCGGCAATCTTCCGGTTGCGGTTTTGCAGATAAATCAGGCGTTTTTGCCACTCAACAGCCAAATCATCGGCACAGTCCAGGATTTCCCGGTAAACTGCTGCGTTGGCAGGGGGCATATCTTTGACTTTTTCCGGCAGCTCTGCACGCAATTTTTTGCAATGCTCAACAAATGCGTCACGCCGCATGCGGGAACGCTTGAGCTGATCAGCCAGCGAGTCGCCCGCCGGCAGATCAGCCGGAGCGGTAAAAGCAGTCGTACTTGCCGTGGATCGTGCTGTTGAAGTATTTGCAGCAGTTTCGTCTTCTTCTTCAGAGGCAGTATCAGTGGAGCCGTTTTGTTTGTTCATGGCCTCTTCCAGCTTTTTCCGGATAGTGCTGTTGCGTGAAAAATGCCTGATGTCGCTTTCGGTTACTTTTACCCCGATTTTCAACAAGTCGGCAATCAACTCTCCACTTCTGCTGCCTCTTGACCACCGTTGGCATGCTTTCCAAACAGCTTCCCGGATCTCGCCATTCCATTCATCTTCCGAAGCATTATTTTTCAAAACCTGCAACAGTTTTGCCGGAGCGTTGCGAGAATGTCCTAATATCATGTTTACCAGCCGCTGATTACGATTGGTGCCGCTATACCCAATGATGATGTTGGTACTTATATTATTTTTGAGTAAAAGGTCAAAAATTTCTGTATTTCCCCGGCTGATTGTAATCATAAGCGGAGAATATGAGCTGCCCAGAGAGGTGTTTACTCTTGAAATATCCACCCCGCAATTTATAAGCAATTTCAGCAAGTTTACATCGTCTTGCGAACATGCCACCGCCACAAGATTGAAACCTTTATGGTTTGTCAAATAAGGATCGGCACCTTTCTTCAAGCATTCTTTAACTTTGTTGTGATCTTTACTTATGGCACTTTGCCACAGCTCAAACTGCAAATGGTCTGCGGGGGTATCAGCAGTTTTCAAACCGTTCTTTTCCAAAAAATCCTTCATATTGCCTGCCCCCAGGTGAAGAGCCATTTGCCAGGGTGTGATATGGTTGTTATCAGCCTTTCTGCCATCGGTAAATCCGGCTGCCAGCAGCAGTTCACCCATATCAATACTGTTTGAAAGCACTGCATAGTGCATAAGATTACGGCCATATTGGTCAACTACACCATTGATTTGCGGGGCAAGTCTTAAGACAGCTCTGAAATACGATGGATATGCACAGTAAAAGAGCACTGGCTTGTTTCCATACATAAAATCAACATTTTCCATGCCAAAATTCAGTGTAGTTGCATGGTAGATGTTCGGATCACCGTTAAATTCCGGATCGGCAAACCGCTCTTTCAATACCTGAATTGCCGTGGAACGGTCAAAATGGCTATTCCGATTTGCCAACTCCCACAATGTAACTTTATCGCCGCCAGCATTGCTGTATCTGCCTTTGTAGGGATTATCCACTACTATATTGGGGTCAATATCCGGGTCTTTGAGTTTTTCCATCAACTCATTGAATGTTCCGCGGTTATAGCTTTTTGTCAGATATGCTTCAAGCTCGCTTTTAAAAGCATTTGTCTTATTGCGGCTATAGTGCCGACGCTTGGCGGCGTTGATTTTCCGGCGGATCTCTTTTTGTTCCTCCAAAGTTTTGATCTGCTCTTCAAGCAGTTTTATTTGGGCGGAAACTTCAGCTTGATTGGACGATTGCATAAGCTGTCGCAGTTTTCCCCGACATTCGTCGTATCTTTGATTTATAGTTTTGCCGCTGCCTGCCGGCAGCTCAACCTTGGTGACTGGGGGCTTTTGATATTTTTTGCTCAAAGAGTCGTTTATAACTATTTTGCCGCTGCTGCTGTCAGATTCGGTCGCTGCCGGGGTGGAAGTCTGTGTTTCTGCTGCGGGCGGCTCGGGGCGATTGGCAGTATTTTCTGTGGAAGCATTGCTGACCGCTTTGGCGGCAACTTGCACCTTGAAATCAGCCACTTCCTGTCGGGAACCGGTTACAGGAAGATTGAGTTCAATAGCTGAATCATCCTCCGGCAGAATCAATTCTCTTGCACAATTATATACTCTGATGCGGTCAAATTTACCGGCTTTACCATCAACTTGAATGCGTGCCAGCCTGCTGTAACCCAAACTCAAATTATTCCACGAAAAGCCGTACGAAAGCAAATAACACCCCAGCAGTCTGTCGCCGGAAAGCAATGTGAGTTTACGCTTGCTGTAATCGTAAATAAGTGTGATATTTGCCCAGTTGTTATTGGGAATGGTAAATGAAGTATTGGCGTAATAACTGCCGGAGGTGAATATTACAAATCTGTTCTTTATAACTGCTGCTGAAAGCTTTGAACCGATATTGAACACCGGGGTATCGCCGCTGTCGTTGGTGCGGAAATCCAATGAAAGCGTAAAATCATTTACCGCAGCACTCAACGGAACAGTTGCCTGCTTGTGGGCTTTGTACTTGATGCCCTTTCCGGTTGTTTTTTCATATTCCTGTTCTGAAAGGTCTGCCATGCCATCCTTAAGTAATTGGGGATCAAACTGTTGTTCAGGAAACAATCTGTCTGAAAAGTCATAATCCAATATCAGGTCAGATTTATTGTCGGAGGCAAATTTTACGGTAGGATAAATATATGCCGAATACCGTTTGGTACTTGATTTTTTACTTAAATCGCCACATTCATCCGGGAAGGTCATCAGCGGGTGCATGCTGGCAAAATAATCCCGTTTTTTAATTTGATTTTGCTGTGGATTTTTTTCAGGATCACTGCCTTTCACATACTCCTGAAGATTGCGGTCTTTTTTGTAAACATTACTTATGTGCTTGAAGTTTACCAATATAACCACGATCAAAGCTGCTGCCGCAGTCCAGCGGAGGATGTTTTTTATCAGCTTCCATTTGCCCGCAGGTCTGGAGTTTTCGCCCTGGCTTTTGCTGATAAACATTTTTTTAACTCCGTTGCTGATTTTACGCAGCAAACCTTTAGCTTTACTTTGTCCGCTGCTGTAAATCGCCGCTAAAAGTGCATCCGGCAGCTGGGGTCGTTCAGCGGGGTTTTTCCGCATCATCTGCTCAATGAGTCCGATCATCTTATCCGAAAGGTCAGGCCGGAAACTTTTCAACGGCACCGCTTCGGTCTGCATAACATTCAAGATAGTTTCCACTGCCGTTGTACCGGTAAAGGGCAGTTTGCCGCTGGCAAGGTGGTAAAGCGTGGCTCCCAAACTGTAAATATCGCTGCGGTAATCCACATTGTGTGCCGAACGGCACTGCTCCGGCGAGGCGTAATTGGGTGTACCAATGGTGCTTTGCTCCAAAGTCAAAGTCATATCGCCCGCCACATGGTTGTTGCTTTCGCTTTTGGCGATACCCAAGTCCATGAGCTTATATACGCCGTCGTTGGTCAGCATGATGTTGGAAGGTTTTATATCCCGGTGGACTACCCGCACCGCCATAAGCTCGTTCAAAGCGTTGGCCATGGAAACCAACACCGCATTGAGCTGTTCTTCGGTAAAGGGCTGTTCTTTGGCAAGGTCGTGGAGGGTCTTACCTTCCACATACTCCATAGCAATAAAGAGATAGCCGGTCTGGAAGTCGCTGCCCACATCAAATACTTTGACGATGTTGGGGTGGTTGAACTGGTGGGAGAGTTTGGCCTCCCGCAAAAAGCGTTTTACCGCCATTTCGTCATCGCCGCCGATGTTGGCTCGCATCAATTTTACCGCACACTTCTGCTTCAGCAAAAGGTGTTCAGCCAAATAAACTTCCGCCATACCCCCTTTGCCGAGGAGCCGGATGATCTGGTATTTATCGAATACATCGCCATCTTTGAGCATACGCTTATAGAGCTGGCGGCGGTCGGCAGCGTTGTTGGTAAT
>JAZSHD010000158.1:0-3562 GCA_045533055.1 Victivallaceae bacterium | reverse complement strand
CACAACCCCCAGCCGTCGGGGATCTCTTTTTCAGAGAGCATATTTTCGGGTACTGCCATGACCAGATAGTCTGCCACATCGGCACGGGCAAGCTGTTCCATACGCGTACCCTTATACAAACTCTGCTGCAAAGAGTTTATCCGGCGGCAGAGTTTGTGATACTCTTTATTGGTACTGCGACTGTAATCAAAGGTGCGGAACTCGTCAAAAAGTTCTTCTTCCACCCACAGATCCGGTTCTTCAATACGGATAGACTGCTCCATAACAGTCCGTTTTTCCCGCAGCTCCGACAACTCTTCCAGCATTGCCCCCCGCCCAGCACTTTCGGGCAGACACTGTTTGCGATCAGTATAAACATCCACCACCAGAGTCCGCTCCAGGTGATTGATCCTTTTGCGGTAGCAGGAGTAATACGCCGCCACATCGGCCTGAAACTTCCGCAACCGGCAAGGTACTTGCAACGCCGCTCCTGCCGCTCCGCTCTGGGCAAGGTATGCCAAAGCAGCCTGCAGTAAAGCAAAACGGTCAAGTTTGCGGTTGTCTTCAACGGCAGGAGTTTCCGGAAGCGTTTCCGCCACAGGTTCCGGAACAGCATCCGGAGTTGCCGCATTTTCAACTGAAAGCTCCACCGGTTCAGCCGCTTCAAGCAAATCAGAAAGATTTTCTTCAACCGTTTCGTTGACCGGAGCGGCAGCTACCGGAGCATCGAAGTCAAAAAAGAGTTGTTTATCGGAAGATTTATTCATAGTTCAACAACTTATTTTTTTGCCAGTTTATCGCCGTGGATCCAAACCGCAACCGAGGTTGCCGCCGCAATGATTACCGACAGCACATAAGCAGTATTCAGTTCCAGACCAAATCCGGCAGGGCCGCCGTGATCCGGAGAGATCCACAATATGTAGCAAGCTACAATAAAGAGCATGAAAGCCCCCGGCACCAAAGCGATCAACCGCCACCAGCCTTTTTGAGCAAGATAAACCGCCCCTGCCAGCAGCGTGGTAACAGCCAGAACCTGATTGCCCCACGAGAAATAGTTCCAGAGGATATTGAAGCTCTTGGCATCTTTATTGCTCCAGTAGAGCAAAACCGCCACCAGGAGCAGCATGACGCAGCAGAGGATCAAACGGTTGCGGACGGGTTTCTGATCGATATGCAGCATTTCCGCCAAAGCCATGCGGGTACTGCGCAGAGCCGTATCGCCGGAAGTGATTGCCAGCACGATCACCCCGGCAATGGTGATGTTGCCCGCCACGCTGCCGAGAAAGTGTTCAGTTATATGACCCAGCACTTTAGCCGGGGCCAGCATCATGTAATGGGGGTACATGTTATAGATCGCCATACCGGCACCCGCCCAGATCATACCGATAATACCTTCGGCAACCATCATGCCGTAAAAGGTACTGCGAGCCTGCCGTTCAGTGAGCATGGTGCGTGCCACAATGGGCGACTGGGTGGCGTGGAACCCGGAAATGATACCGCAGGCAATAGTTACAAAAAGCATGGGCAGAATGGGCTGATTTTTTTCGGCAGTAAACTTGGCAAGTTTAAAGGCAAAACCTTCCTGCATAATGGAGGGATCCTTGATCCCGGCAATCAGCAAAGCTCCGAAAATGGCAATAGAACTGACGATCAGCAAACCGCCGAAAACCGGATAGATACGCCCGATGATTTTATCCACCGGGAACATGGCTGCCGCCACATAGTATATGGTGATCGCCACCACAGCGTACCAGAAGCAGTCGCTCTTGGTCATGCCATCCACCAAACTGGCTGGAATATTCACAAACACCGCCACCACCAGCAGCAGCAAACCTACCATGAACCACGAAAAGATGTTGTAGTATACTTTACCCAGATTGTCCTGAACCAGCGTAGTGAGGTTGGCTCCATTGTTCCGCAAAGACATCATCCCGGCGATCATATCATGGGTAGCTCCCGCAATCAGGTTCCCGATGGGCAGAATGATAAAGACAATGGAGCCGAATTTGATCCCCAAAATGACTCCGATCACCGGCCCCACCCCGGCAATGTTCAGAAGCTGGATCAGCATATTTTTCCAATGGGGCAAGACCACAAAGTCCACGCCGTCAGGTTTTTTGACCGCCGGGGTTTCCCGGTCATCAGGCCCCAAAACCTTTTCCACAAGTTTACCGTAAGTAAAATACCCCGCGATCAACACGGCGATACCGGCTAAAAAGAGCAACATAGTTCATCCCTTTATATAAAATGTTGATATTTAAAAAGTATGATCATATAAAATATACCACGATTCAACACGATTGCAAGTATATAAGGCATGAAAAACTCCCCTTTGCATTGGGAATACGCATTTGTTGTGCTATATTAAAAACAAGTGAGGTGAATTTTATGGTGATCGAAAACTTTCTTATCCCCACGCTGGCATCTTCTTTGCTGCTGGGTTTTTACGATATTTGCAAGAAACGGGCGGTGCTGGATAACCCGGTGGCACCCACGCTCTTTTACTCCAACTTGTGCGGCAGCGTATTTTTTGTGATCGCACTGTTTTTAAGCAACAGGATCGCAGCAGCGGCAAATTGCACAGCGTTGGAGTGGTGGCTGATTTTCGCCAAAGCCGCTTTAGTAGGCTCCAGCTGGGCGTGTGTATATTACGCCATGCGGGAATTGCCAATTTCCATAGCCTCGCCAGTGCGGGCATCGGCGCCGTTATGGGTGTTTATCATGGGGTTGATCTTCTATGGCGAAATACCCTCGATATTGCAAGCAGTCGCCATGATATTGATTTTTGGTGGATATCTGATTTTTGCTCTGGCGGGAAAACTGGAAAATATTGATTTCAAACGCCACAAAGGCATCCATGCACTGGCATTGGGCACACTGTTAGGAGCGGCATCGGCGATTTACGATAAATATTTGCTGAACACTTTGCACATAGACCCTGCGGTGGTGCAGTTTTACTTTGCAGTGAATCTGGTACTGGTGCTGGGGGCAAACTATCTGGTGTGTTCGGCGGTCAAAAAAGATAACGCCAAAAAATTTCACTGGCATTGGAGCGTGGCGGCCACGGGGATACTGCTTATAGCTGCCGATTTCTGCTACTTTTACGCCGTAAGTCTGCCGGAAGTGCATATATCCATAATTTCGCTGGTGCGGCGAAGCAACTGCATAGTAAGTTTTGCGTTGGGAGCGTTCATCTTCCGGGAAAAGCAGTTGGCAAAGAAGTTTGCCGCCCTGCTGCTCATACTGCTGGGAGTAGTACTGCTGGCGTTGCATAAATAAGCGTATTGCCCCGGTTGCACTACTCCCGCATACGCGGGCAACAGTATAGATGGCGGCTTGAAAAATATGAGAATGTATGGGAGGGTATGGGAAAGTATGGGAAAGTATGGGAAAGTGCCGCCAACAGCAACAGTCGGCAATATTTCACCGTTTATTCCCGTTATCTACCGTTATTTTCCGTTCTGCCGCCATCAACCGTGTTGCCCGCGTATGCGGAGCAAGGCGGCATCCTCCTACGCCGGAGGCTGCGGAGGACAAGCCAGCCGCCACCGCACCTATGGTGGGAATCGCTATCATCGCGATT
>JAZSHD010000229.1:0-10135 GCA_045533055.1 Victivallaceae bacterium | reverse complement strand
CGAAAATACACACAAGTTACCGTAGCATAACTTTTTCATTTGTCAAGCAGCTGCTCTTCTCCTTTGGCTCCGACGAGTAGCAATCCCATTCTCGCCAAAGGGAGCAGCTGCGATGACGGATAATAATATACAAGGAAAGGTTCTTTCCCTCTTCCCCAACTTGTCACGGCGTAGCCCGCAGGGCGAAGACGGAACCCCATCACCCTTTTCCAAACCTTTTATTGGCATTTATCTATTTGTTTTACAAATAGATAAATGCTCTTTAAGTTTTGAAAAGATTTTATTCAACATCTTTACTGTTAATCAACCGATATTGGGAACAGAGCTTTTTTTTTAGAAAAAAACTTTGAATATTTGTATTTATATAATTTTAAATTATTGTATTGATATGATGTAAAGGAAAGGAGTTTGTGATGTTAAAGAAAATTAAAGAATTATGCACTATATTGTTGTTGACAGTAAGCTTTCTGGCAACTTCACAACTTTTTGCAGCTCAAGGTAAAAGTTGCGTTTCCAGTTCATCCGTGAAAGGCAATTCGCGTTCAACATATCTTTCTAAAACAACTCGTAAAAAAATCCCGAACAGTAAAACAAATGCAAAAAGAAGTGATAAACTGCAAAAAAGACATTCAAATCAACTGCAGCTGCTCAAGGAAATCCACAGACAGCAAATTTATTTTCTCAACAAATATAATGATGAAGCCTCTAAAGCCACTCCGGAAGAGCGTCAGAGATTGTTGGCCATGATCAATGAATTGCCGGATTTTATAAAAAAAAGTAATAGTTATTTCTTCGATAAATTGGCTGATATAGAAATAGTGGTATACGATATTATAAATAAAAAGGTGGAATATAAAAGCAAGAAAAAGTTCAAAAAACCGGAAGATTTGCTGAAAGATATTCAAAAAAAACAACGAAAATATCTTATGACATACCAAAAAAAAGAGATCAAAAAACATCTCAAAAAATAAGTCACAGTTTCAAATATTGACAGATACTCTGGAGGTTTTTCCAGAGTATTATGATTTTTTAAGAGCAAATGCTTTTGAGAATGGAAGAAAAAAGTAAAATCCCACTTTGAAATGTTCACAGATTTTGCTGAATTGGCAATGCTGATTTGTGCGTTTGCCGAAAATCTGCCGGAAGAAATGGTAAACGCTGCCGACGAGGAAGCCGTGGAATACTGGCAGTGTAAGTTCGGCGGTCATGACGCCTGCCGTGGGTACAGTAACCATAACACCATGCGTTATAATAGTGGCAACTGCCACGAAGCAATGCGGCAAATGTACAGCAGTTTCCGGAAAGACGAATGCGAAGCCCCCCTCGGATGTCGTATAATCGGTGAGGATATGACCTCCGCCGGTACTGATTATTGAAAAATTACCCTTTCCCCGCACATACACTTACTCTCTGCTTGTTGGCAGGGGTGTTTTTTTCGGTTGCATACAAAGTTACATACAAAATCACCGTTCAAACAGTTTTGTGAAAACTTGTTAAGCTCAAAAATGGTACACGGCGCGGGAGTCGAACCCGCACGCCGAAGCGAAGGATCCTAAGTCCTTTGTGTCTGCCAATTCCACCAGCCGTGCGTATCAGATCATCTGCTTTATAATTTAACGCCTTTTTGCAAAAAAACAACACTTCATGTAATATTTTTATACATATTTGCAAAAAAACTATCACTGAAAAACCTGATTTTCCTTAAAAATACTTGTAATACCTTAAAAACAAGTTAAATTAAATGTGTTGATTTTATTAAAACAAATATTTATGAGGTAAAAGAATGATTTCAACATTTATTGCTGTGCTGATCAAAGTGTTTTTTCTGCTGACGCCGTTTTTTGCGTTGTCCATGTTTTTGAGCTATACCGCTGATTACGATAACAAACGCCGCCGCAAAACTGCGATCAAAACTACTTTTGCAGTTATTATTATAACGCTTTTGATCTACTGGTTCGGCGAATATCTCTTTAAGGTGCTGGGTATAACTATTGATGCCTTCCGGATCGGTGCGGGGCTGGTGCTGATGCTCACTGCTATTGCTTTAGTGAACGGACCAACCGGCAGCAATGCCAAAAAAGTTACTGAAGAATCGCAGGATATAACTGTTGTGCCGCTGGCTCTGCCTACTATTGTGGGGCCCGGCACCATCGGTGCCATGCTGGTTATGGGGGCTGAAGGCGGAGCAATGACTGTGCGTATAGCTATTTCGCTGGGCATTGTAACTGCAGTTGCCTTGCTGGGAGTGGTGCTTTTGATGGCGGAAAAGCTTGAACAGATACTTAAACGCAACGGTATCCAGATTTTAAGCAAAGTTACGGGGTTGATGCTGGCGGCTCTTGCGGCTCAATGTATTTTTGACGGCATCAAGAATTTTCTTAAATAAATGAATAATCTTTGGCGGATAATCACACTGTTTGTACTGCCGGGGATGGTAGTTGGCGGCAATACCATTGCCGCCTTTTTCCGTTTGACCGATGGTGGATTTGAGCCGCTGATGGCGTTAGCTTTTGCCGGAGTTATATGGTGTTCAACAGCATATATCGTTTCACAAATATCGTATTGGAGCAAAAAAAACGCTTTGCTCTACTACCCGGCAATGGCTCTTACCGCATTGCTCTTTACTCTGGCGGTCGGGTCAGCGGTGCTGGTGTGGGGCAACGGCACGATTTCTGCAACTGTGGGAATAACTGTTTCGGCGGCGGCAACGGCTTTGGTTATTCATAGTTTTACGGCAAAAAGTTATAGTGTTTTTGACCGGCTCTCTTTTATGCTCGGGGCTTTTGCCGGAGCATTTATCTGGCTTTATGCGGCGTTATTTTCCCGTTTATCCTGGATGGAAACGCTTTTTTATTATCTGGCAGCGGCACTTTTGCTGGCGTGGGCGTTTGCTTCGCCGCTGACCTGCCGGGGCAGCGGCCGCCGGAGATGGCAGTGGCGAATATTACTCATAGCGGGAGCAATCGCAAGTTTTTACACGGTTCCAACTTTTTCGCCTCCGCCAACAGTAAAAATAACGGATAAATTGTGGACGAAAACCTACACCACGGTAAACGGCAGAAGATTTATCTTAACGGAAAAATCCGGCAGATTTGCTCTTTACACTCCTAACGGCAAGCTGATGATGACAGATAAGGCCGATGAAAATGCTCAAGCAGCTTTGCTGGTAATGATGAGTTTTCAGAAAAAAACTGCTCCCAAAATCCTTTTAGCTGCTCCGTTGAGTTCAACGATTCCTCAACAACTGAAAAGTTTCCCCTCTGCAAGATTAAAATTTTACCTGCTGCCGGAAGCTATGCAAAGCAAGCGTTTCAACATTAAAAATCCGGATTTTTCCCGTTTGATACCCCGATTAAACAACAAATATCATTGCGATATACTTTTAATGACAGCTTTACCGGAAAATCCATACCCGGTGTTTCTGAAAAAATTCCTGCACACACTTACAGCCACCTTGCAGCCCAACGGTATGGCGGCGATTCCGGGCAACTTACTGAAAAACCCGACAGTATTCAGCTATATGCACGAAAATTTCGCCTTTTCCGGAGCATTGCCGGTGCCCGGTGACTGGTGGGTGTTCAGCCGGAACAAGCTGGAGCTTTCTCCGCAATATATCAGTAAAAACTTGCAGGATACATTTTACGACTCGTTGGGCAATTCGGCAGATATGTTTGAAGTCCTTTACTTCAACCGTAATTTCTGGGGCAAATCCCCTGCCCTGTCAACCCTGCCGCAAGTTCATTACGGCAGCAATAAAATACTGGGTTCCTGGTGGTGGTGTTTTTTTGGCATTGCAGCTGCGGTATTGTGGCGGATAATCCGGCTCTTCGGCGAAAGACGCAACATTATGTACGGCTGGTTCAATGCGGTGGAAAACGGCTTTTCCGGCATGGGTACATTTTTACTGATCCTGGCGATTTTATTACTGCACAATGGAGCGACATTACTTTTGTTGATGGCTTTATCCATAAGTATTGTTCTCTTTAACGGCAAATGGTCAGCCGGCGGAGTATGGTGTTCGCTGGCAGGATTACTGCTGCTGGGAATAATGCTTGGAGTTGATTATTCCAACACCATTATTCTTGTATTGATAATGGTGCAATCTGTTTTACTTACGGGAACAGTGCCTGCGTTGACTTCTGATAATATCCACCAACAACAGCAAATGCTTTCCGGAGTTTTTCTGGGCTTGCTGCTTGCAAGTCTTGCTCTGGCGGCAGTTTGGCTTTTTAACATACCGCTTTTGGTGATATGGTGTTTGATTTTTGCCGCCAGAGTGCCCGGCATTTGGCAATATACCGGGAAGAGTGTATATTATAGTAAACATTAATTGCAAAGAGAGTTTTTTTTATGAGATCATCAATAATTTTTCTGCTTACGATTTTATGCGGTGCGTTATTAGCCGCCAACAGCCAACAAACCGGTGCCGCGTCTTCGATCCTTGCCACCGTCAACGGCAGAGCTGTAACGCTGGGGGAAGTTTTGCGGGAAAGCAGCTCCAGCGAAGCTCTGGCACGGGCATACACAGCCAAGGGCGAAGTTTCTGCTGAAATAGCCAAACTCCGGCAGGATGCCGTTGACCGCATAATCGACCGCAAACTACTGGTGGATGAATTCAACCGCCTGAAACTGGTCATGCCGCAGAAATATGTGGAAAGCATGCTCGATGATCTGGCAATAAATCTGAATTGCCGCACCCGTTCGGAACTGGCAGCTAAAGCCCGTGCCATGAACAGCAGTATCGAAGAATTACGCAATAAAGCCATTGAACGCTTGCAAGCCGAAATGGTCGTAGGCAGGGAATTCTATGCCGTAGGCGAACCGACACCGGAAGAAATGCACAAATATTTTAATGAAAAAATAAAAGATTTCTCCCAACCGGAGCGAATCCAGCTGGCACTGCTGCTGCTGCCGGAAGCTGCGGCGGCAGATGATGTAAAAAATATTCAAAAGAAATTAGCTGAAAACAGCAATAACTTTGCCGAATTAGTCAAAGCCTTTTCCCGGGGCCCCAACCGTGAGCAGGGCGGCATAGTGGGTTTTATTGAGCGGAACAATTTACGCAGTGAATTTGCCGCTGTTATCCCTGCCGGAGCCATTAAAGCCGATACGGTTTACGGCCCTGTAAAAACTGCCGAAGGCAATTACTTTATAAAGATCGCCGCTGTCGAACCGGGCAAAACCGCCAACTTTGCCGATCACCGTGCAGCCATCCACGCAAAACTGCTGGCAGAAGCCCGGGCAAAATCCACGGAAAACTTAAAGCAGCGGCTCCGCAGTAAGGCGATCATCCGTTACTATTTTAACCATGATTCGCTGCAAAATAAATCAAATACGATCAAAGAAAACAAACCAATAAACAAGCCGGAAAAAACTCCGGCACAACCCAAGATAAAGAAAATGGAGAAAAAGACCATGGTCACATTAAAAACCAACTTCGGCGACATCAAGCTGGAACTTTTTGCTGATGCTGCACCTAAAACCGTTGCCAACTTTCTGGAATATGTCAACAGCGGTTTCTACAACGGCACCCTCTTCCACCGGGTCATCGACGGATTCATGATCCAAGGCGGCGGCTTTGACCGGAAGTTCAAGCAGAAAGAGACCCGTGCCCCCATCGAAAACGAAGCAGACAACCGTCTTTCCAACGAAATCGGAACTATTGCCATGGCAAGAACCATGGATCCGCACAGTGCAACTGCCCAGTTCTTCATCAATATCAACAATAACGATTTCCTTGACTACCGCTCTCCCAGCCCCCAGTTCTACGGCTATTGCGTCTTCGGTAAAGTCGTTGAAGGTATGGATGTAGTCAACCAGATCAAGGGTGTGAAAACCGGCGGCAGAGCCGGTCATCAGGATGTACCTAAAGAAGATGTGGTGATTCTGGAAGCAGTTGCTGAATAATTACCGACAATGCACAAAAGCAAGCTCCGTATTGCCGCAAGCAGTACGGAGCTTTTTCATAACTCTCATCATGAACAGAGCATTTGAAAAATATCAATCTTCACAGTTGAGCATTTTACAGAGCTGACCGGGATAGGTTTTGGCTTCTTCTTCGGCGGTGCCTTTGCCGGGCATATAAACGCCATAGGTTATGCTGTCGCCGAAACAGACCACACTCCGGGCATTAGGATAATTCTCTTTGATAACTTTGCAGACATTTTCCGCAATTACTTTATACCCCTCATCAGTCATGTGCATACCGTCATGTCTGCCGCTGTTGGCAACATTGAGTACCATTGAGTAAACTGTATCATCCACCGGATCAATAAGTTTATTGACATCCACCAAAGGTATGTAACGCTCGTTGGCAGTGGCCCGGATGGTTTGATTGAGCATATCCAACCGCTCATCCAGACTCAACGGGTGATTTATGGTTTCCGGAAAATTCTCGATCAAAAGATTTTTCAGAAACCCTGGAGCGGTCAAAAGCACCGCCTCGGCTGAAATATTATTGATGCGGTCAAGCAAAACATTCAGATTTTTCTGATAAGTTGCCAAATCCAGCATGTGGCCTGGGTAGAACATGTCATTGGAACCAGCCAGCAGAACCACAACATCAGGAAAACGGCTTGCCACATCCCGGTCAAACCGCTTTAATAGCTCCAATGTCGTATCGCCGGGAAATCCGGCATTGTAAACCCGGTAACGCTTCACTTGACCGCCCTTTCAACAATCTTATTTGCGGATGATCGCCAGCAGCTCGTCACGCTTTTCGATCATCATTTTTTCATCTTTGGCTTCCACGATCAACCGCAGCAAAGGCTCGGTGTTGCTGCAGCGGACATTGAAGTGCCAGTCGGCATATTCCACAGAAAAACCATCCAGTTCAAAGGCTTCGCCATCGGTATACTTTGCTTTGATTTCGGCAAGGACTTTACCGGCATCGGCAACCCGGCTGTTGATTTCGCCGGAGGAGCTGTAACGCAAAAGCGGAGCAACCAGCTCGGAAGTTTTCTTACCGGATTTGACCACCAGATTGGTAAGTTTGATCAAAGCCAGCCCCTGGGACTCGGCGGTAAAGTTTTCCTTGAAGTAATAGTGTCCGGAAAGCTCTCCGGCAAAGACCGCACCGGTTTCCCGCATCTGCTGTTTGATAAATGCGTGGCCCACCCGGGACATGATGGCTTTGCCGCCATTTTCTTCGATACACTCCTTAACGGCACGGCTGCTTCGCAAGTCGTAAAGAATGGTGGCAGGGCCGTCAGCAAGAATATCCTGAGCGATCAATGCGGTAAACAAGTCCATGGGGATTATTTCGCCATTGTTGTCAATAAATCCGCAGCGGTCGGCATCGCCGTCAAAGGCAGCACCGAAGTCGGCACCCACTTCTTTGACTTTGGCACGGATGTCATCCAAAGTGGCAAGGTGCAGCGGGTTGGCTTCGTGGTTGGGGAAAGTGCCGTCCAGCTCTTTATACATAGGTACGATTTCAAACATATCCTCGATACCGGCGATTTCGTAAGAGCCCATGGCGTTGGCGTAGTCCACCACGATCTTGAGTTTTTTATCGCCGAACTTGGCGAACTTACGCAAAAATGCTCCATATTCGGGAGCAATGTCATACTTTTCAACCGTTCCGGGAGTGGCTGCCGCTATAAAGTTATTTTCCATAACCAGCTTTTCAATATCCATAATGCCGGTAGCTCCGGAGATGGGTACGGCATTGGCTCTGCAGAGCTTGAAGCCGTTCCACTCGCCGGGGTTGTGAGAAGCGGTTATCATAATGGAGCCATCAGCTTTAAGGGTACCGTTGGCAAAGTAACTCATAGGTGTTGAGCAAAGCCCCAAGTCAATGACTTTGCAGCCCATCTTGACCAAACCTGCCGCCAGCCCGTCAAACATATCCTGCGAATGGGGCCGCATATCCCGCCCGACCACCACGGTTTTGGCTCCGGTAAAAACAGCATAAGCCTGACCGATTTTTTCTGCCATAGCTTTATTAAGATCGGTGGGGAAAATCCCCCGGATGTCGTAGGCTTTGAAAATTCCACTCATAATACACCTCACAAAATTTAAGATTTGTTATAGAAGACAACAACTTTGAAAATAATGTAACACCGATTGAAGATTTTTCAAGCAATTAAACGATTTTTAAGTTTGCAATCCCTGTTTTATGCTTTATATTACCCGAAAAGGAGATTACTTTTATGATACGCTTTTGTAAAGCCGAAGACCTTGATACCGTTTGCCGCATAGCCAAAGCTGCGTGGGAGAAAATTTTTGACCATCTGGAAGATGCTTTCGGCAAAGAACTCTACAATAAAGTAAACCCTGACTGCCGCAACAGCAAAACTCCGTGGCTGCACAAGTTTTTTGCCGAACACCCGGACTGGATATATGTAGCAGAACGCAACAACAAAGTGGTGGGGTTTATCTGTATAATGATGAATTTCAACAGCAAAGTTGCACAAATATCCAATAACGCCGTTGATCCAAATTGCGGCGAAAAAGGCGTCGGGCAGGAAATGTATCAAAAGGTTTTGGAGCGATTCAAAGCCGAAGGAATGCGTGCAGTTATGGTCACCACCGGTTTGGACGATGCCCACGCCCCTGCCCGAAGAGCCTATGAACGGGCGGGCTTCAAACTCAAAGCCGAACAGGTTTGCTATATAATGGATTTGGAAAAAGGCGAATAAATCTTGAGCTTGTTTCAGTTAAAATCAGAATATAAACCCTCCGGCGACCAGCCGCAGGCCATTGATTCGCTGGTCAGAAACTTTGCCGCCGGAGCCAAAGAACAGACCCTGTTGGGGGTAACCGGTTCGGGCAAAACTTTTACATTAGCCAATGTTATTGCCCAGCTGGATTCCCCGGTGCTGGTTTTGAGCCACAACAAAACGCTGGCGGCACAGCTTTACAGCGAATTCAAAGCGTTTTTTCCGGATAATGCGGTGGAGTATTTTATCAGTTACTACGACTATTATCTGCCGGAGTCCTATATTCCTGCTACCGATACATACATAGCCAAAGATGCCTCTATCAACGAAAATATCGAGAAGCTCCGGCTGGCAAGCACCGCCAATTTGCTGGAGCGGCGTGATACTATCGTTATAGCCAGTGTATCATGTATTTACGGCTTGGGTTCGCCGGAGGATTACGCCAATATGTGTGTAACAGTTTCGGCGGGTGAAAGCGTTGACCGGGATGATTTTTTGCGTAAACTTATAGATATACAATACGAACGCAACGACACCGCCCCCGCCGCCGGACAGTTCCGGGTCAAGGGCGATACTATCGAAATCTTTGAACCCCAGCGGGATGACTTTATCCGGCTGTCGTTCTGGGGCGACGAAATCGAAGCCATTTCCCGGCACGATGTGGTTTCCGGCCACATAAAAACCCGCCCGGCGACCATCACTTTTTACCCGTGCAAACACTTTGTTTTGCCAGCCAAACGCATAGAAGAAGCCAGCGAAACTATCTTAAAAGAGATGCACGAACAGGTCAACTTTTTTGAAAAACAAGGCTTGCTGGTGGAAGCTCAAAGAATTTACCAGCGGGTCACCAGCGATATAGAAATGCTCAAAGAGTTCGGCTATGCTTCGGGTATAGAAAACTACTCCCGGCACCTTGCCAAACGCTCGCCGGGCAGCCGACCGCCCTGTCTGCTGGACTTTTTTCCGAAAGATTACCTGACGATCATTGATGAATCACATGTGACCATACCGCAAATCAACGCCATGTTCAAAGCTGACCGCAACCGCAAGCAGACATTGATCGACCACGGCTTCCGGCTGCCCAGTGCATTGGATAACCGGCCCTTGAAGTTTGAGGAATTTGAAGCCTTGACCCAACGGACGATTTATGTATCTGCCACCCCCGGCAATTACGAGCTTGACCGCACCCCGCCCCCGGTGGAACAGATCATCCGCCCCACCGGCTTGCTGGATCCGGAGATCGAACTGCGGCCGCTGGAAGGTCAGGTGGACGATGTGGCTGCCGAAATCAGAGATTGTGCCCGCCGGAAAGAACGGGTGCTGGTTACGACTATGACCAAGAAAAGTGCGGAACGCCTGTCGGATTACCTCAACGAGTTGGAGCTGCGGGTAAGTTATCTGCATTCAGAAATGGATGCTCTGGAACGGGTCAAAGTGTTGAGCAAACTCTCGGAAGGCGAATTTGGCTGCCT
>JAZSHD010000114.1:0-22695 GCA_045533055.1 Victivallaceae bacterium | reverse complement strand
GGCTGGCAGATCCTGCCCGAGCGTTACGATGATGGCGGTTTTTCCGGAGGCAACACCAACCGTCCCGGCTTGCAGAAACTTCTGGAAGATTGCAAACAGGGCAAGGTGGACATCATCGTGATTTATAAAATCGACCGTCTTTCCCGGTCATTATATGACTTTGCGGAGTTGAGCAAACTCTTTGATGAGTACAAAGTTGACTTCTGTTCGGTAACGCAGGAGATCAACACCAGTACTTCTGCCGGGCGGATGATGCTCAATATTTTAATGACCTTTTCCGAATTTGAACGCTCCATCGTGACCGAGCGCATCCGCGACAAAATGGCGGCGACCCGGCGCAAGGGCGAATGGGTGGGCGGCACAGTTCCCTGCGGTTACAAGGTGGAAAATAAAAAACTTATCGTTGTTCCCGAGCGGGCAGAAGTGGTCAAAAGAGTGTTCAAACGCTTTATTGAGATCCAGTCGCCTAAACAGATCGCCTACGAACTCAATCAGGAGGGTATATTGACCAATCAAGGCAAGGAGTGGTCGGTGCATCACATTTACCGGATGCTCAATAATTACACCTACATCGGTAAAATTTTCTACAAAGGGGAAGTTTTTGACGGCAAGCAGGAGCGGATCATTTCTGACAAACTCTGGGAACGGACGCAGGAAATTTTGCAATCAGACGCCCCGGTAAAAGATTTCAAAGGCAAAGTGGAAACACTTATGCCGCTGAAAGGGTTGCTTTACTGTGGACATTGCGGTTGTAAAATGGGACCGACGTATGCAAAAAAAGGCGGTATGATGTATTCCTATTACCTTTGCACCAAGGACAGTAAGCGGGCAGAATCCCTTTGCCCGGTGAGCCGGGTTTCGGGTGGTGAAATCGAATCAGCGGTACTGCGTCATATCAAAAAAATGCTTTGCACCCCGACCATTGTCAATCAGCTTGCCCGGGACTTGAACACTCCCGGGCAAGGAGGTTGCAGAAGTGCTGAATAAACTTACGCCGCTGTGGGATGAAATGTTTCCGGCAGAACGCAACCGCCTGATGCACTTGCTTTTGAAAAAGGCAACGCTTTACGAAGATCACCTTGACCTTGATATCCGCACCGCCGGAGTTGAACAGATATTGGAGGAACTTGATTATGAAGGCCACGATTGAACCCTTGGAAGACGGCAACACCCGCATCCGGATACCCATTGAATTCCGTTATGATAACGGCCGCAAGCGGATATTCTTTCCGGAAATGCCTGATGAACACTTGAAAATCAATGAGCCGCTCGCCACCGGCATCGCCCGAGCCTACCGCTGGCAGGAGTTGCTGGACAAGGGCGAATACGATTCCCCGGAAGCCTTGGCTGAAGTGCTGGGCGTTCACACTTCATACGTTCGGCGTTTTCTGTGCCTTGCCTTGCTTGCGCCGCCGATCATGGATGCCATCTTTGCGGGTAAAGCCCCATGGACACTATCGCTCACCAAACTCGACACCACCTTGCCCTATTCGTGGAAAGAGCAAGTGGTACTTTTCGGAATGTTGTAAAAATAAACTCCGGTAAGGACGTGCAAAAAGCATATCTTTGCCGGAGTTTTTTGGTATAAGTCAAAAAAAACATCAATTTTTTTATATTTGCGAACAGAGTGGACGCAAAAAGTCCACTTATCAGTGTTATATTATATGCAAAACAAGAACCATTGCAGCATATACGGAGGGAATATGAATTGGCAAAATGCAAAAATCGAATGTGTTCTGGAAAGAGATACCGATTTGCTGTTCCTCGAAGAATGGAGCGTAAATGAGAAGTTCGCCGGATGGGTGCTTGAGCAATTCGGGATCACTGAAAAATTCTTTTGCTTTGATGGTTTCCACTCGGTAACTGATCCTCAATATGGCGAGTCGGATCTGCTGCTGATTGCTGAAAACGAATCCAATAAAATTGCACTTCTTTTGGAAAATAAAATCGATGCTGTCGCTCAGGAAGAACAAGCGGCAAGATATTTCCTGCGGGCAGGAAAAATTCGTCAGGAACTTCAATTATCGTGTGCGGAGGTCGGCATTATTGCACCGGGAAATTATCTGCTGAATAATTTGGAAGCTGCAAATTACCCTCATTGTGTTTCTTATGAATCTGCAGCTCAATGGTTCGCCTCCCAAAACGATCTTCGCAGCCAATACCGTGCAGCTGTTCTGTTGGCGGCCGTGGAAAAAGAACGGCGCGGCTATCGTCCGGTAAAAGATGAACAAGTCAGTCAATTTTGGCATGATTATTGGGAATATTTACAGAAAACGATTCCGGAAATTGAGATGAAAGAACCCAATATAGTTCCTGCCGGTTCAGATTGGCCGGAATTGAAATTCGCCTGGTTTCCAGCCAAATGGAAGTTGATTCATAAGTTAAGCCGGGGTGTTTTGGATTTGGAAACAGACCTTTCTTCTGAAGCCGCAGCGGAACTTGAAAAGAAACTTTTAGACAAAGGTTTTCTCATCGTCCGTACCGGGAAATCTTTCTCCATTCGTTTGAATGTTGCCGTACTTGACCGGAATACTCCGCTTGCCGAACAGCAGGATGTTTTAGAACGCTGCATTTGTGGAATAAAGCAATTTGCCTGTAAAATCTTTTGATGAGGTGAACACATGATCAATGATGCCGTATACTATCACACTTTCGCAGAAACATGGCTGAAGCGTCTTGCTGACGATGTCGGCAAAAAACACGCTATGGCATATCTCGGAAAAGATTGCCGTGAACTCGGGTTTATCAATGATAACGGTATTACTATGGATATTCTTTATCCGGGGATCATGTCGGATATGGATGTCCTGAATGAAGCTGTCAGCAAAATTCCCTATATACAGCTGTTAGGTAATGCTCTTTATTCCCAGTTGGAACATTGCCGGGAAAGCGGTGGAGAAACTTATTTCAACCGCAAATGGTTCATCACCATCTTGAAACGGATAAAGGATCTGTCAGCAGAAAAGGTCGTGCCTCCCAATAAGATGATCATAAATATGATTGACAGCTTGCGGGGAAAAACTGTACAAAACGATTTCCAGAAGTTTTTCCCGAATAAATCTTCTCTGCCGGAGATCAGAAAGATGCTGGATAGTGGTTTTGATGTCAATTCGCAAGATGATTCCGGCAGAACCCCTCTGATGTATTGCGCTTACAGTTCAGAAAACTATGTAAAGGAATTGATTGCCAGAGGTGCAGATTGTTCAGCGGCAGATAATGACGGCAATACGGTTCTGATGTACCTGTGCGATTCTTTTGATCTGCGTGCTTTTGATCTGGTTCTGAAGCGCGGAGCAGATATCAATGTCAAAAACAATGCTGGATATTCGGTGCTGGATTTTGCCGTGATGCAGAATATCAGTATCAGAGATTTTATTGAACGTGATGCCAAAATAACAGGCATTGCACTTGAAAAACTGCCATATATAGTTGCAAAAGACGCTCTGGATAGCGATAAATTATTTGCAAAACTCTTGAAAGAAAAAAACATTTTATCTGCGGAATTTATTTATGCTCTACTTTTGAATTTCCCGGATAAATGGTGTGATTTTATGGTGAAGCTATTCAAATCAAAACTGCCGAAATCCACCTGGGATAAATTGAAACGCAAGCTTGATAATCCAATCGTTGCCGAAACAGTAGTTTCCGGATGTGCGATACATTTAACGAATGATGGCACAGAGTTGGATTTTCTGCTTTCTCTGACCGGATTATCTTGTCAAGTATGCAGCAGCAGTTATGGTGAACTTTTGAAAACGGCGATCGGACTCAAATATCACAAAGCCTTACAACTGCTTTTGAAACGTTTCGGACATCCCGATGCGGGAGTAATTATGACAAGCAAGGGTAGTATTTATGGATATTCCGGTGAAAAAACGATTTCTCCATTGATGCTGGCAATTCAACTGAAAGAAGTTGAAAGCGTGAAAATGCTGCTGAGTTACCATGCAGATCCCAATACTGCCGATGAAAATGGTTCAGCTCTGACATACGCCATTCGTGAAAATCAGATGCCGATATTAAAACAACTTTTAACCTTTGGTGCCGATCCTAATTTCACTCTTTCTCCGGAGCTTTTGCCGCTGAAAATTGCTCGAAAGTACAAACGCAAAGAGATAATAACTTTGCTTAAAGAGTATGGTGCGATGGATAAAGATGACAATATTGAGGATGAAGTTGATCCGGTCAATACGGTAATCATTCCGGAATTCATAATCGCCGGAACTTTTGCCGTTGCCAAACGCAGTGAACTGTCGTATACAGTTAATTCAGGCGATCGTTTGCGGATTTTTCGTGAACCGGATAATGATTATGATAAAAATGCTATTCGTATTGAAGATGAAAAATCCCGCAAACTGGGATATGTCCCCCGAGAGATCGCCAGAAAACTGGCAGGGATGATTGATAATGGAGTAAGTTTGTGGGGCAAAGTGATTGAAGTAGCCAAAGGAAAGCTGGAAATAACCGCGTTGATATATCAGCGTCAAATCATTCCGCTGGATGAAATGACAGGTTTTACTCTGACGCAAGGCGGCGGTTTTCAGCCGTTCCCACCGGAATCATATAAATATTCGCTGTCAGTGAGCAAAAGAAAACTTGAGTGCGAGATAACCAGAGCATCCACAGACATCCGCCATATTGAAGTCAATTTTGATAATGCACATTGGCAGGAAGTTTGGGAAAAAATTCAGCAGTGTAATTTTCTGGCATGGCAGGAAAATTATGATATTTTTGCCTGCGATGCCGGAGAATGGGATTTAACCGTGCGGCTGAAAGGCGGAAAAAAGTTCCATGTCAGAGGAACGATTCTTTACCCGGAAGAGTGGGATATGCTTTTTAAGTTAATCCACGATTTACTGAATCCGTTTACAACTATGGGGAGTGGCAGTTTTTCTGTCAAAAATATTCCCCATAAATAATTGCTTTTTATCTGACATGAGATGCGGTTATTGCCATCTTTTCAGAATAGACATTCCGATAGATTTCGGCATCGGAGTCGGAGAAGCAGCAGAAAATTACTTTTTCGATGGGAGCGGTGATATTGCTTAAAACTGTTTCAAGGGCGATTAGGGCGGCTTGTTCTTTTGGGAAATGGTAAACTCCGGTGCTGATACAGGGGAATGCGATCGTGCGGCAAAGGTTTTCTTTTGCCAGAGCCAGTGAATTTATGTAGCAGTTTTTCAAGAGTTCGGCTTCGTTGCACTTGCCGCCGTGCCAGACCGGCCCGGGAGTGTGAATGACGAACTTTGCGGGAAGTTTGAATCCGGGCGTGATACGGGCTTCTCCGATTTCGCAACCGTTGAATTTACGACAGGCTTCAAGCAATTCCCGACCTGCCGCCCGATGGATCGCTCCATCCACGCCACCGCCGCCCAGAAGCGAACAGTTGGCGGCATTGACAATAGCATCCACTTCCAGTTTGGTGATGTCAGCAGTTATTATTTCAATCATATTATGCTCCATTTTTCTGATTCCATTGAAAAATAGTGTGCTTTTAATGCAAAATCAAGTTCAGATGCGGAATAATTCCGTAAAAATGCAGAACAATGCCGATTTGTTTTGATATTATTCCGAATATTGTTCCGAAACGGGGTGATTTATGTTGGGGAAATACCGGATGATTTCGGAGTAAAAATCAAATGCCCACCCTTAAAACGGATGGGCTGAATTTTTGTGTTCTCTTACCCGGCTTGAGGAACGATTATTACCTCCACTTTTTTAGGGCAGATATACTTTAATAATGTCATACAGAAATATGTTCAAAAGCATCTGCATCAAAAAGACCTTTGTCGGTGAGTTTGAGATGAGGTATCACCGGAAGGGCAAGAAATGAGAGCTGCTGAAAAGGATCCGGGAGAGTACAGCCTGTTTCATGCAAAGCCTTTGAAATATTCTTCAGGCATATATCCAACTTATCAAACGGTTCCGCAGACAGTAAACCTGCAACCGGAAATGATACCGAAGCTGTCACTTTTCCGGATTTCACCACAACCTGACCGCCCTGAAGTTTGATCAGAGCGTTGACTGCCGCTGCCATGTCTGCGTCAGAAGTTCCAAGTACACAAATATTGTGGGAATCATGCGCCACTGTTGCGGCTATTGCCCCGGATTTCAACCCGAAGCCGCGGACAAAACCCAATCCGATATTGCCATTTTTGCCATGCCGTTCAATTACAGCTATCTTGATAATATCCCGGTTTATGTCAGGGAATTTCTCCCCATTTTCAACTTTGAGTTCACAAAAGTCTTTGCCGGTTATAAGCGAACCGGATTCAACAGTTATGACCGGAGTCCGGGAGTTTTCCGACTTTATGCGGAACCGCTCCGCAGCTACGGGCGCAAGTTTGACAGAGTTAAACATTTCCGGCGGAACCGGGATGTTTTTTTCATTGAGCTTTTCGATATTTTTCCCTTTGACGAAAACGGTTTTGACCGTACATTTTTCAAGATCGGAAAGCAAAACAATATCAGCGATTTTTCCGGGAGCGAGCAAGCCGCGGTCGTTAAGATTGGCATGTTTTGCCGCCGACCATGAAGCCGCCCGGTAAACAGCCAGCGGCGACGCCCCAGCTGCAATAGCACGGCGTATCATGGAGTCAATATGACCGCAAGCGGCAGTTTCGACAGGTGACCGGTCGTCGCTGCAAAATGAGATAAAAGGCGAATTTTCCACCGTCAGAAGCGGCAGCAGAGCATCGAGATCCCGAGCGGCAGAACCTTCTCTGATAAAAACTTGCAGACCGCGACGGAGTTTCTCCGCAGCTTCAGCAAACGATGTACTTTCATGGCAGTTGACAACACCCGCAGCCGCGCAGGCATTCAATTCTTTGCCGCTGACCAGCGGACAATGACCGTCTATGCGTTCAAAAAGTTCCGCTTTTGCCATTACTTCCGGGTCTCCGTTAAGCAAACCGGGAACATTCATCAATTCTGCCAGCGTGCTTTCCGGATGCTTTTCGTGCCATTTGCGGATAATTGCAGAACTGATTTCACCGCCCGCAGTTTCAAAAGGTGTTGCCGGAACGCATGAACTTAAATTTACCAACAGGGACATGTCAAGTTTTTCTGCGGCATCAAAGAAAAAATCAAATGCTTTTTCGCCCACCACATTGGCAAGTTCATGCGGGTCGCAAATCGTTGTAGTGACTCCATGGGGCAGTACCAGTTTTTCGTATCCGGCAGGCAGCAGATGCGTTGATTCCAGATGCACATGGCTGTCGATGAAGCCGGGAACTGCGTACAAGCCGGTTCCATCGACAATATCACGGCCCCGGGTATATTGTCCCATACCAGCGATTCTGCCTTCTGTTACAGCAATGTCACATGTTTCCACAGAGCCGTCTGTAAGATGAAAAACATTCACATTTGAAATTATTAAATCTACCGGAATTGTGCCCATAGCACAATCAATGAGTTGTTTTTTCATCGTGAAAATCCTTTATTGTGACGCTGAAATGTATTCCATTATCAGCATGGTAATATCGTCATTCTGGGGAGCTTCTCCGGCAAACTCAGCTGTTTTGCTGCGAATGAAATCAAGTATTTCCGGCAATGAACCTTCGGCAGAAACAACTGTTTCCATAAACCGTTTTTCGCCGAAAAGTTCGTTTTGAAGATTCATTGCTTCAGTGACCCCGTCGGTATAGAGGAAAAGTTTATCTCCGGGCTGCAGCTGCACCGGAACCGCAGTATATTTCGCTTTGGGAGATGCACTCAGCACCAGAGAATGTTTTATTTTGAGATATTCTACGCTGTTGTCGGAGTGCTTGAGCAGCGGCGGATTGTGTCCGGCATTGACGCATTGGATTATTCCGGTGCGGCGGTCGAGAACCGCCAGAAATGCCGTAAGGAACATGTGAGCTTTGTTGGTGCGGCAGAGTTCCTGATTGGCTGCGGCAAATGCTTCCGCCGGCGGATATAAAAGTATCAGCTCCTTGAGCAAAGATTTGGCATTCATCATATAGAGGGCGGCGGTGATACCTTTGCCGGAAACATCTGCAATCAGCAATGCAGTACGGTTTTCGTCAATGGTGAAAAAATCGTAGAAATCGCCTCCGACTTCTCTGGCAGTGAACATGCCGGCATGCAGACGGTAATTGGGTGTATCGTGAAAATCAACCGGCAGAACTGACGTCTGGATCGTTTTACCCATTTCCAATTCAGCATCGATGCGTCTGGATTCATTTTCAATAGCTTTTTTCAACGCAGCAACGGTGGAGTTTATGCCGGAAGAAAGGGATTGAAACTCTGTGGTAGTGGTAACATTGATTTCTTTTTCCAGATTGCCTCCGGTGATTTCTTTCAGAGAATCATTTACAGTGTATATACCGTTTATGACCACTTTTTGCAGCAGCCTTGAGATCAGAAGAAATATCACTCCGAAAAGTATGAGGTTCCCGATTATAAGGATCTTGATGACCGAATCCCGGGACATATACATCTCTTCCTTGGGCAAATTGGCAGTCAGCAGATAGTTATCGTAAACTGCGGTCAGAGAAATCCCCTGGGCAGTCCGGATGATTTTCCGGTAATCCTCCCGGTAGCCGGGATTTTTTTCAATAAACAGATTACCGTTCATGCCGATACGGACATCTTTTTCAATATTTTTGATATTGGCAAGACTGCTTGCTTCTTCGATACGTTCCGGTCGGTATCCTATCTGGACGATGCCGGGCGCATCGAGTCTGGCGGTTCCGGCATACTGAAAAAGGATTTTCAATACGCCGTTGCGTTGAGGCCGCTGAACCAGCGCAAATTCCGGATCTGTACATGCCGGCATGAATTCTGCGGATTGAGCAGAGGACTTCATATCATATCCGCGGTAACTTTTGACTCCTCCGGTGGCAGGAGCGTATGCCAGAGAGGCGATAAGGATCCCGTTGGCATCAGAAACATGAACTTCATCGACATCAAGTTTTTTTCTGATATCGTCAAGTTTATTATTGTCATTCAATATGGCGGGGTTTTCTTTTATCATCATTGCCAGGGCGCGAGTTTTAGCAAGCGCAGAGGCATTGGACATGGTGATGATCGTCTGAAGATTTTTCCTGGTACTTATGACCCGTCGTGCGGCATCGTCCAGATTATTCTGAAGCAGTTCGACAGCGGAATTTTCCGCCAGATTGCTGTGGATCCACCATGAGGAAAGGAATGTTATGATAAATGCCGCAAGAACAAATACAAACAGCCATTTTTGAAAGATGGTTTTCATTGGTTTTCCGTCTTTAACTTCTTTATCAAGGTAAGAATATTGCAGTCATTCTGCCGTGTATATGTAACAGCATCCATCATTTTTTTGACCATGAAAAGTCCGAGTCCGCCAACTTTACGCTCAGCAAGGCTGCTTTGAATATCCGGGGCTTCGCTTTTCAGCGGATCGAAAGCGATCCCGTTATCGCTGAAAACTATATGCAGCTCCTGTTCGGCAGGAAAATAGTCAGCTTGGACAGTAACTTTTCCGGTATTTTCACCATAGGCATATATGGAAATATTGGTGAATATTTCATCGCAGGCAATAAGTATCTGCTTTTTTTCCCGTGCTTGAAACTGCAATTCATCAGCGATACCGGCGATCCATTCCCGCAACACCGGAAAATTATCCCGCACAGCTTCAATTACCAGTTGAGCTTCACCGTCGAATTGAAAATGACGGACAGGTCGTTCCATATTGAATCCCGTTTTATTCCAAATTGAGCAATGAGTCAAATCCGGTCATTTCAAAGATCTCTTTGATATCGTCATTGACATTTCTGACAGTCATTGATCCGTCACAATCTTCCATTTGCTGATTGGCCATAAGAATAACCCGCAAACCTGCACTGGAAATATAATCCACTGCCGCAAGATCCATGATCAATTCGGTGATCCCTTCCCAGTTTGCCTGCAGTTGGGAATCCAGTTCCGGGGCTGTTACAGTGTCGATACTGCCTTCGACTGAAACAGTCAGAGAATTTGCGTTTTTATCAAATACAGCTTTCATTATCCTATTTTCCTTTGGTTGAAATTTATTACAAATCTGCCTTCAGTGAACCAACTCACGCGGAGTTTTTTAATATGATCAAAACATTTTTTCATCATTTAAAATTTGATGAACAGTTGATTTACACCGTTTTCAAGGACTGAATATTCGCTTGAAGAAGTGCGTTTTTTTACGATCATCCTTGCCAGTTCCCCAGCTTCGGAAGCGGATTCCAGAGGATTGCCGGCACTGCCATGCCATGTTATACGCAGTTCGCTTTGTTTGGTCTCTTCTGAAATACCTATTTCCAATTCCGCCAGTTCGATTTCCGGGAAAATGATATTGACCAGCAATTCTTCCAATACCAGATGCAAGGTTTTGATCTGCTTGGCATCAAGCATCTGTTTTTCGGCAAATTCAGTAAAAAGCCCCATGAAGTGATAAAGGTCAAAGTCTGCTTTGTTCAGTGTACTGTTGAACATACCGATGCGCCGCAAAAATGCACGAGTCTTGGTTTTTGAAGGATTTTCAAAAAGTTCTTTTGCCGGACCTTCTTCGTAAACAATGCCTTCATCCATATAAAAAATGCGGCTTGACACATCTCGGGCAAAACGCATTTCGTGGGTCACGATCAGCATGGTGATACCGGTTTTTGCCAGGCTGCGCATAACGGAAAGCACTTCGTTGACCATGGTCGGATCCAATGCTGAAGTCGGTTCATCAAAGAGGATTATTTCCGGCTCCATAGCCAAAGCCCGTGCAATGGCGATACGCTGCTGCTGCCCGCCGGAGAGTTCTCCGGGAAGTGCGTGAGCCTTATTGGCAAGACCAACCAGCTTCAGCAGTTTCATGGCTTCAGCTTCAGCCTCCTCTCTGCTTTTATTGAGCAGCGATACCGGAGCCAGAGTGATGTTTTCCAAAACCGTCAGATGCCCGAAAAGATTGAACGACTGAAATACCATACCCATTTTCCGGCGGATGGCGGCAATATCGGTTTTTCCGTCAAGAATATTTTTACCGTCGATCCATATTTCACCGCCGTCAGGTTGTTCGAGCAGGTTCAGACAACGCAGAAATGTACTTTTCCCGGTTCCGGATGGACCGATAATGGATATGACTTCGCCTTTTCTGATAACGGCGTTTACATCTTTGAGAACGGCATTGCCGTTGTAGATCTTTTTCAGATTTTTTACTTCGATCATTTTGAGACCTCCATTCTTTTGCTGCGCCGTCTGGCAGGATCGAGGCAGTGATCCAGCCAGACCAGAAAACTTGCCAGGACCCATGCGGTTGCAAAGTAGATCAAAGCAGTGGCGATCAACGGGAAAAATGCTTCATAAGTACGACTGCGGATAATATCACTGACTTTGGTCAAATCCTGAATGGCAATGTAACCTACTATGGATGTGGATTTGAGCATATTGATAAATTCACCGCGGTAAATCGGCAGTATCTGACGCATTGCCTGAGGCAAAACCACTTTGAAAAAGGTCTGACAACGGTTGAAACCCAAAGCTAGGGCTGCTTCGCGTTGACCTTTGGGTACTGAATCAATGCCGGTACGGAGCATTTCTCCGGCATAAGCGGCAAAGTTTAATGAAAATCCGATGATCGCCACGACGACAGCATTTATGTCAACAGAAGCAAACACGAGGTAATAAAGCACCATTAAAAGCACCAGAATGGGAGTACCCTGCATCAGGGAAATGAAAGTTTGACCGCAGAAACAAATGAATTTATTTTTGGCAGTCCGCAGCAGCCATACCGGGAATGCCAGAAGTGTTCCGGCAATGGCCGAAAGCAAAGTAATGATAACGGTTATTTTCAAACCTTGAAGCACAAGATACCAGCGCTTTTCCCGGACAAAGGTACGTTCAAAACTTTTTTTCAATTCAGCCAATGTCTTTTTTACTGCTTGATGGAACGGAACTTTTTCGGCTTTAAGAATTTGTTCCTTGCGAGCAAGAATCGTTACACCGCCCTTGTAATGGGGCGGAAGAAAGTCGACTTTTTCCATGCGTTCAGGAGTAATGGACATGGAACCTCCGGAAAGATCAGCTTTACCGGATGCGATCATTTCCATTCTTGCCCCGCTGACGATTGATATAAATTCAAGTTTCATATCCAGCTCTGCTGCGATACGATTGATGATATCTATTTCATATCCGGTTGGTTTGCCGTCAGCATCCATATAGCACAATGGTTCATAGTAGGGAGCCAGTGCTGCCCGCAACTTGCCGTTTTTACCGGAAGAATTGAATTTTTTTGCCCAATCAGTCAGAACTTTTTTTGCCGGATCTGACCCGCACCAGCGTGTTTTCAGATCGTCAAGAGTTCCTTCCTTTTGCATCTTGTCCACAACTGCGGAAGCCCGTTCTTTCAAACGTGAATTTTTAGGCATGGCAAATCCGTAATTATCGTCAACAAAAATGGAGGCTATCTCCAGTTTGTCCGGATGCCAGCTGACAAAATTTCTGGCGATGGGTTCATCAAGCAGAACCGCCGCTACCTTGTTGGTGAGCAACGCTTGTACTGCGCTGTGGTTGTCTGTGAAGTAAACATGATTGATCCCCGGAGCAAATTTATCTGCCAGAGTATGCAAATTGCCGCCGACATTGCTGCCGACCTGTCTGCCGGTGAGGTCGGTAACTTTTTTTATCCCGGATTGGTTTGACCGGCAATTATCGATGTGCACCAAAGCTGCGATGGATGAATCCACATAGCAATCCGAAAATAAAACATTTTCACTGCGCTCCGGCGTGGCATTCAAATTAGAAATCAGCATATCGATCTTGCCGGTTTCCAACGATGAAAGCAATGCCGGATAAGTCATATTTTTAAGTTCTATTTCCGCATTAAGATAAAGTGCCAGACGCCGCGTAAATTCAATATCGAACCCTGCCAGCTTGTTCCGGGCATCAAAGAAACTCATGGGTGGATTCAATCCTTCGGTACCCACGATAAATTTCCGGGTCGGTTTCGCCGGGCACGGAATATCAGGAACCGCAGACAGGCTATTGGTCAGACACCACCTTTTGAACATATCATCATAAGTGCCGTCACTCCGGTATTTTTTAATGAACGCATTGACTTCTTTGCATAACTCAACATTTTTCTTGGGAAGTCCGATCACAATAAATTCATCGGCTATCTTTTCATCGAGCAAAGTCAGCACGGGATTGGAGCGTGCAACATACTCCATACTGTTGCGGTCAAAGAGAAAAGCATCGATTTTTTTGGTCTGAACCGCCAGATACCCTTCAGCAAGAGAATTAAAATAGATGATTTTTCCTTTGGGGTATTTCTTTTCTCCCACAGTCATGGCGGCGGCACCTTCCGGCACGCCGATTTTTGTTCCGCTTCTGTTCAGATCCAGTTTTTCATTTTGAGAAGTTACAGAGTTGTCCTGTTCTTTACATCCCTGCAGCAATGCGAAAAAAAGAACTGTCAGCAGCAATATAAATTTCTTCATTTTCAATACCTTTTGTATTATTCTGCAATATAGGATTATTTTGTTTAATATACCATGTGTTTGGATAAAAACAAGTTGTTTTACGAGAATTTCCGGGGGATTTTTACGATACCGGCATCCCGAAAAAAAACACAAGAGAAGGTTGTATGTAGTAGAGGTGGGGCTTTTCAGTACGATATATTTTCACAGCCTCAAACACTGCAAGATTTCGGTTCAACTCTTTTTTAAGGCATCTGCACCTTAAACAGAACCAAAAGTGCTATGCGTTTGAGCATAACAAGAGTTTTATTCTACTGCTATTCCGAGCTGCTGTAATTGTTCATCCCAGCGGCTTGAGAGTTTATAAAGTTTGGCAAGGCTGATGTCAGGCGGCAATGTTCCGCGTATTGCTCTGTGGATTATTTCCGAATTAAAATCAAATGACTGCCTTAAAGTCGATGGTCGAAAAGTTGATGTTCTCTTACTCGGTTTGAGGAACGATTACTACCTCCACCAGATGATACGGTGACAGCATATTGGGCACTTTCAATGAGACAGTGTCCAATATGCTGTTTTTTATTTATAAATTCTTAAAAAATTCATCTTCACTTTGAACTGGTGTTTTATTACCAAGTTTGTAGCTCAACTCTATTTTAAGGCAAATATGTTCTTGCAAGAACCGAAAATATTATGCGTTTGAGAAAAATAAGAGATTTTCAATAAGCCTTGTTCTTTATATTTACTTTTTACACTTTACTTTACACTTGCAGTTTATTGACTGGGTTTGTCGCACCCTCCCTCTTGACTTGTACTGGCAAATATTGTATATTGTTGGCTGTATGGGAATAAACTGTCACGAAAAAGTATTATGAAAAATAAGTCTGAAAATCTTGCTGAACGCATTGCCGGAAATCTGCGCGCGGAATTGTCTGCCGATACCGGAAAAAGCCGTGGCAAATTGCCTTCTGCCCGTAATTTGGCAGAACTTTATAACTGTTCACACCAAACTGCAAATGCGGCTTTGAATATACTTGCCAATGAAGGTTTGATTATCCGCAAACACGGTTCCGGTTCATGGCAGCGGCAAGTAAAACGAAGGATCCGGATCGCATGTTTGCTGGATGATAACAACCCCAGCGATTTTTCAACGCTTTCGTATCTGGTAAAATTTTTGCTGCTGCTGCTGGAAAAAAATCAATGCGACTATCAGCTTTTTTCATTCAGCGATTTAAGGTCTGCCAATTTCAGCCCCCACATCTTCCGGGACTTTGACGGCTTGATCACTGATACCCGATACAATGATCCATATTCCAAACAGCTTATTTAT
This sequence comes from Victivallaceae bacterium, assembly GCA_045533055.1. Classification (GTDB taxonomy): domain Bacteria; phylum Verrucomicrobiota; class Lentisphaeria; order Victivallales; family Victivallaceae; genus SIG78. The sequence continues at coordinate 7,959 of JAZSHD010000114.1, read as the reverse complement.
GAGTTTGACCGCCCCAAACTCTGGCCGTGGCCCACATTTTATCACTTGGCTTCCGGCAATCAGGTGGTGGCTGACTATATAAGTTCTTTTGTTCAGATACTTAAAAAAGCCAAGCTTTGGGGCATAAAAAAGTGCTGTTTATATTACCGGCGTAATGAGTTTTCAGATATTATGCAAGCTGCCGTTGCCGGTTCCGGATGGGATGAATCGGCAATCGAATATATCAGTTTGGGATCTCTCAACAATATTATGGGTGCATGTAAATATGGTATGAATATACCGGCAGGTCCTGATATACTGCACATGACCAGTGCCGATATGATCGCGTGGGGATTTTTTGAAGCTATGCAGGAGCGTGGGCTGGAGCCGGGGGATTTTCACATTACCGGTCTGGGCAATATGGAAGCCCAGGGATTTGTGCCGTTGGGTGAACCTAAACTTACCACCACTCATCACCCTCGGGAGCCATATCTGGAAATGGCTGTACAAATGTTTTGCCGCCAGATCAGGGAAAAATCCAACATTTCCGAGATAATCCGCATCCCCGGCGAAGTTATTTTGCGTGAATCAGCTTTTTATAAGAAAAAATAACCAGAATAAACTATAAAATAATCAAAAAAAAAGGAAAAGGAAAAATGAAAAGAAACTTCACATTGACCGAATTGGCAGTAGTTGTCAGCTTATCAGTTCTGGTGTTGACTGTACTGGTCAGCTCTGCCCACGCCGCTGTGGAACAGGCTAAAAAAGCCACCTGTCAGGATGTTTTGCGTAAAATCGGCGGAGCCATCCAGCTTTACGCAAAAAACAACGCCAACTTCGTACCTTGCACAGCCCGCAAAGATAATCCTGAAATGGTGGAAGTTTTCGGGCATAATTTGAATGAAATGGGTAATAAACTGCTGTTTAAAGGTTACTTTGGAGTCAAGCCCAAAGGCAGATATGATAAAATAATCAATACCGAAAAGATGAAATACTTTGTCTGCCCCGATGATCAGGCTGTTTACAAAAGAAGCGGCTGCGGTTCTTACAACTATTTTGTTATCAACCAGGCTGCTGCAGTGGCACGCAAACGCTTCGGCGAAGAACAGTATGCCCGTATATTGATCACCCGTGACCGCCCCGAAAACAGTTTGGTTTTTGATGTATTTCCCTACCGCGGCAGTGTGGTCAAAACTTCTGCTCACGGCGACGTGGCAAATATCCTGCGTCTGGGCGGCGAAGTAAATTCTTACAACATCAAACCTGCCGCCAGAGCTTCCGTCATCTGGAACTGGATCGGTGAATATATGGATGGTATAGAACTGTAATACCCGGAGACAATGATGAAAAATTTCACTGCAAAAATTTTACTGGCAGGCTGCTGTGCCGGTTGGGCTTTGAGCAGTTTTGCTGCCGAAAAGGTTTTTCCGGAACTTAACCAAGCTCCGGAAATCGACGGCAAAGTTTCTGCTGCCGAGTGGCAGGGGGCGGCAACATACCAGCTTAAAGCTATGGGCAGAACCACCGGCAAAGTTGACCCCACAACCGTATATTTCGGCACCAACGGCGGCAAACTTTATGCTGCATTTATCTGTTACGACCGGGATATGACAAAGGTCGTCCGTTCATGGCGCACCCCTGAAGAACGGGATAATGCCATTTGGAATGACGACTTTGTGGAACTGCGGTTCGACCCGTGGAATGCCGGGCAGAATGTTTCCACCCAACGGCAGATAATCATCAACGCCAACGGCATTGTTTACGATGCAGTAAATGGTGATAAGTCGGTGGATTTTACTACCGATGTCCAGAGCTTCAGCAACGATAAATTCTGGAGTGTGGAAGTCAGTATACCGCTTACAGAGCTTACCGATTACACAAGTCAAGGTGCGGAACTCTGGCGGATCATGCTGGGTAGAAGTGTTGCCCGCAGCCGTCAGGCTTCCAGCATTACCGGCGGCAAGGGCAATGGATTTGGTCACAGCGACCACTTTATAACCTTCCGCAGCGGCAAGATCACTGCCGATAAACCCTTTACCATTGTGGGCATTGAGGAAGGCAAACTTGTATGGCGGAGCGAAAACCCGGCAAAAACTCTGCAAGGCAAACTTGAGCAGCTGCGGTTTGATGGCAGAATCGTCAACCGCCCGCAGACAAGCACGCTTAATGGCAGTAAAAACGATGATGCACTGGCTTTGAAACTGCACCGCAACACCAAACTCATCCGCTTTACGATCAATAATTTATGCAAATACGAGTGGCAAGCTCCGCAGCAGAGTGAACAATCCCGCACGGTGAAAATCACTGAAAAACCGCTTTATAAAGAGCTTTTCAGCAATAAAGGTCCCGGCTTGGCACGGGAAGGCTCACTTACCTGGAGCCATGGATTCCGTCCTTATATGATTTCAATATGTATGGAATTTGGTATGCCATGGGATCAACTGGAAGTGCTTGAACATGCAAATCGTTATCAGCTGCTGCTGGTGGGCGGTGGCGGTATGATGGCAAAGGAATGGTACAATTTTGATGAATTGGCACCAAAAAATGCCAGATTTGTTGCCACTGCCCAATACTACGGCTTTGAAAGTCTCAAAATACCCAAAGCCCAAGGCGGACGCCCCATACTTTTTGATCCGCAGGTACGCAGCCTTTATCTAAAAAATGCGGTGAATTTTATCAAACCTTACGAAAAGCGTTATTGCTGGATGGTCTTTGGCGACGAAGTTACCGAGCATGAGTGCGACCGCTATCTGGCGATCGCCGCCAAACATTTGAACAAAGGCACTTATCCATACATCGACCAAGTCAACGAAATTATTAAAAGCAAGTATGGCTACGGCAAATTCGGATTGCCGGAATCTGTTGGCGATACCAATGTTTACCGCTGGATAGCATTCCGTCATTTCGTTGCCGATGAAGCGATCAAACTGCATAAAGATTTAAAGCACACTATCAATAAACACATGCCCGGAATGCGGCTGGTTTCCGACGATCCCATGGATGGTCAAGGCAGAGTTTACGACTACACCGAGTTTACACCCGAAACTTGCGATATTATGGAAAATCAGCTTTATCCGCACAATCACGCTGATATTGCAGATTTCAGCTTTACCAGCAAATATCTGCGGGATTTGATTCAGGTTGATGAACTGCACCCCTCTTATCATATTGAAAATTACGGTGCGGCTTTTACACCTCTTGAAATGCTGGAAAAAGTTTCTCAAGCCTATCGTGGTGGAGCCAATGGCTTGCATTGGTATCCGGCTGACACCCGGGGCAAACGTGATAAACGCACTCTGGAAAGCGAACGTTATGGGGCCCCCGAACGCTGGCAGCTGGCAATGGCTCTGCAGGATACGGTCCGCACTATGCCGCAGCTGAAGTTCCCCGAAGCTGACTGCGGCGTATTTCTGCCGGTAACCACCGCCCGCAGTTATGTGGGTGCCAACAACCGGCCGGTGCGTGGTCAGATGCTCCACTCGCTTTTGGAACTGCAATCGGGAGCGTGGTTCAAATACTTCAACGAAAGCAGTCTGGCAAAAAATCTGGTGGATATAAGTAAGTATAAAGCCATCTTTGTACCTGATGCCAAATATTGTGATGCTGAATCGCTGAAAAAACTTGCCGATTATGCGAAAAACGGCGGAACACTGGTCATTCTGGATTGCGAAGCATTCAGCTTTGATGCCGCTGCCAATAAGCTTGAGCGTACACTGCTCCCCGGTTTGGCAAATTCGGTCAAACGCTCCGGCGACCGGATGGTCAGGAACGGCAGCGAAATTTTGCAGTTGAACCGCACGGTCAGTTTTGATCTGGCAGTACCCGCCGGAGCAAAAACGCTCCTCGTTTATGCTGACGGCAAACCTGCGGCAATCGAAAGTGCTCTGGGCAAAGGTAAAGTTATCGTTTTCGGCGTAAACTTTGCCCAGCGTGAACTTGTTACGCAAAAAGCGTGGCAGAAGTACAGTAAAGAACTGGTCAAGAGTTTGAAGATAAAAACCAATCACGACATCTGGCGATTCCGCTTCCCCAAAGAGCTGATTGCCCCGGAAAAAGTTGTTACCGGCAGATGTTTGAGCGGCAACCACATCTTTTTCAAGAACTTTCTGGCTTATTACGGAGCTAACGAAAGGGTTGCTCCACAGGCTTCTTACACTTGCACACCCGCTCCGGATGCTCCGGCAGAAAAAATGCCTGCCAAATTCAGCAGCGGCAAACTATTTGACCGCCGCTCCGCCTATCGTTCCGGCAATGTCGATGGGGTGAAAACCACCCTCAACGACCGGATCATCGGTTGGCAGACCAATGACAGGATCACCATTGTTTTTGATTTGGCAAAGAAAGAAAGTTTTGACCGCATGGAACTCTTTTACGCCGGAGCAATGCGTGATGCAACGATTTACACCTCCAGCGACGGCAAAAACTTTGTCAAGCAGAAAAGCTTTGCAGCCGAAAGCAAAGATGATGTAAAGTACGGCGTCCGGCAAAAGACCCTCACGCTGGATAAAACGGTTCCCAATACTGTAAAAATCAAGCTGGAACTTGCTCCTGCCCGTATTCCCGGTGCCATCGAAAAAGGCGAAATGGGCAAGATTTACAGCCGCGATAAAAATTTGAATAAACTGCCGTGGCAAAAAGCTAACTTTATGCTTGCAGAAGTTGAATTGTGGAAAAAACAATAACCATAAAAATAAGGAAAGACTATGAAAAAGTTTACTTTGATCGAACTTCTGGTCGTAATTGCCATTATTGCAATTTTAGCGGCAATGCTGCTGCCCGCATTATCGGCGGCGCGGGAGCGGGCTAAAGCCTCCAACTGCACCTCCAATGTCCGGCAGATAACCCAGGCTATGCTGGCGTATGCCATGGATAATGATGAATGTATCCAGCCCTACTGGTACACCGGCAAAAGTGTTTTTGAAACCAATAAAGTGTTTTGGCAGGAAACGCTGGAGCCTTATCTGGGCAGTTCTGCTAAAGAAATAAAAAATACCGGCGCCGGTACAGTTGGCAACAATGTTTTTTATTGCCCGAGCTGTGTTAAACTCAATACTTCTTCGTCCGTAAGTTATGGGCACAATGGTTCTTTCAGCGGCTCCGGTCCTGCCGAGGATAATGCAGCAAACAAAGTTCGTTATACACTGAAGGCAGTAAAAAATCCAAGCAATACTTTTTTGCTGCTGGATATTGGCGATGACTCCTCACCTTTCCCCAAAGGAGCCATGGCTGGCAAAGTACAAGTTCTCCCTTACGGCGCTCGGTTGACCCGTGGAAATCAAAACGAGTGTGTGGCATATCCTCACAGCAATGGAATGAATGTGGGCATGGTCGATGGTCACGTGGAACATTGCAATATGCCCGCGAATGGTAAAGTTCCGGAGTTTGAAGGTGTAAAAGCCAACGATACTACCTGGAATGTATTGTTCTGACCGATAGTTCCATTAAAAAATCATAATCATACCGTGTTGCGACAGATAGAAAAACTGCCGCAGCACAGAGTTTCAACATACTTTTTCGAGAAAAAAAATGAATACCGAACAAGATAAATTTTCCGTTTTCTGGTACAACGACGAAGAAATCAACCGTTGGAGCGAAAAGGATTTTGAAGACAAGGCCGCCGGTTTTGCCGCTGCTGGAATCAACATCGTAATGACTTTCAGCTGCACCCACTTCCGCTGGAGCTATTACCCCTACCGGGCAACGATCAACGCCGCGCTCAAGCGGTTGGTCGTTGCCTGCCACAAGTACAATATCCGGGTGGTTGAACACCACAGCAGCCATCTGACTTTTGTACCGCTATCCCGGCGGGATTGGGATTTTTTGAAAAACAAGATGGTCATCCGCAAAGGCGCGATCGATATGTTCCCCAATTTAGTGGAGCATTTGGCAATGGGCGACCCGGAAATCGTACCTAACGTTTATCTCTCTGACTGCCGCCAGATCGACGGACGCACCGGCAGATATGTTTACACTCCTTACAAAGGCTATGCCCATTGCTTCAACAATCCCAACTTCCGGCAGGCTTTTTTCAAAACGCTTGAAGAGGTGTATGCTACCGGCGTGGACGGCATTATGACTGATGATGTGGCATATTTCGGCGAAGGCCATGGCTGTACTTGTAAGTATTGCCGGGAAAAATTTCAAGCCGAAACCGGTTATACTTTGCCCTCTCCGGCAGAGTGGAGCAAATTTTACGGCGATTATCAGAATAAGGTTTTTCTGGAATTTTTGCGTTTCCGGCAGCGTTCGACTGAAGAATTCCACCGCAGCGTAAATGATCATTTTACCAGCCTCGGACTCAAACTTCTGCGGCCCAATTACACAACTAGTACTTTCAGCACCAACCCCACGGCGAACCCGTTTGAAGCGGCAGGGGATTTGTGGACGCATGTTTTTCAGGAAAATATGTTTTCAACCGTACTGCAAACGGCGTGGCTCTCCTGGAGCTGCGACGCCATGCACCGCAGTTCCATGGCACGGAAATACTCCATTGACCCGATGAGTATGTTTTACCCCTCAAGATACGATAACTACTACTTTTCGTGGGCTCTCTCGCGGGCGTGGGAACACCTTTTGATGGCAACTCCCGAAGGCGGCGACCTCAACGATGTGGAATTGAAGTTTGCTTCTTACGAAAAACTCCACCGCCGCCTTGCCGGAAAAGCCGACTGCATGGCAGAAGTGGCGTTCCTTGAACCCAGAAGCTCCATGGATTTTACAAGTGATGCACTGGAATCCACCTGCCGGCCATTCAGCGTCTGGATGCAGGCAGCAACTTTGACCAACCGTCGGGGTGCGATGCTTTTTGAAAGTGATACATTGGAAGAATGGCTGCAATATCCTGCCGTAGTCGTTGCCGGAGCTTCCATGCTTTCTGATGAGCTCCTGGAACTTATGAAGCAATATTGCCAAGCCGGGGGCAAGCTCTTTATTTTCGGTAAATTTGGTATTTACCGTCCCGACGGCTCTTTGCGGGAACACCCCGAAAAAATCTTCAACTTTACCTTTGATCTGCAAGACCTTGCTCCTGCAGAAGCAGGCAAATTCATTTATCAAAACCAAACCGTAGAGCTGGAAGCAGTCAAAGAAAATCTTGCAATGGCAAACCTTTCCGGCGATTACAAGATCGCTGCCCAAGGCAATGACGGCACTATTTACGGTGTTTCGGCAATGGGCGATAAAGTGCTGTTTCTTACCGGCGGCGTAACAGCCCGCCGCCCGCTGGCAGTGCATTACGGGGTGTTGATCTCCCGCTGGGTGGGCGACCAAAACCGTGAACACCCGGCTCCGGATTACGCGGCAGATTATCTGCAGAAAATTCCGGGCAGTATATTGAAAGCCTTTCTGGATACCACTCCTCAACTTAAAGTCAACGCTTCAGACTATCTGGCAACAGCTTATAAAAGTGAAAGCAAAGAGTATCACCTGCATCTGGTCAATACAGAAAACATTCTGCAAAAGCCGCCGGCAATGGTCAGCCATGCGTTCAAATTTGTCAATTTTGCTGAAAATGCTCCGGCTTGCAACAGAGCTTTTACGGTTGAATTCAAGCTGCCGGCAGAAAACTTTGTGCCGAAACAGATAACTGCCTGTTCGCCGGAATTTGAGAGTGAAAAAGTTTTGGAATATACTCAACAAGACGATCTCCTGGTTATTTCCATACCGGAAAAACTTTTTGCCGGTTATTTGAATATAATCATCAAATAAAAATCAAAGGATGTTTATGAAAGTATTTATTCTTACAGATTTGGAAGGCCCCTCCGGAGTCAATGGCAGACCGGATTCGCCTGTCGGTAATACCATGCTCAACCGCCCTACTGCCGAGTTGGCACTGGTCAATGAACTCAACGCAGTGTGCGATGGTCTGGTTGCGGCGGGGGCTGACGAAATCGTGATCATTGGCGGCCACGGCGGCAGCGACAGCATTGATATAATGAAACTGCCCCCCCCAGCCTCTCTGATGCAAGCCGGAAACTGGAT
>JAZSHD010000025.1:0-5440 GCA_045533055.1 Victivallaceae bacterium | reverse complement strand
CTTGAATTTATACAACAATAATAAAAATTATTGCAGGTAAAACGTTGTATCTCTTTTATATAAAATAAATCGGAATTGCTTTTATTACTTGTAATAAAAGCAATTCCGGTGAAAGTTTTTGGAAAATGGGGTGTGGGGAAGAGAACCTTTTTTCAAAAAGGTTTCTTCCCCACAAAACAGTTTTGCTACACCCCCTTTTAGTTTGCCGGGAATATCAGGAGTACCGGGAATACTATTTGCTGTTGAAGGTTTGACCGCGTTTTTTTCGCTTTCCATTTACAGATTGGTAAACCATGTTATATGGTTTATTTTTACGGGGTTGTCTTCCGGCGGCAGGTATGGGCTGGTCAACTGCATGGTGAGTTTGGGCTTGCGGGGGATCAGGTGGATTTGTTGATTTTTGAAGCAATTAAATATTTCCGGAGTATTGATCGCCTTCAATTTTCCCGTCAGCAGAAATTTTTTCCGGTAATTGATGATCAATTTTATGTATTCAGCCAGCCGGGAGCAGGGGGGATGAGTTACGACAATATCCGCTTCCCACAGTAATTTCATGCTTTCGTAGGTGTGGAAATCGCCGTCGTCTACCCATAACCACATGGCCCGGCTGTCGTTTTTCAGCATGGCGGCAATGTTTTCCGGTGTGACGGGGGCAGCGATATTGGCGTAATTATCTTGAGTCAGCTCTATCTTGTATGATAAAGCATTGTATTTGCTGCCCGGCGGGAAAATGCTGATTTCCCGGTTGGCGATGGGGGAGTTTTCGTACGATACAGTGATAAGTTTTTTCAGTTTCAGCTGCTTGAAATTCAAGGCGAAATACTTGAAGAAATTGCTTTCAAAAGGGTCGTCGCAGTTGCATAACACCACTTGGTTCTTGAAGTGTTTGCGGTAGTGCCGGACTGCTTTGGCGATATCGTCATAACCGGTGTAGAGTTCGTCCTGAAATATTTTTGCTGTATCGCTCATGAGAAATGCTTTCTTTAGGTTGGATACACGCAAAAAAAAAGGTGCATCCCATTGATTTATACATCCTCACTCGTCCACCACAGACGAACACAACCATATAAATCTCCGAAATGCACCATGTATGCAGACCATACATGGCACAAAACTCCGAAGACGGTTGTGTAAGGCTTTTTTACAAAGTGGTGGTTTGTGAGGATCGCCTTGAATTTTTATGCTGTAAAATTTTTGATTTTTTAGTAATCTCCCAAAATTTGTGAAACTTAAGAGTTGAATTATATCATTTATGTTTATAAATATACCACACAAGTTATGATTTGTCAAAAATGTCACAACCATAGCTTGACCGCGATGTGCCACCGTACTTCGATTTATCACAAAAGTCAGGATATAATTCTCCTTTTTTTATAACAGATTGCGGTTGTTCAGTGCGGCACTGATTGTGGCACTGTCCGCATAGCTCAAATCGGCTCCGGCGGGTAAGCCTTGAGCCAGTTTGGTGATTTTTTCCACTTGATTTTCAAATTTTTTTGCCAGATAAATAGCCGTGGCACGGCTTTCTATATCGCCGCCCAAAGCCAGGATCAGCTCTTTGACGCTGCCGTTGGCGAGGCGTTTTTCCAGCTGATTTATCCGCAGCAAACTTTCGTATTCGTCATCCAGCGGTGAGATCCTGCCGCCCAGAACATGGTATAAACCGTTGTAGGAGCCGGATTTTTCAATAGCTTTGATGCGGGTGAAATCTTCCACTACGCAAATCACGCTTTCGTCCCGCCGCAGGGATGAGCAAATGGGGCATTTTTCGCCTTTGCCGGTCAGATTGCCGCAAATTTCACAACTGCCGACATTTTCCGGCAGCTGTTTGATGCTTTCGCCAAATTGCTCCAGTTCTGCGGCAGGAAATTTCAACAATGCCAACGCCATACGCTCCGCACTGCGTTTGCCGACTCCCGGCAGGCGGTGCAGTAATTCAATGAGTTCCGCAACAGCTTGCGGGTAATCACTGGCATTATCCATTTACAATACCTTAAAACAAACCGGGTATGTTCATGCCGCCGGTAAGCTCCTGCATCTTGCTTTGCATGGCACTTTTGGCAGCGATCAACGCGGAGTTGGTTGTGGACATAACGATATTGCCCAGATTTTCGTTATTGGCAATGGAAGGGGCGATCTTGACACTTTTGACCTGAAAGTCGCCGCTGACAACTACCACCACTTCCTGATCGGCACTGGAGGCACTGAATTCGGTGCGAGCCATTTCTTCTTTAAGTGCTGCCATGTTTTTCTGAATATCTTTGGCTTTTTTCATCAAATTAGCCAATTCGCCGAGATTACCGAACATATTTTTTCTCCTGTATATTGATTTATTGGTTATCAAGCATGTATATCGACTATTTCGCCGCCGAAAAGATCCAGCACTTTCTGCACCGGCGGCAGCTGGGCGGTTTTTGCCACCTCTTCCGGATCGTGGATAACGCTGCGTTTGCTGTAACCCAAATCCGCCCGGGAGAGTTCGCTGACCGCCGCCGGATCTTCCGGCAGAGTCAATTCTATAAATTCTTCGGCTGCTTCTTCAACTGTTGTTCCTTCCAACATAGGTTCCGGTGGAATTGTATTTTCAGCTATCACAGATTCTTCTGCAATGTCGATAAATTCTTCAGCCGGAGCCGTTATTTCTATTGCTTCGGCAGCTTCCGGAGCCGATACAGCCGGTTTTTCAGCCGGAGTTTCTGCTGAAGCAATACTTTGCACATCCAGCAATATCGCCCAGTTGCCGCTTGCCTGTTGGAGCAACCCTAACAGTTGCAGCCGTTTTTCCCGCAACGCCGTCGCCGCCGGGGCAGGGGCTTTTACCGATAAAACCGAATTTGCCAAACTTACCGGCGTACACGCCAAAAGCAGCTCCTTTACATCGCCGCTGATTGCCAAAATTTTCTGCCACAGCTCCTGCAATGGATCACCCGCGGGGACTGCTGCGGGAACTTCGGGTACAGCTTCGGCAACTTCTTCCACCATCGGTACTTCCATAGCCGCTTCGGCAACTTCTTCCACCACCGGTACTTCCATAGCCGCTTCGGCAATTTCTTCTACCACCGGAGCTTCCGGGGTATCTGCGGGAGCTTCTTCCGCCACCTGAATTTCTTCTGTTGGAGCCGGGGGTGTAACCGGAGCCGGTGCGGGGGCAGGAACTTCGGTTTTTACCTCTGTTACTTCCGGAGCTTTGGGCTGGATTTCCGGCAAAACTACCGGCATGGCAAAGGTTGGCACTTGAGCCTGAAAACTGGGTACCTGATTTAAGAATTCCAAATTTCCGGCACTGCGGAGCTGGTTCAACCGTGCCAATACATCGCCTACGGTGGGGGCGTGTGCCTCGTGCATGGCTTTCAGAAGTATGCTTTCAAGGTAGATAGCTTTGTTCAACGCTTCGTGCAGAATTCTGCCTACCGGCGAGAGATTTTCCATCAGACAACGCAAAACCTGGGCGTTGGTCAGTTGAGCCAATTTGCCGCAGCGGGCGAGTTTTTCGTCGTCAAACTCCAACACCGCACCGGGGTCGTTCAATATGTGCATAAGCTCCACGCCACGGATCATTTCCAATATATCATCGAAGAGCGTTTCCAGATTTCTGCCCCGTCCGGCAAGCTGATTGACGATGGTCACCACCGCACCGGGCTGGTTTTGCAGCATTGCCGCAATCAAAGTATCCAGCTCCACAGCGTTGGTCAAGCCAAAGAGTTCCAACACCTGTTCGGCAGCGATCTCCTGATCTTTGCCGCCAAAAAATGCCAGCATCTGTTCCAGCGAGGATTGAGCGTCACGCATACCGCCTTCAGCAGCCCGGGCAATGGCACTCAAGGCTTCGGGGGCGATCTTGACATTTTCGCTTTCGGCAATCATTTTAAGTCGGCCGAGGATCAAATTTCCGGCAATGGGCCGCAAATCGAACCGCTGACAGCGGGATACGATGGTCGGCAGTACCAGGTGTGCTTCGGTGGTGGCAAAGATGAATTTTACATGTGCCGGAGGCTCTTCAACGGTTTTCAAAAGAGCGTTCCACGCTGCTTTGGAGAGCATGTGAACTTCGTCGATAATGTAAATTTTATACTTGCTGGAAACCGGCATGTGGTAGGCTTCTTCGCTCAAAGCACGCATGTGTTCCACACTGTTGCGGCTGGCGGCGTCGATTTCTATAACATCCAGATTGCTTTCTTCAGCAAGGGATTTACAGGACTTGCATTCGCAGCAGGGTTCGCCATCGTGGGGATTTTCGCAGTTGATGGCTTTGGCAAAAATACGGGCAATGGTGGTTTTACCGATCCCCCGGGGCCCCACCAGCAAATAGGCGTGACCCACCCGGTTGCCCGCTATTGCATTACGCAAAGTGCGGATAACATGGGTTTGACCTACTACATCGCCAAATTTTTGCGGACGCCACTTGCGGGCGATCACCTGATGACTTGTCATGTTTATTTGCCTTTTCTTATTTTATGCCGTAATTGGCAAGGATCGCCCGCTGGGCGGCAAAGATCTCTTTGAGCCCTGCTTCCGCAAGGTCAATAAGTTCGTTGAGCTGTTTGCGGGAGAAGGGTGCTCCTTCGGCGGTACCTTGCACTTCAATAAGTTCCATGCTTTCGGTCATGATTATATTCATATCCACTTCGGCATTGGAATCTTCCAGATAATTCAAATCCAGCACCGGTTCGCCGTTGACAATACCTACGCTGACGGCGGCAACCAGTTCCCGGAAAGCGTTTTCGCCGAATTTTTCGCGGTTTTCCGGCGTATTCAGTGCCAGTGCTGCCGCTACTGCTGCACCCGAAATACTGGCACAGCGGGTTCCGCCATCGGCATCGATCACATCGCAATCCAAGTGCAGGGTGTGCCCTTCAAGTTTTTCCAGATCCACCACCGCCCGCAGACTTCTGCCGATCAAACGCTGGATCTCCACAGTTCTGCCGGACTGTTTGCCGGAACTTGCTTCCCGCTTCATGCGGTCGTGGGTGGAGGCCGGCAGCATACCGTATTCGCTGGTTGCCCACCCGCCGGAAACCTTTTGTGCCTTCATCCATGGCGGCACGCTGTTTTCCAAACTGGCGGCACAAATCACCCGGGTCCCGCCGGTAGAATACAACACTGAACCTGCCGGATGACTCAAAAATCCGGGCACGATCTCCAACTTACGCAATTCATCGACTTTACGACCATCTGCTCTTGCCATAATTATACCTCAAAATAAAACAAACCGCCGAGGCGGAACCTGTGCACCTGCTTCTGGATTTAGGGCTGCTTGGTTCCCCACCTGACCCGGTTCACCCGTCCACAGCGCACAGGTTCCGACCCGGCGGCAAAAATTTTAAGTTTTGTTCCCGATAAAGGTTGATGCGGGAACCTTGGGGAAGAGGGAAAAACCTTTTCAGGAAAGGTTCTTTCCCTCTTCCCCAAACCCCATCACCTTTTTCCAAACCTTTTATTG
>JAZSHD010000156.1:0-10756 GCA_045533055.1 Victivallaceae bacterium | reverse complement strand
ATGGCAGGGGCAATTCTGGGGGATATATTCGAAGAGAGCACCGCAGGCGAAAGAAAGCTGCAGTGCTGCTATCACGCTTTCTTTCAATGTCTGGGCTGCCTTGCCGGCAATGATGAAAATAAAAGCCAATTTGCCGGGAGGATCATGCAGGTTTGGAATTTTGCCGACGAACTTGCCAATGAGTGTCTGGCACAGTGCGGGGCAGGGCGTCACAGGGATTTTTCTTCGCTGGCAGCCGAATTGAACAATGCCGCAAACTATTTGAATGATGCTGATTTCAAAAGCAATGCCACCAAACTGATGTGTATGCTTATATCCATAGATAACCCTCTGTCAAGACAATACAAGCTCCTTGAAGAAGGTTGCCGGGTAATGGGAACCAGCGACATAGTCGAGAGTTTCTTTGATGAATACTACATCTACAACCGCCGGAGCGGGATCTCCACGATATCCGAAGAAGAAAGCTATCGTATATTGGGCGTATCAGCTGGCGACTCCAATTCTGCAATCAAACAGGCTTTCCGGGCAAAATCGCTCCGGCTGCCCTTGAGCATTGAAGGGGTGGGCATTACCAATGAATTTACCGAAAATTGCGAAGCCTATTTCCGGAAGGTGGCAAAAGCGTATAAAACGCTCTGTCTGGCAAGAAACATAAAGTAAGCACTTGGGGCAGGTGATAAGGTGATGGAGTTTTTGCAAAATTTGCTGAATATTTATTTAAGCATTGGAGTTATAACTTTTATTGTCTGCACAGCAATAATTTTCAGCAACCGGCAGGAAATTCAGGAAAAATTTGGTTCAATAACATTGACCTTATTGGTCATGACACCCATACTCTCGCTTTTATGGGTAGTATTTATACCTTCATTTGCCAGAGGCCTTACCAAACACTGAATAAATCATTGAACCACCGGAGATTATCCCCCACCGGTGGTTTTGATTTATCAAATATTTGCTTTTTTAATCAAAATTGAAAAAAAATCATCAAAAAATAAGTTTTTTGCTTTTTTACAGCTTGCTTTTTGGGGGTTAGTGTGATACATTTTACAAATGTATGGTTTTTGTATAAATAAGTTCAAATCAATAAATTAAACGATAAGAAGCAGCATACCGCTGAAAAGGGGGGAATTATGGCTCTTTATGTGAAAAGCAGTTGGAAGAATTTGAAATTTGACGGCAAAACACTCAAACTTGGCGAAGATGCCTTTGAAAAGGCTGAAGATGCCGTAAAGAAGTACAAAGAATTGATGGATTCTGCCATTGCAGAAGCAATTAAAGTTCGCGATGCAGCATATACCGCTGCCAAAAAGACTCGTGATGATACCATTGATAAAATCAATTCAAAGGCCGGTATCACTGCAGAAGAGATTAATAACCAGACGCAGAACGCCTATAATGTATACTGGGCTGCCTTATCTGCAGCAGACAGCGAGTTTTATGAAGCTGTTGAAGCGGCTCAGGAAGAAAATGCGATCGTGCTGGTGGATAAAAAGGCTGGTTTTGACCGGAACAACCCCTTTCCTGCTATCAAAGATCTCAAGCTTTCGTATGATTATAAAGATGCAGATAACAACACAAATACCATCTTCTACGAACTTTGTTTTACCGCCGATGCTGAAGGCAAGACCACTGGCAGTCTGACCCTTGACGGGGTTGATGCCACGCGAGTTGCTGCGGCAACGGATGAAATTGTTTTCTCTGATTTTGCTGCTGTAAGCGTAACCAATAAAGCCCAGGCTGACGATATTAAAGCCGGCAAATACACTGAATCTTTCCATAAAGACGGCGAAACCCGGGCAAGCGAATCCAACGCTTTGAGCGGTCAGATCACGGTCGACGAAGGTGCTTCGGTTGCTGATATCACTGATTACAGTAAAGTTACCGTTTCCGGCAGCGGTACTTCGGTTATAAATGCCGCAGCTCGGGTCTACGAAAATAAATTTGATGAAGAGGGCGTCCGGATTTTTGCCGAAAACAAAGTCGATGGCTCAGTGACGGTTGATGATGGTGCAGTTGTTACCGGAACCATTTCCGGCTACAAAAATGTAAAAATTGCCGACGGGGCCTGGGTCGGCAATATTACCGGCAAAGTCAATAACCTGACGAGAAATGCCGTTTGGACAACCCAACCTGTGAATGCTCCGGCGGATTGGACTTCTGAATGGACTGGAATTTACGAGGCGATTGAGGTAATTAGTGGAAATGCTTCCAAGGTTGTTGTTTCCAATAATCTGGATATTGATGAACTCAAGGGAGTCAACAAAGTAACTGAAGAATTCAAAGCCGAAGGCAAGGTCACTGTAACTGAATCTGGGGCTGGAACCATTTCTAACTATGCTGATGTTGCAGCCAAAAACAGTACTGTAACAGCAATAACTGCTGCCCAACAGTTCACAGAAAATCTGGAAGATACTTTTGTCAAAAATAAAGACAATAAGAAAATCTCTTATGTCATTGAAAAAGATACAAAAAATAAAGTCGGCGGTTCGGTAAAACTTGAAGACAGCACTGCAATTGGAAACATCAGCGGCTATGATAAAGTTACTTTGATAAACTCGATAGCCAAGGATATCATAAATAATAAATCCGAAATAAAAACTGAGAAGATAATTGCCGAAGGCGATGATGTCAAGGATGCTGTAAACGAATTTCTTTCGCCTAATTATGTTTCCCATGCAAAAACTGAAAAAACTAATGCTACCGGTTCGGTAACTGTTAAACTTGAGAATGGCGGCACTATCGGAGCTATTACCAATTACGCCAATGTAACATTGACTGCCGATGATGGAGCTTGGGTCAATGCCGGAGCTATAACTGGCAGGAACAATGTTGTTGAAGACACCTATAATGTAACCGTGGTCAAAGAAGCTGATGAAATCAATGGTACATATACTAAAAGCAATAAAACCACCGCCGCCGGCAGCCTTAAAATGACGAATGCCATTGCAGGCGGTGTTAAAAACTACAAAACCGTAAGTCTGGATCACTCCCGGGTCAGTTCGGCGGCTTCCACTTTGGAGAAGTCTACTGAAAAAGAAAAAACCACTAAAACCGACAAAGACGGCGTGGTTACTGTTAAAGAAATCCGCTCTACTAACGGAGCTGGTACCGATTCTTTCTCAGAAGCTATGACCGGAACTTTCACTGCCAATGATTCCCGCGTTACTACTGGTGATATTACCAACTTCAATACCGTTTCTTTGACCAATGCTTCTGTTAATAACGGTAACATTACCGGAACATTGAAGCAGTCAAACTATGTTGAGCAGGTCATTGTTTACGAAGATTACAGCTACAAAGCTAAAACCGATGAAAAACCGGAAGAGGAAAAGTACGGCGATAAACTTTCTGATATAACAATAACCAAAACTTCCACCTCTGCCACCGGTTCGGTTACCATTAAGCTGGATAACAACGCCGATCTGGCTCATATCCTCAGCACCGGAATGAACTACCAAGTTGGCGGGAATATCCAAAATTATGCCAATGTTACCTTGACCGGTACCGAAAGACTCAATGTGACGGTGGGGAATATTGATATAAACAGTGCTTCTGATACTTCTGCTAACTTTGTTTTAGAAAACTACAAGGCAGACGAAATAAAAGAAGCCAAAGCTATCAATGGCTCAGATATTCAAAACAGTAAAGCAACAGCTTCCGGTTCGGTGAAGCTGACAAATGTTTCCGGCTCCGGGTATGTTTGGGGGTACAAGACTGTCAGCTTGAAAAACTCACGCATCACTTCTGCAACTTCTACCCTTGACCGTACTGAAAAATACGAAAAAACCACCAAAACCGACAAAAACGGCGTGGTTACAAGAAAAGAAATCCGCTCTGATAACGGAGCTGGCACCGCTTCTTTCACAACCGCTATGGTTGGGGCATTGACTGCCGTAAATTCGCAGATTACTACTGGAAATATTTCCGACTTCAATACCGTTTCTTTAACCAATACTTCTGTTGGCAGCGGTATTATCGGCACCTTGAAGCAGTCCAACTATGTTGAACAGGTGCAGGTTTACGAAGATTACAGCTACAAAGCTGACGATCCCGCTACTGCGGAAGATGAAACAAAGGAAGAATTAGGCGATTTGCTTTCTGATGTAACTGTAACCAAAACTTCCAGCTCTGCCACCGGCTCGGTAACAATCAAGGCGGATAATAATGCACGGACACTTGTTACTGTTGGTGCTATACAAAATTATGCCAATGTTACACTGACCGGTACCGAAAGATTTACTGTAAGTGTAAATGGGGCAATATCCAGTTTCGGTAATGTTGTTTTTGATAGATACTTGGCTGCTGAAATAAAAGAAGCCAAGGCTATTAACGGTTCAGATATCCGGAACCGTAAAACCACCGCCGCCGGCAGCCTTAAAATGACCGAAGCCTCTGCCGGAGCAGTTTCCGGATACAAGACTGTGAGCTTGAAAAACTCAAGCATCGCTTCTGCCGCTGGCACCCTTGACCGTACTGAAAAATACGAAAAAACCACCAAAACCGACAAAGACGGCGTGGTTACTGAAAAAGTTATCAGCGATACTACTGGTGCAGCCTCTTTTTCAACTGCCATGACCGGTTCTTTCAGTGCGGTAAATTCAAGTATCACTGCCGGACCGATTTCCGACTTCAATACTGTTTCTTTGACCAATACTACTGTTAATAACGGTAATATTATCGGCACCTTGAAGCAGTCCAACTATGTTGAACAGGTGCAAATTTGGGAAGATTACAGCTACAAAGCTGACGATCCCGATACTGCGGAATTTGACCCCAAGGAAGAATATGGTGATCTGCTTTCGTCAGAAACAACAACCAAAGTTTCCACCTCTGCCACCGGTTCAGTTACTATTAAATTGGATAAAAATGCCGAAGCGGCTCTGAGTGCAGTAAATGGTAATACCACTCTCAATACATTCACTTTCAATGTCGGTGATATCAGCAATTATGCCAATGTAACATTGACCGGTACTGACAGATTGAATCTCTGGGCAGGGAATATTTCCGGGGATGCCAGTAATGTCAATAATTCCTATAATTACCTCGCCCGCGAGTCTGACGCAATCGACGGTAAAAACACCTGGGATATTAAAAGCACTGCTGCCGGCAGTCTTAAAATGACATACGCTATTGCTGGAGCTGTTTCCGGCTACAAGACCGTAAGTTTGAAGGATTCGTCTGTTGCTTCGGCAACAGCTGACCTTAACACAACCAACAAAAGCGAAACTGTTGCAAAAACTGATAACAAAGGTGTTGTTACCATTAAAACTACCGCCTCCAATACATCAGCAGCTGTTGGTTCATTTACAGCAGTTGATTCTTCAATCACCGGACTGAATAGTGGGAATAACAGCATTGAGTCCTTCAATACTGTTAATTTGACCAATACTGGTACTGTGGGCAATATTACCGGTGCGTTGAAGACAAGCAATAAAACCGACACAGTGAGCACTTATGATGAATATAAGTATGATGCTGAAAAGAATACAGAGATTTGGGGCGAATGGTTGACATACAGCGAAAAAACTAAAAACACTCAAACCGTTACCGGTTCGGTATCTGTCAAGCTTAATAAAGATGCCAATGCCGGTGTTGCTGTTGGTTCCATCAGCAACTACGCTAATGTTACTGTTGCCGGTATTGAGATTGGCAAGGGCAATGCAGCTGTTACTCATGTGGTCAGAGTTAACGGCAGCATTGCCGGAAATGTCAACAATACAACGGATTTCACCTCAGATATTGTTGAAAACTACACACTTGATGATAAAACTGTCATCAATGAAAAAGATGGTACCAGCGTTAATAAGCGTGTCAATACCGCTGTCGGCAGCCTTAAACTTACCTATGCCAATGTGACCGGAGCTGTCAGCGACTACAAGAGTGTTACAGTTAAGGAATCAACCATTGCCGGTGCCGTTACGCTGCAGTCAAACAGCACCACCACTACCACCTCAACTTTTACAACAAAAACCGAGTCTGACAAAACCAAAAATGTGGTGACAGAAGATATTTTGACAGAATCCAAAGCAACAGCCGGCGGCACATTTACCGCAGTTGACTCAACCATTGCTGGAATCAGTGGCTACAAAACCGTAACATTGACCAACACTTCTGTTGCAACTCTTGATACTTGGGGTAATATTACCCAAGCCGGGGATATTGTTGCCGCACAGAATGTAACCACTGAGGCCGAAAGTACCTTAAAATATGGACTGAATGGTGCGGGCACGAATTTTGATAAAGATAATAACTTGCAGGAATGGATCGGAAAAAATGAAACAGACTCCAAGGCCGTGGGGACTCTGACAGTAAAGGTTGATAAAAAAGCTGACGAGGATGTAACAGTCGGCAATATCAGCAACTTTGCCAATGTTACTTTGACCGGTACTGAAGATTATTCCATAACAGCCGGAAGTATCATTGGCGGAGATTCCAAAGTTGTCACAAATGTAGACACCACTAAAGAAAAGTTTGAAGATCAATTAAAAATTGAAACTACCGAGTATGTCAACGGCAATTTGAACATGAGCTATGTTACTGCCAATACTGTCGGAGGTTTCAAAAAGGTCAATATCAAAGCCGGTACCAATATTATCAACAGTTTCGTCGGGATTGATGCTGTCGATGAAAAACACAAAAACGCTGAAACTGTTACCATCGACAAAAAGGCAACTGTGATCGTCAAGCAGGATATGATCATGCAGGATGAAGATAAACTCACTGTTAACGGTGAATTGATCTTCTGGGCTGATAAAGTACAAAAATTTGAAGAAAATAAATGGGTTGATTACGATGTCATCAATGGCGGTAAAGCCGATATTGTCGGCAAGGGCAAGATCTATGCCTCCGATACCGCCGCCAGGGCTATCAAGAAGCTGTCTGATACCGAAGTGGTCAATCTGGGCAAAACCGCCAACTACTTTACCGGTGAAGTTGCAGAACTTGCCGACGATTTCTTTGCCGTTGAATACAACGGTTTGGGCGGCGGCTGGCTGGGCGATACCGATGACTTTACCGACACAGTCGACAAAGTCCGCATCGAACTCAGCTATGGCGACAGAATTTATTTTACCGGTCTTGAAGCCAACTGGGCTGGCAAGGCAGCTGACTTTACCGGAGAAGTTTTCACTTGCACTGCAACAGGAACCTACGAATTTGAATTCAAACTCAAAGAAAACGCAGAAGGTTCTTTCAACTGGACAGTTGCATAAGCCTGAATACTAAACAGTTGAACACAGCTCCGGCAGCTGGGGATAATCCCGCTCGCCGGAGCTGTTTTATATAGCACAAAAAATAAGGCTCTGTTTTCCATGCTGGCAGGTAGATAAAAAATGACAGATATACCTGTGCATTGAGATATTTTTCAAAATTTGAATGGCATTTATCTATTTGCAGAGCAAATAGATAAATGCCGGGAAAAGGTTTTCCTCCTTCGCCAAGGCTACGGCGGACAAGGGAAAGGGGGATGGAGTTCCGTCTTCGCCCGGAGGCTACAGCGTGACAAGTTGGGAAGCAGGGCAGGCCCGATCCAGCAAAAGGTCTTTTTTCCTTTTCAAGTACCGCCCCTTATTGGGAACAGAACAGTCGGATTACCGCATTTGATTACGATCTGACCGGGATTTGCATTTTTGACAGCTCTTCTTTGATTTCAGAACAGCGGTACTGCCCGGAATGTACCATGGAAGCGACCAGCACTGCATCGGCTTTGCCCTGCTGAAGAGCGTCGGCAAGGTGTTCGACTTTGCCCCCGCCGCCGGAAGCGATCACCGGCACGGCGACAGCTTCGGAAATCATCCGGGTTATATCAAGAGCATACCCGTTGCAGCCCCCGTCGGTATCAATGGCATTGAGGCAAATTTCTCCGGCACCCAGTTCCACGGCTTTTTTTGCCCATTTTACGGCATCAAGTCCGGTGGCGACCCTGCCGCCTTCGATATAAACTTCATATCCGGAGGGGAGCGACGAGCTTTTATCCACGGCTTTTACATCCATACCCAGAACGATACATTGTCTGCCGAAGGCTCTGGCTCCTTCGGTAAGGATCCGGGGATTTCTGACCGCAAGGGAGTTGACCGAAATCTTGTCGGCTCCGGCAAGGATCACCTCCCGCATATCCGTTACGCTGCTGATTCCGCCCCCCACGCAGAAGGGTATGAAAATTTGTTTTGCCACACTTTTGACCATTTCAATATCGATTTTACGGTGTTCAGCACTGGCGGTTATATCGTAAAAAATCAATTCGTCAGCCCCGTCTTGGGCATAAAAATTCGCCAACTCCACCGGATCACCGATGTCGCGGTTATCTGCGAATTTCACCCCTTTGGTCACCCGGCGGTTCCGGACATCCAGACAAACTATCAAGCGTTTCAGCAGCATGTTGAACCATCCCATTCCAAAAAGTTTTTCATTAACTGCAAGCCGGTTTCGCCGCTGCGTTCCGGGTGGAATTGAGTGGCAAAAAGATTTTTCCGTGCCACGGCTGAAACGAACTCAAAGTCGCCATATTCCGTAACTCCGGCAACATCTGAAGCGTTATCCGCCGATACATAGTAAGAGTGGACAAAGTAAAAAGCACTGTTGTCGGGGATATTTTTCCAGAGTACATGTTCATTCTGACGAACCGTGTTCCAGCCCATGTGCGGTACTTTTATGCATTGTTCCGGCGGGAACTTGAATAATTTTACCTTGCCGGGAAACAAGCCCAGCCCATTGACCCCATCATCTTCTTCGCTGAACTCCAAGAGCATTTGCATACCAAGACAAATTGCCAATATGGGCTTGTTTTGCATACAGCACTTTTTCAGAGCTTCATCCAGGCGTTTCCGCTTCAAGCCCTCCATACCGCTGGCGGCAGAACCCACACCGGGGAAGATGATCCGGTCGGCTTGTTCCAAAAGTGCCGGGTCGTCGGTTATCACCGGATCATCGCCCAAAAATTTCAAAGCAAGCAAAACACTGGTCAGATTGCCTGCACCATAATCAATTACAGCGGTCATACTTATTCCCATTCAATAGTTGCGGGCGGTTTGCTGGTAACATCGTAAACCACCCGGTTCACACCGGCAACCTCATTGGTGATGCGGCTGGAGATTTTTCTTACCAGTCCGGTGGGCAGATCATACCAATCGGCGGTCATGCCGTCGCTGCTTTCCACGATCCGCAAAGCTATACAATAGTCGTAACTGCGTTCGTCGCCCATTACGCCAACGCTTTTTATCGGCAGAAAAACCGCAAAGGTTTGCCACAAATCATAATATAATCCGGCTTGTTTGATTTCGCTAACGACGATTTCGTCAGCATTGCGTAAAATTTCCAAAGTTTCTTTGCTGACCGCCCCCAAATGCCGTACCGCCAATCCCGGTCCGGGGAAGGGCTGACGCATAACAGCATCATCGGGCAAACCGAGAGCTTTCCCTAAAAGTCTTACTTCATCTTTGAAGAGAGTTCTTAATGGCTCCAGCAGTTTGAAAGGCATTTTTTCCGGCAGACCTCCCACATTGTGGTGGCTTTTGATCAGAGCCGAAGGATTTCCGGCAATGGAAATGCTTTCGATAACATCGGGGTAAGTGGTTCCCTGGGCAAGAAAATCGGCGTTGGCGATGCTGCCAGCGGCATCGTTGAATACTTCAACAAACAAACACCCGATGATTTTCCGCTTGGCTTCCGGTTCAGTTACCCCTTGCAGGGCAGTGAGAAAACGCTTTTCGGCATTTACTGCAGTAAGTTTGATGTGGAAAGTATCGGCAAAAAGCTGCTTCACCCGTCGGGCTTCGTTTTTCCGCAGCAGACCATTATCCACAAATATACAGTGCAGCTGATCGCCGATGGCTTTGTGGATCAATGCCGCCGCCACGCTGGAATCCACGCCCCCGGATAAGCCGAGAATAACGTTGGAGCTGCCCACCCTTTCCCGGATCGCAGCAATGGAGCTGTCAATAAAGTTTTCCATCGTCCAATTCCCGGTGCAATGACAGATATTTTTGCAGAAATTGCCCAGGAGCTGTTTGCCGTGAGGCGAATGAGCCACCTCCGGATGAAATTGAATGCCATATATCTCCCGGTTTTGCAGCTTTACTGCACAGTAAGGGGTGTTTTCGCTTGAAGCAAGTATCTCCACGCTTCCGGGCACACTGACCGCCTTATCGCCATGACTCATCCATACATTGGTCGTGGGCGGGATATTTTCAAATAATCCGGATGAAGAGTTGATTTTCAACGCTGCATTGCCATATTCCCGGGCGGAACTCCGCTGGATTTTTCCACCCAGAGTGTGGATGATAAGCTGCAAACCGTAGCAAATGCCCAATATGGGAATATCCAACGCAAAAATGTTTTTGTCGCAACGGGGGGCATTTTCTGCATAAACACTTGCCGGACCGCCGGAAAGAATGATGCCTTGAGGATTTTCGGCGGCAATGACCTCTGCCGGGGTATCAAAAGGCAGTATCTCGCTGTAAACATGGCACTCGCGGATGCGGCGGGCAATCAGCTGACAGTATTGGGAACCGAAATCCAATATGATGATTTTTTCCATAAAATTCACCTCAAATCTCTGTGATATTTTTGAAGCTGGCAGACTTCAGATCTGCCGGATTTTCATTTTTTCCGAATGCTTTGTTCCCGATAAAGGTTGATATGGGAGCCTTGGGGAAGAGGGAAAAACCTTTTTGAGGAAAGGTTCTTTCCCTCTTCCCCAAACCCCATCACCCTTTTCCAAACCTTTTATTGGCATTTATCTATTTGTTACACAAATAGA
>JAZSHD010000168.1:0-8926 GCA_045533055.1 Victivallaceae bacterium | reverse complement strand
GGTGAAGCAGTACTGCTTCACCTGTCCATGGACAGGTGAATACCCATCTTTGTTGCCATCAGCATGATCACAGCAAAGATGTGATCTTTTTACCAGCAGTTCAATCAAAGTAAACTGCCGCTTGCAAGCGGAGCCATTACTCCATAATGAACACAAAAAAACTTCGTGGCTGTAATTTTTTTTCATAAAATGCATTCTCCTGAATCCAGTTGCAGATATTATGGTTGCTTATTATATGCCTCTGAAATATTATAGTACATTTTTGGGGGAAAGTCAAGTACTCCGGTATTTTTTTGAAAGAAAAATCTGAATTTATTCAGCTTATTAAGTTTATTCATCCGGCAATGATACTCATTATTGTTTGGTGTTAATACTGGCCGATATTTGCAATTCCCAAGAAAGCGGGATATATTATCCCGGTTTATTTTCAGGGAATTATTATTCAGAGTGTAAAAAATGTTATTTAACAGTTATGAGTTTATTTTTTGCTTTTTACCGGCATTTCTCATAATCTTTTATCTGGCTTTGCGTTACTGCAAATTCACTGTTGCTTTGACCGCTGTGGTCGGGGCTTCACTCTTTTTTTACGGATTCTGGAATCCGCCTTATTTAGTGCTTTTGCTCTTATCCATCGGCTTGAATTATGCCGGATACCGCATGATCGTGAATTTGCTTGCCCAAAACAGAGCCAAAGCAGCAAAAGTCGTTGCCGGGGTGGTTATTGCAGCTGATCTCATTTCGATAGGGTATTTCAAATACTTCAATTTTCTGGCAGAAAATCTGGCGGCTTTGCTGAATATACCTTTTGAGCCGTACACTATTTTTCTGCCGCTGGGCATATCGTTTTTTACTTTCCAGTGCATAGCGTTTATTCTTGATTCACTTAAACAGGAAAGAGCTGAAGTCAAAAATTGTTCGCTGCTGGAATTTGCCGCTTTTATTTCATTTTTTCCCCAGCTCATTGCCGGCCCCATTGTTCATGCCCACGAATTGATACCCCAGCTGCGGGATAAGGAACGACTGAAATTTTCTCCGGCAAATCTTGCAGATGGCTTTGTTATATTTTTCATCGGGCTTGCCAAAAAAATCCTGATCGCCGACATGCTTTCGCCTTGTGTAAGTCAGATATTCAATGCGGCACAGGCCGGAGAAACGATCTCGTTTTTTGTAGCTCTTTACGGTATGCTGGCTTATTCTCTGCAGCTTTATTTTGATTTTTCCGGTTACTCGGATATGGCTTACGGATTGGCTCTGCTTATTGGTGTAAAGCTGCCGGTAAACTTCAATTCGCCTTACAAAGCCCGCAGTCTGGTGGAGTTCTGGACTCGCTGGCACATAACTCTTTCCCGATTTCTCCGGGATTATGTATACATACCGTTGGGCGGCAACCGCTACGGTTCGTTCAAGCGGTTCAGAAATCTGCTGGCGACCATGCTTATCGGCGGGATCTGGCACGGAGCGGGCTGGACTTTTGTCATCTGGGGCGGCATGCACGGTATCGGATTGGTGATCAACCACTTCTGGAAAATTCTTGGCGACAGATATCTGCTGCTGGGCAAAATCAGAAATACGGCGGTTTGGAAAGTTTTTGCTTCGGTATTGACTCTGGTTTTTGTATTTCTTTTATGGATAGTTTTCCGCTCCGAAAACTTTACGGGAGTCAAGATGATGTTTGAAGGGCTTTGCGGGCTTAACGGCTTTGTGCTGCCCGAACAGATTCTGGCTGTGCTGCCCGGATTTGTCCGCAAATTTGTGGATGGTGCCGCAACAATGGTGCTGCTGGGGAATGGTTCGATAATGAAATTTGTCAGCGAAAGTGTGCTGATTTTCGGCAGTTTGCTGCTGGCACTTTTCGGCAAAAATGTTTACGAAATGTCAGCAAAAATGAAATATATCGTAATAGTCACAGCATTTTATTTTGTGCTGCAAAGATTGTTGTTTGCTGTTGAGCAAACCGAATTTCTCTATTTTCAGTTTTAAGCGGCAACGGAGGTTTTTATGAAAATCAGGTACATAATCGCATGTGCGGTGCTTTCGCTGCTGATTTGGTGTTGTTTATTTCTTCTGGTGCTGAAAAAGCCGCTTACTGTTGGTTTGTATTATGACTTGTTCAAGCATAAGACCGCTCATGCGGAAAATTCATCGGCACCACGGTTTTTCATTATTGCCGGTTCCAACGGGCTTTATTCCCACGATGCAGGAACTTTTGAGAAAATTCTGAATTTACCGGCAACCAATCTCTCTGTGGCGGTGATGTTCCCATTGAATTATCTTTTGGAGCGTTATCAAAGTTTGCTTAAAACCGGCGACATTGTTTATCTGCCTTTGGAATACAGCAATTATTCCGGCGGCAGCGGCAATGGTTCATTTGGCGATGTTTATGATATAACCATTGAGCGGAACTTCAGTAAACTTACCTGCCGACGCTTTTACAACTGTTTTGCCCGGTTTGACCTCAATACACTTGTAGAATCAGTTGCAGAAAGCACGCTTGCCGCAGCCGGGGTCAAACCGCTGGTTACTGCAGCAGATTTGACAGATTACGGTGATATAGCAATTAATACCCGGGAAAATGCCAAACCTTACATAAGCTACATAAAATCCATTCCCCGGGCAAACATAACATTCTCTGCCGCCAATCCCTGCATAAAAGAGTTTTTGCTCCGGGCAAAAGCCAAAGGCATCACGGTCATCGGCGGGCTGCCGGTAAACTTTACAGACACGGTTGTTCCTGAAGAAGTCCAAAACAAAATAGAAACGCTTTTTACCGGTAATCAGGCGTTGTTTGTAAAAGCTCCCAACCGCAGCCTTTATCCGCGGGACGCATTTTTTGATACCAGCTACCACCTTAAACGGCAGGAGCAAATCGACCATTCGGAAATCATCGCAAGGGAAATGCTGAAAAAGTACCCCGGACTTTTCAGCCGAAAGTGACTGCTGCAGTTCAGCCGATGATTTCTTTTACTTTACGCTCTGATCCCAATGCGGGTAGGTAGTAAAAAATGACATATATACCTGTGCATTGAGATATTTTTCAAAATTTGAATGGCATTTATCTATTTGCAGAGCAAATAGATAAATGCCGGGAAAAGGTTTTCCTCCTTCGCCAAGGCTACGGCGGACAAGGGAAAGAGGTGGTGGAGTTCCGCCGTCGCCAAGGCTATGGCGGGACAAGTTGAGTCAGGGGAAAAGGACCGATCCAGCAAAAGGTCTTTTCCCTCTCCTCAAGTACCGACCCTTATTGGGAACAGAACATAAGCCGAAAACTTGATCGACCCGGCAGTTTTGATTGGCAAAATACACTTTTTGTGGTATATTACAAGATCAAAACAATATCAAATAAAGGTGTTTTTTATGTATAAATATTTATTTTTGCTGATGGCAAGTGCCGCATTCGTACTGGGAGCCGGAGAAAACTTCAAACACTCATTGCCGGATGGGAAAAAGCCCTGGACGCATGAAAATTTTATTGCCGGAGCGGAGAAATTTTCATTTGTTATTATTCCTGACCGTACCGGCAGCGAGCGGCCCGGAGTTTTTGAACAGGCGATCAAAAAAGCCAATATGCTGCAGCCGGATTTTATTCTGACTGTAGGCGATAATATTCAGGGAGCAACCAATAAAAACAAACAGTCTATCAAAGATTTGCGTGAGCAGTGGCAGGAATTGGCAAACTTTACCGCCAAATCCCAGGCCCCATTTTTCTACCTTGTTGGCAATCACGATATATCTTACACCCGTCCGGGCTTTCCCCGTGCCAACGAAAACAGCAAAGCAGTCTGGGAAGAGTTTGCCGGAAAAAACACCTATTACTATTTTATCTACAAAAATGTATTGTTCCTCTGTTTGAACATTATGGAAGGCAGGGATTCCCGGGCCAAACAGGTAGGCATAACTGATCAGCAGGCAGCGTGGGCGGTGGATGTACTGAAAAAGCACCCCAAAGCCCGCTGGACAATGGTTTTGCTGCACGCCCCCAGTGCGTGGATAAGCGAAAGTTACGGGAAAATCGAAAAGGCATTGCGTAACCGCAATTACACCTGTTTTGCCGGTGATTGGCACCACTATATCAAGTTCAAACGGCAGGGCAAAAACCACTATGTGCTTGCCACCGCCGGTGGTGTTTCCGAGTTGCG
The DNA here is from genome assembly GCA_045533055.1 of Victivallaceae bacterium. Lineage (GTDB taxonomy): Bacteria > Verrucomicrobiota > Lentisphaeria > Victivallales > Victivallaceae > SIG78. Next base: position 4,790 of record JAZSHD010000168.1, on the reverse strand, counting down.
GGGCATTGAATATGGCGAGTTTGACCATATAACTTATGTAACTGTGACCAAAAACGGTCCGGTGGTAACCAATATTCTGCTGGATGGTATTTTAAGCGACGATGTGGTAACGGCAAAAAATATCCAACGCCACTACACGGAGTTTCTGGATACCGAACCCTTTGTTTACGATAAAAAGTATCCGTGGCGGGCTATTATGGATGTATATGCCTTGCACCGGGGCACCGGCAATGAGTATTTCAAGATCGATGGCAACCAGATAACCTTGCCGGGTAAGGCGTTCAAAGGCAAAACAGTTGTGGAAAAAGTTATTGATCTGGATCACCCCGCTCCCGGAGGTAAACTCCTTAAATTGGTAGCTTCCACCCGGGCAGAACTGCCAAAAGGCAAAAACAGCTCTTTCAATGTCCATATACGAATATTGGATAAAGACAACAAAGTGATCAAAAGCGAAGGTTTGACCCTTAAAGAAAACCTTGCCTGGAAGTACCGGAAGAGCTTTATAAAAGTCCCTGCCAACGGCAAAAAATTGCAGCTGGTGCTTTCGGGCGTAAACTTTGACAGCAACTCCATTGGCGAATGCCGCAATATATTTGCAGTTGAAGAAAAGTAAGCAAATCGTTCTTTTCTGCATATAAAAAAATCATCTGCACAATTTCAAGCAATTATTGTGCAGGTGATTGCTTTATATACAATATTCTTGGTTTCAGCACTCCGTTCTTACCCAAGAGTGGACAAATCTCTTTTATGCAAAATATTTCCTTGCTGACTTCTTGTCTCAAAAACAGGTGTAGTTGATTGCATCTGCACCCGATATTGAAATAACTGCGGAAGAATAACCTGTGGCTGATTTATATATTTTTTAACAATGCTTGACAACGTATCAAATGTGTGTTATTTTATGATACTTTAACCGCAGGGCGAAGACGGGCTGAAGCATTTGCTTTCGCAAATATGAAGCAGCTTCATTTCATTCCGATATGAAGCATCTCCACTTCGTTCCGATATTATGAGAAAATGAAAAAATGAGAGTTTTCCGCTTGTAATACATACCTTGCATTGTTATATTAACAGTTGAAAGGAATAACTCATCATGGAAAAGTCTTCAAATAAACTCGTTGATCTTTCAGTTGCATTTGCGGTTGAAATATTAAACCTTGTCAAATATCTGAAAGAACAGGGAGAAACGATCATTTCCAATCAAATTGGCAGAGCCGGAACCAGTATTGGAGCCAATATCCACGAAGCACAAAACGCTTCAAGAGCATTTCGTATTTCTCTTTAATTCCCTGGTCAGCCAATTGGAATTGTGCAGAGTAAAAACTGAATAAACAATGATCCAGGATAGGGCAAGAAGATTGTATAGCCCGAAAACAAATGCCCATATTGTATGCAATAACGATTTTTTTTGCCGTATGAAGATAATTGCCGGAATCAAACTCCACAGCGCTGCCGATACATAGATAAACGACAGCTGAAATATTATGTGATCCCCCGTTGCCAAACAGAAAATTCCCACCGGTATAAAAACAAATGGCAGAAGCATATTGACGAACAATGCAAACCAGTGGACAAATAAACTTAACGAGCGCAAAGAAAAAAAATTCATTTGCTTCAGCACAAATCTGCTCATAATGATATTTTCGCGGATATCACTGCGCGTCCAGCGGATCAACATTTTACATGCTCCGTAATAAGTGCGCGGTAAGTTTGTTTCAGCCATTGCCAAAGGCTGATGCACGATCTGGAATCCGCTGCATAAAATCAAGGTCGCAATGGCCCGATCTTCTCCGATGCGGGCAGGCTTTCCCCAGAATCTCTGATCAAGCCACTGATCAATCAAGGGGAGAATAACACTTCTGCGATAGGCACTCAATGCTCCAGGAGTACAGAATACATTGCCGGATGCACTTTGAGCTTTACGGAGAAATTCACAGCCGAATACTAACATCACATCAAGCACACGGACATGCCAATTGCGATCATTATCTTTTCCGGTAATACTGCCTGCCACAGCTCCGACATTTTCAAGTAAAAAAGGCTGAACGATTTGACGCAGGGTATCTTTGCGGACGATAGTATCGCTGTCAACAGTCACAATGATATCACCTGCGCTCTGCTTTATACCGAGATAAAGAGCATGCTTTTTTCCCTGATTTTTTTTTAGATCGATCACCGTAATTTGCGGCGATAAAGTTTTCGCTTTATTTAAGTAGTAGAGCGTATCATCTGCTGAGCCGTCATTGATGGCTGTAATACGGAGTTTTTCCGCAGGATAATCGCTCGCAAGCAAACTCGAAATCGTATCATAAACATGGCTGCCTTCATTGTATGCCGGAACAAGCACGGTACACACCGGCAGCGTATCATCTGTAAAAACTGTACCCCAACAGCGGACGAACAACGCAGAGAACAGCAGAAAAAGAAAATAACCTACTGTAAAAGCTAATGTCCCGAAAAGGCAATACCATTGCCAGGAGTTTTTCATTAAAATATCCGGATCATCAAACACCGGCAGAAAAATAAATACCGAGATGCCCAGGAGCATCAGGAAAATCAACCATAAAAATATTTCCCAAACCTTTTTTGTCTGCCCACGCTCTGAACATCCCTCCTGCAAATGTAAAGAGTTTGTTGGTGTAGAAAAACTTTTATGTTTCATAATCGCTCCTGATCAGTTATTTTTCAAATTTAATTGGGTATTATACTTGTATTTTTATTTTATTGCAATACATTAAGAATTAAAAAATAATTGTCAAAAGGCTATCAATATGGTATCACTAAAGCAAATTCATAATTTTTTAGTGTTGGCAGAAACACTTCATTTTGCCAAAGCAGCGCTGCAATTGGAAATATCTCAAGCAACATTGAGCAGTGAAATAAAAAAGATGGAAAAAAAACTTGGTCTCCAGCTTTTTGACCGTTCGGACAAATGGTCGATCAAATTGACTGCGGCAGGGCAAAGTTATTATTCCGGGATCAAAAATATTCCGCGGGATATTGTATTGGCGCATAAAAATGCAGCAAAAAGTGCCCGCGGAGAAACGGGACAACTGTCAGTTGCAGTTAACAGTGTTGCTTATGATTATATAAATTTGGGAAATATTTGTTTGCGGATGAAACAGCAGTATCCGGAAGTAAATCTCAAAGTTTTTGATATGTCTGTTACCCATACCCGTTTTGAATATCTGATAAACGGCAAGGCTGATGTTGCAATTTTTGCGGGCAGCAACGATCTTGTTATGCCCAAAGGCTTCTGTGCCAAAAGCATAATTCCATTGAACTTTGCGCTGGCGGTTCCCCGCAACAGTCGTCTTGCTAAAATAGAGAACCTTCAAGTAAATGTTCTCAAGCAGGAACATTTCATACTGCCCCCCCGGGAAGAAGCTCCCAATCTGCGGCAGGCATGGGATCAGATATTTATGGAACATTGCCATTCCCTGCCAATCGTGACTCAAGAAGTTGCGGGGTATCATGCAACACTGCAGTTTGTTGCAGCCGGTCTTGGAGTTGGGCTTTTGTTTATGCATAAGTACAATCTTTTACCGGAGCAGGTCATTTTGCGGGAACTCCCGGTCAAGATGAACCGATCAATACTGATAGGTTTTCCGGAAGGTTCAAATTCTCCTGTTATCAAAAACTTTTTGCGTATATTGCAGACGACCTGAACATATTATTGTCGTTTTCAATAGTCAAAAAACAAGGCAATAAAGCAGCAGGCAGGAGAGCATCCGACCAATTGCCAACAATGGAAACACGAGCCGCGACACGCCTCTTAAAACGCAAAAAAGGCGACACCGTTTTACCGATGCCGCCACACAAAAAGGTCAAAGGAATTGTTAGAATCATAAACAATAAGGCATTACACCGCAGTTATTATACCGAGGGGTATTGGTAAAATTAACTGCACTGTGGTTTATGTGAACAGGTCGGCAAACGGCTTTTATGCAGTAAATTTTTCTTTGTCCAGAGAGATTTTAACTATCTCTGGAGAAGACGAGGTGCGGAAACAAAAACTCCCACCTCGTTTTTACCGGAGAAAGTTCAAATCTCTTTTATGCAAATAGAAATAATTACAAAACTTCTCCCAGCTGCCCTTTTACCTTAAAATATATGCAGTTGATTTAATTTATACTCTATGCGGCAATTACTGCGGTGTTATGACTTATTTGCATAATTTTAGAATTATCTGCATAAAATATGATTGAAATTATGCAGAATGGCATTATATTATGGGCAGATAAGATAAAATAGCGGAGTTGGATTTATGAGAAAATTTGATTATTCAGCATTTCCCGGAACATTGCTTACTCCGGAAATTTGCAACCTTTTATCCGCCATCCACGAATATCGCGGAAAACAGGATTTGTACATTACTGCCAAGAAGGATATCTTGAAAACGCTGCTTGAAGTTGCAATCATTCAAAGCACCGATGCTTCAAACCGTATTGAAGGTATTTTTACTTCTGATATCCGGTTAAAAGAGCTGGTAATGAAAAAATCACAACCGGTCAACCGCAATGAAAAAGAGATCGCCGGATATCGGGATGTTCTTGCAACGATCCACGAAAGTTATGAGTATATTCCGCTGACAGCAAACTCCATTTTGCAGCTGCACCGTGATTTGTATTCATTTCAAGCCCCCGGTATTGATGTGACCCCAAAAAATTGGACGGATTAATTACATGGAATGGGCTCGGAATTCAACCGGGCTCATTCCGTTTAGCCTTAAAGATACTCTTCCATTGTTGAAATAGCAAATATATTCTTCAAGTTTTTGTTGGAAATCT
>JAZSHD010000155.1:0-7691 GCA_045533055.1 Victivallaceae bacterium | reverse complement strand
TCTATTTGTGTAACAAATAGATAAATGCCAATAAAAGGTTTGGAAAAGGGTGATGGGGTTTGGGGAAGAGGGAAAGAACCTTTCCTCAAAAAGGTTTTTCCCTCTTCCCCAAGGCTCCCATATCAACCTTTATCGGGAACAGAGCTAAAGATTAAAGAGTGCGACCTTTACAGCATGAACTTTACTGCCAGATAAAGTTTCTTGAAAAACTATTTCAGCCAAAGTTTGGCTATGGCGTCGGAGGGCATCTGCCATGCTCCCCGGGGCGAGAGGCTTATAGCTGTTGCCTGAACGCCGTCCGGTGAACAGGAGCGTTTGAATTGCTGCTGGAAAAAACGCCGGAGGAAAATCTTCAGAGTTTTTTCCACAACATCCTTACTGTAAACACCTTTCCACGCTTCGCAGGCAAGGTATGCTATCTTTTCCGGCGTGGAATTATTTTTTATAAAGTAATAGATAAAGAAGTCATGGAGTTCGTATGGCCCTATGATATCTTCGGTTTTCTGCTCGATACCGCCGGTTTTATCCGGCGGCAGCAGTTCGGGGCTTACGGGAGTATTGAGAATACTTTCCAGAACTTTCTGCAAATCGCCGCCCTTGCTTTCGGCTATATATTTAACCATCAGCCGGATCAGCGTTTTGGGTATGGAGCTGTTCACAGCGTACATGCTCATGTGGTCGCCATTGTAAGTGCACCAGCCCAAAGCCATTTCGGAGAGATCTCCGGTACCGATGACCATGCCGCCGGATTTATTGGCTATATCCATAAGTATCTGGGTGCGTTCACGGGCCTGCACATTTTCGTAAGTGTTGGTCAAGTCTGCCGGATCGTGTTCGATATCGGCAAAATGCTGTTTGCAAGCCAAAGTTATATCGATCGCCTTGACCGGAATATTCAACGCATCGCAAAGTTTTTCGCTGTTGCCCCGGGTGAGTTTGGTGGTGCCGAATCCGGGCATGGTGTAGGCTTTGATAGTATCGGCGGGCAAATCCAAAAGCTCCACCGCTTTATGAGCTGCCAGCAGTGCCAGCGTGCTGTCCAGCCCGCCGGAAACCCCGATGACCATGGTTTTACTGCAGGAGTGTTCAAATCTGCGGACAAGCCCGGCAACCTGGATATTGAATATATCCATACATTCAGCAAGGGAATTTTCTTTTGACGGCAAAAGCGGCGTGGGGTCGATTTTTGCATAAGCCAAATCCGGCGAACCATTTACCGGCAAAGGCAGTTCCACATTGCAGTAGATATATTGTTGCTCATTATCAAAAAAGCTGCTGTCGGTTCTTCTTTGGGAAATCAGACTTTGCAAATCCACATCAGCGTAAATAATGGAGCTTTTCCGCAAAAAACGCTCATTTTCCGCAACTATTTTGCCATTTTCGGCAATCATGGCATGCCCGGCACAAACGCTGTCGGTGGTGGATTCATACACGCCGCCGGAAGTAAAGGCGTAAGCGGCATTGAGTTTGGCACTCTGCATTTTAATCAAATCACGCCGGAACGCCGCTTTGCCCATGGTTTCCGTACAGCAAGCCAAATTTGCCAGCACCGTTGCCCCCGCCAGAGCCAGACCGTTGGAAGGGGTGTGGATGCTCCAGAGGTCTTCACAAATCTCCACACCCAACTTGAACTCATCTCCGGCGGTAAACACCAGATCACTGCCGAAAGGCACAGCTTGTTCACCGATATTTACGAAAGAGTCAAAGACATCTTTGCCCGACGCAAAGTAACGCTTTTCGTGATACTCCCGGTAGTTGACCAGCTGCTGTTTGGGTACAGCCCCCACAATACAGCCATTTTGGATGACCAATGCTGTATTGTAGATTTTACCCTCAAAAACCAGCGGCAGACCCACTATGGCTACACAGGGATTTTTTACAGTAGCTTCCGCAATTTTTACCGCGGCACCGGCGGCGGCTTGCAGCAAAGTTTGCTGAAAAACCAGATCGCCGATGGTGTAGCCGGTAATGCACAGCTCGGGGAAAACCACCGCCGCCGCACCGTTATTTGCCGCTTCTTTATAAAGTTTGATTATTTCATCGGTGTTAGCTGCCACATCGGCTAAAAAAACTTGCGGCACCGCCGCCGCCAAACGGTAAAAACCCAACATATTCAACCTTCTTTCTTGCAGGATTTGCGTGACGATATACTATGGATAAACTCTTTAAGTTCCGGAGCTTTTGCCAGAAAACTTCCTACGAGGTAAATGATCCCGAAAAACACTGCTGCCAGCAAAAGCGGTACCGCATCGGGCAAACTTGCTATGGAAAAACCTTGCACCCGATGAGTTATTTCTTTATAATACAACGCCGGGAATGCCGCCAGCAAGGCAAAGCATACCGACCGGAGCATGGTAATAAAAACTTCGTCCAACGCCGGAGAAAATCCATCTTTCCGCAGAAAACAGAGCAGAAGAGCGTTGTTGAGCATTTGCACTATTACAGTAGCCAGAGCAATGCCCCCCTGTTTCATGGGATACATCAAAATTATGCTCAAAGGTATATTCAGCAATATGCAGAACACCGATATTTTCAAAGGCAGTTTCATCTTTTTGCGGGCATAAAATCCCGGCAGAATGATTTTCAACGAGCAAAATGCCGGTATGCCCATAGCGTAATAAAAGAGGGCGTAAGAAGTATTGACTACATCATATTCAGTAAATCTGCCCCGCATAAAGAGCAAACGGATCAACGGCTCCCGGTAGGCAATCAGGAATATTGCCATAGGTGCACACAAAAACCACACATACCGCAAGCCCAGGGTCATATCGTCCATCATTTCTTCATAATTTTTATTGGCGGCGGCACGGGACATATTTGCCATCAGTACGCTGCCCAACGCCACAGCCACGATCCCCACCGGCAAATAGACCAGCCGCTCGGTGTAGTTAAGTGCCGGAACCGCGTAATCGCCCAGCTTCAAAGCTATCGAACGGTCGATGATAAAACCGAATTGTGCCGCCCCGCCGCCGATCAATCCCGGCAAGGCAAGGTTATAGAGTTCTTTAAGCACACTCCCGGCAGGCTTTTCGCTCTTCTGCCACAGCGGCAGCACCCCATAGCGTTTAAGCAAATATACCAGCATAGCCAGCTGTAAAGCCCCGGAAATCAGCACTCCGCCGGAAAGGATATAAAGCATTTTTGCACTGCTGCCATTGGAAAGTTTTCCGGCAAGGTACAAAAGCAATATAAGTACGATATTCAGGATAAGAGCATTCAACGAAGCAAGAAAAAAGACCTTCCGGGTATTCACCACCGCCGTCATCACCCCCACCAGACAGATGAATATGGCGTAGGGCATTATATATGGCAGTATATCCATGGCATTTTTCACATAATCCGGCACCGGGCAAAATCTGCTGATACATAAACCGATAACGCTTACCGCAATGGTTATGAAAATCAAAAGTGCAGTCAATACCGAAAGCACCACCGCCAGCTGCTTTCTTACCTCGGCAAGCCCTTTTTCTGCTTCGGCGTGGGTAAGCATAGGGATCAACGCCTGGGACAAAGCTCCTTCGCCCAGCAACCGCCGGAACAAGTTCGGCACCATGAAGGCAGTCTGCCACACGGTTGCCAAAGCTCCGCCGCCCAGCACGCCGGCTTCCAGCTGCACCCGCACCAGACCAAGGATGCGGGCGAGCAAAGTGGCGATCGCCGAACCGAAACTGCCCCGCAGGATAGATCGCTTGTTTTCACTGACTTCAGCCAATTAAAATACTCCTGATAGAATTTCAAACTACTGCAACAATATAATATAATGTAAATTCGGGTTTGTAACAAATGTTTTTTTGCAGATTTCTGCAAAGAGTTGTATATTACCTTTATGGAAAAGTTTTTTACAATCAATTCAGTCGATCATTTGGGGCTGGTTCTGCCGGAAGATGCAATACTCTCCCGGCTGGGCAGAAACCGCTATCTTTCGGTCATGGAGCAGGAGTTATCCGTAAAACTCCACCTTGCCATGCAGAAAGCCTTTGCCCTCTCTCACGCCCGGGGGCGGTGGAAACTTTTGTCCATAACTGCCCGCAGTAACGATGAAACAGTGCTGAATGAAGTTTGGAAGATAAAAAGCCGGAAATTTGCCGAATTTGTGCAATCAGCCGATTACCTCTACTTAAGTGCTGTCACTATCGGTAAAGAGCTGCCGCAAGCCGTTGAGCAGGCTCAAAGTGTCGGCAATATGTTTGAAGCAGCGGTTTTTGATGCTGTGGGCAGCGAGTGTGCCGACCTTGCCATTGGACTTTTGCAGAAAATTGCCGCTGCCGAGCTTTTACGCAGTGGGTTTGTTTTGAGCAAGCAGCGGTTTTCAGTTGGTTACGGCGGCGTGGAACTCTTTCACCAACAGGAAATTTTCAAAGAATTGGAGTTGGGAAAGCTCGATATGAGTTTGACCCGATCATTTATAATGCAGCCGGAAAAATCCGTAACTGCTTTTGCGTCAGTAAATAAAGTAAATCAATAAATATATGGAGATGCAATATGATTTCAAGAAGTCAATTCCGCAAGTTGTGCGATGAAAAAGTTTTGATCCTCGATGGTGCCACCGGTACCGAGCTTATCAAACAGGGTATGCCTTCCGGGGTATCGCCGGAACTCTGGGTAAGCGAACACCCCGAAGCCATCACCGCCGTTCAGCAAGCCTACGCCGACGCCGGAAGCAACATAGTTTACACCCCCACCTTTGGCGGCAACGAAGTAAAATTAGCTGAATTCGGCTTGGCAGACCGGGCGTTTGAACTTAATAAAACTTTGGCAGAGATCTCCATAAAAGCAGTCCGCAGCCGGGGCGTACTGGTCTTTGGCGACCTTGCCCCTACCGGAAAATTTGTGGAACCCTCCGGCGACTGGAGTTTTGAAGAAGCGGTCAAGGTATACAAAAATCAGGCAGAAGCTCTTGCCGCAGCTGATGTGGATGGTTTTGTTATCGAAACCATGATGGATCTGCAGGAGGCCCGTGCCGCTTTGATCGCCGTGCGGGAGCTTTACCCCGATGCTCCTGTAATGGTCACGCTGACCTTTGACGAAAGCCAGCGTACCCTTACCGGCGTGACCCCGGATGCGGCACTTATAACCTTGCAGAGTCTGGGAGCCGACGCCTTCGGCTGCAACTGCTCCACCGGTCCTGAAAATATGGCAAAACTTATCAACTCCATCAAAGAGTATGCTCAAATACCTCTGATCGCCAAGCCCAACGCCGGATTGCCAATACTTAAAGACGGCAAAACGGTATTCAACATGACACCCGGCATGTTTGCTGATTATGTGGATACTTTGCTCAATAGCGGCGTAAATCTGCTGGGCGGCTGCTGCGGTACTACTCCCGCACACATTGCCGCTGCTGCCGGAAAAGTGCGTTCAAGTACGCTGCCGCTGCCGGAACGCTTTGATGCATCGGGCATAATTTCCAGCAACCGCCGCATCCAAAAGTTATCGTACGACCGTAATTTTGTGGTCATTGGCGAACGGATCAACCCCACTGGCAAAAAAGCTCTGCAAGCAGAACTGCGCAGCAACTCCACGGCTCTGGCTTTGCAGTTTGCTCTGGAACAGCAAGCAGCCGGGGCGGAAGTTCTGGATGTAAATATGGGGCTTTCCGGCGTGGACGAAACCGCCCTTATGCGGAAAGTGGTTTTGCAGACCGTCCGGGCGGTGGATACGCCTTTGTGTATAGATTCCACTTCGCCGGAAGCCGTGGAAGCCGCTTTGCGGGTCTATCCAGGCAGAGCTTTGCTCAACAGCATAAGTTACGAAAAAGAACGCATAGAAAAAGTTCTGCCCATTGCCGCCAGATACGGAGCCATGCTCATACTTCTGCCGCTGGACGAAAACAAACTCCCGGAAAATTGTGCTGAACGCATTGCGGTTCTGGAAAAACTCCTGCCGGAAGTCGAAAAGTATGGCTATAACCTCAAGGATGTAGCCGTGGATGCCCTTATTATGGCAGTATCGGCAGCTCCGCAAGCGGGTAATGCGGCGTTGGAGTTTATTGACTACTGCCACAACCATCTTAAAGTCAACACGGTTTGCGGACTTTCCAACATCAGTTTCGGCTTGCCCAACCGGATGCTGGTCAACCGCACCTTTCTGGCTATGGCCATGGCAAAAGGGCTGAATATGGCCATTGCCAACCCTATGAACGCAGATTTTATGGCGGCGATACAGGCAGTGGAAGCCTTGAACGGCAAAGATAGAAATATGAGTAAATATCTGGCAAATCAGAGCAATGCTGCTGCGGAGAATAAAGCTCCTGCCGCAACTGCCGATCCCGGAGTACAGGCGTTCAATGCCGTAATGCGGGGCGACGGAGCTTCTGCAGTAAAAGCTGTGGAAACAGCTTTGCAGGATAAAGCATTGGATGCCCGTAAATTTTTGAACGGAAATCTGCTGGCGGCTATTGATGTTGTGGGTCAGAAGTTTGAGAAAAAAGAGTATTTTCTGCCTCAACTGCTTGCCGGAGCCGAAGCGTTGCAAGCGGCTATCAAAGTTCTGGAACCGGCTTTGCAGAACGATTCTCAAGCCGGCGGAGTCAAAGAAAAATTCATCATTGCCACAGTCAGGGGCGATATTCACGATATTGGCAAAAATATTACAGCATTGATGCTCCGCAACAGCGGCTTTGAAGTTATCGACCTGGGCAAAGATGTGCCTGCGGAAACGATCATTGAACGGGCAAAGGCAGAAAATTGCCGGATCATTGGGCTGTCGGCTCTTATGACTACAACTATGAGCGAAATGCCCAAAGTTATAGAGCTGGCAAAAGCAAGCGGTCTGCAAGCCAAATTCATCGTGGGCGGTGCCGTGGTGGACGAAGTTTTTGCCACGCAAATCGGAGCAGCCTACGCCGCCGACGCCATGATGAGCGTCCGGGTCGCTCAAGATCTGCTGGCGAAGAAATAATAAAAAAAACTGTAAAAAACTTGACAAATACGATTTTTTTGCTATATTGCAGCTAAACACGCAATATGCTTGCATGAAAATCAACGATCAGGAGTGGATTTATGACCATTTGCCGTTATTGCATGGCTGAAGTCAGCGAACGAGAAATCGAAGCCGAAGACGGCTGCTGTCCGGAATGTGGAGCATTGCTCTCTGCCGGAGGCGGTTATCTGGGCGACGAAGATGATTACGACGACATCGACGAACTGGAAGATGATGATTACGGTTATTACGATGACGAAGATGATGAGTACGACGACGATGCGTACGACGATGATGCTTTCTACGAAGACGACGAAGATTTTGATGACTTCGATGAAGAGTTCGACGACGAAGAAGAGTATTGATCAACTCTTTTAACAGTCGGAAAGAAACGGGTGCAGCTATTGAAACTGCATCCGTTTTTTGTATCACTCAATCTTCGCAGCATTGGGCAAAAGTCAAACCGAATTTATCCAGGTATTTACCCAGCCGGTCGGAATCGTTGGAGCTTTTCCGCCGGGTGCGGGATACGGCAAAGAGTTTTTTACCCGCTTCGGCACGGCTGGTACTCAAGCGGCACACTTCCACAACTCTGGCAAGCTGGCAAAGGTCAAATTCATCAAATTTTTTTCACAGAAATCCCATAATTTCTTAAAAATGGTGTTTTTTGACATAGTTTGAGCGTGGGTTCACTTGAAAAAAGCTCCCCCCTTTTGTCAAATCCTTGTTTTTGAGTTCAAATGTATTCAAAAATAAAATTCCATTTGTTT
>JAZSHD010000122.1:0-7059 GCA_045533055.1 Victivallaceae bacterium | reverse complement strand
TCCGCAAAAAGATAAATGCCATTCAAATTTTGAAAAAATTCTCAATGCACAGGTATATCTGTCATTTTTATCTACCTACCCGCATTGGGAACAGAGCTATGTTGTTAAAACGGTTATTTTTTATGTTTTATCATTACTGGATTTGTGCTGGCAAACGCATCCCGAGAAGGATTGCTTGCCGCCGGTGGATACAGCGTGCGGCAATGTCGAGTTTTGCAATGCCCTGCCCGAGGATCCGGCTTCGTTACACTACGCCGTGACAAGGTGTACCTTTCGATCCGCCTTCGCATAAAGCTACGGCGGACAAGCCGAGGTGCAGGGTTGAAGCAAGGCTCGAGATTGCCCGCGATGTGCCACCTTACTCTGTTTTCTTACAAACTTCAGGACAATAACAAAAAATTATTCTTCATCAAACATGAAGCCAGCCAGTTCGCTTTCGCCTGCCATTATGCCCCGTTCGCTGCTGCGGATGAACTCCACAAAGTGCTGAACTTCCGGCGTCATGGGTTCGCTTTCGATCTCTGCCAGAGCATTGCTGCCGTTCAAATCCTTGAAAAAATAGGTTTTGATCGCTTTGCGGATCGCCAATCGGGCATCCGACTCCATGCCTGCCCGGCGCATACCTATAACATTGGGCCCGCAGACCCGGCAGTTTTCGGCAAGCATACAATATGGCGGCACATCCTGCGGCAGGATCGTCCGGCCGCCGATCATGGCAAGTTTGCCGATGCGGCAAAACTGGTGGATCAGCACATAAGCACTCAACACCGCCCGGTCTTCGATGATCACATGGCCCGCCACTGCCGTCTGGTTGGCAATGGTCACATAATTGCCGATCTGTGCATCGTGACCGATATGCACAAATGCCATAAGCAAAGTGCCGTCGCCCACCCGGGTAACTTTATCTTCAAAGGGCGACCGGTGGATCGTTACATACTCCCGGATCACCGCATTTTTGCCGATTTCCGTAAAGCTCCGCAAGCCCGGCTTGAACCGGTGATCCTGGGGCTCGGTACCCACCAATGCACCGAAATAGATGCGGGTACCCTCGCCCACGGTGGTGTATTCGCAAACTTTGGCGTGGGCATCGATCCAGCAATTATCGCCGATAACGCAGTTGTTTTCCACCACTGCATAGGGGCCGATCTCCACATTTTTGCCGATCACGGCACCCGGAGCAATGGCTGCTGTGGGGTGGATCGCCATTATTTCACCACCGTTCCGGCAGAGGTATCGCCCATAAGCACCCGTTCCAGACTGCCGGTTTCAAAGAAGTTGAAAACCACAATGGGCAAGTCGTGTTCACGGCACAAGCTGAATGCCGCAGCATCCATGACTTTAAGCTGTTTGCTCAAGGCTTCTTCGTAGCTCAAAACCTTGTAACGCACAGCGTTGGGGTCTTTGAAGGGGTCGGCGGTGTAGATGCCGTCGACCTTGGTGGCTTTGAGCACCGCATCGCACTGGGTTTCCAAAGCCCGCAAAGCTGCGGTGGTATCGGTAGTAAAGAAGGGACTCCCGGTACCTCCGGCAAAGATCACCACTTTCCCCGCTTCCAGATCCCGCATCGCTTGGGCACGGTCGAACTGCGGTACTGCTGTACCCCATGCCATAGAGCCGTAAACTTCGGCGGTAAGTCCGTTGTTGTTGCAGAACTCTTTCAAACAAAGAGCGTTCATCATGGTCGCCAGCATACCCATATAGTCGCAGGAAACCGGATCCATGCCGGTATTTGCCCCCATGACGCCACGCCAGATATTGCCCGCACCGACCACGATCGCCACTTCCAAACCCTGATCCACCAAAGGTTTGATGCGTGCAACTGCATTGCGGACGGCTTCGGAATCATACCCGTGATCCAGTTGTCCCTTGAGAGTTTCGCCGCTCAACTTGAGCAGCACCCGATTGTAAACAAAATTACCGGACATAACAATACCTTTCTTTAAGAATATTTCAATACATGCGTAAATATAGCTCTGAAATTGCTTTCTTGCAAAGAAAAATCCTTGAGTTTTGCCAAATAGTGGTTATATTATTATAAATTCAATGGTAAATTCTATATTTAGAGGGATAATTATGGCTAATGACAAACTTAAAGTCGGCGTTATCGGCGTCGGAGCGTTGGGGCGGCATCATGCCCGTCTTTACAATTTGAGTGAAAATGCTGAAGTGGTGGGTATTTTTGATACCCCCGCCGCCACCGCCCGGGCAGTAGGCGAAGAATTCAATCTGAAAGTTTATGACACCTGGCAGAAGCTGGCATCTGACTGCGACGCTCTTTCAGTAGCAGTGCCCGCAACTTTCCACCACGCCATGACCATTCCGCTGCTGGAAATGAAAAAGCATGTGTTGGTGGAAAAACCGATTGCCGCCACCGTGGAAGAAGCCGAAGCCATGGTCAAAGCCGCCAAAGAAAACAATGTGGTGCTGGCAGTCGGTCATGTGGAACGCTTCAACCCCGCCATGGACTTTCTGGAAAAATACAAAGCCAACACCCGGTTTATCGAAGCCCACCGGCTGGCAAACTATCCGCCGCCGCGGCCGGGCAGCTACCGCCGGGGTACCGAAGTGAGTGTGGTGCTGGATCTGATGATCCACGATATAGATTTGGTGCTGACCATGGTGGACAGCGAGGTGGAACGCTTTGATGCCGTGGGTATTCCGGTAATGGGCAATACCGAAGATATCGTCAGCGTGCGTATCAAGTTCCAGAATGGTTCAGTAGCAAACATGACCGCCAGCCGGGTAAGTCAGGAACCCATGCGGAGATTCCGGGTGTTTCAGGAAGATTGCTATCTTTCCATGGACTACGGCAAGCACTCCGGCGTGGTGCTCAAACGCAACCGCATCGGCTTGGCACGCAAAGATATTGCCCTCAACGAAAAGAACGCTTTGGCAGCGGAGCTGGAAGACTTTATTGCTGCTGTCAAAGCCAGTCAGGCAAGCGGCAGCGTGGTTTCAGCCAAAGTTTCCGGCGAAGCTGGTTTGAAAGCCCTGAAACTTGCCACCGCCATTGAAAAAGAAGTTCGTGACTACAACGAACGCTACGGCTTTAAATTCCGCACGCCGCCGGCGGTGGAAGATTGCTGAAGATATAAGTGCTTATAGCTCAAGTTATTGTTGAACTTTCGTTAGATAAAAAGTTCGATTACCTCGTGCCGCCGGAGCTGGCTTCGGCGGTGCGTCCCGGTGTCCGCGTGGAAGTGCCGTTCGGCAAATCCAGCCGCACCGGTTGTGTTTTGAGCGTATCTGAAGTAGAAAATTTTCAAAGCAAATTTGCCCTTAAAGCCATTACTGCCATAAAGAGCAATTCGCCTCAACTGCCCGCCAAACTTCTGGAGCTGGGCAGCTGGATGGCAGATTATTACTGCTGCAGTTACGAACAAACCATCAAAGCTCTGCTGCCGGGAGCCGTCCGCCGGGGTACGGCAAACCGGGGCAAACGCCGTTTTGTGCTGGGCGAACAAAGCAAGGTCGATGAATATTTTCACACCCACGGCAACCGCAAATCCGCCGCCAAACGCTTGAGTGTTTTACAGCTCCTCTCCCGGGAGGAAAACCTCACCGCCGAAGAGATAACCCAATCTTGCGGTGCCGGGGCGAGCGTGGTCAAAGCACTTTTGGATGAAGAACTCATTGCAGTTGGCAGCGTGGATCCCACCGCCACGAGGCGGGAGCGTTTTCAAAGTCAGGTCGCCCCCGACCAGCCCCGGACGCCCACCGCAGAACAAGCCAAAGCGTTGGAAGGTATATACTATCTCCTTGACCACGAAGAAGAAAAAATCCGTACCGGTTTACTGTTCGGCGTAACCGGTTCGGGCAAAACCGAAGTATATTTGCAAAGCATTGCCCACGCTTTGGAGTTGGGCAAAAGTGCCATTGTGCTGGTGCCGGAAATATCGCTTACGCCCCAAACTGTCCGGCGGTTCCGGGCACGGTTCGGCAATGCATTGGCAGTTCTGCACAGCCGTTTGAGCGATGCCGAGCGGCGGGAAGAGTGGCAGAAAATCTACAAACAGGAAGCCAAAATCGCCATCGGGGCACGGTCGGCACTCTTTGCACCGTTGGCAAATCTGGGGTTGATCGTAGTCGATGAAGAACACGAAAACTCCTACAAACAGTCCGAAGCCCCCCGCTATTCAGCAAGAGATGTGGCAGTAATGCGGGGCAAACTGGAAAATGCCGCCGTGATTTTAGGCAGTGCCACCCCCTCGCTGGAAAGTTATTACAACGCTTTGAACGGCAAATACAAACTCTGGACTTTACAGCACCGTGCCGAAGACTCTCCCCTGCCGGAAGTAAAGGTGGTGGATCTGGCATTGGCTCAAGCAAGAGCCAGAGAAAATCACGAAAAAAACAGTTCACTTTTTACCCCGGAACTGGTTACAGCCATCCACGACCGCTTGCGTTTGAAAGAGCAAGTGATACTTTTTCTGAACCGGCGGGGCTTTGCCCGGGAACTTGCCTGCCCGGAGGATATATGCACCTGGGTCGCCGAGTGCCCCGATTGCTCAAAAGCCTACATCTATCACAAAAGCCGCCAGATGCTTACTTGCGGACTTTGCGGCAGAATAGCCCCCGCACCGGTGCATTGCCCCCAATGCAACAGCGAGGTGCTGAAGTTCCACGGAGTGGGCACTGAACGCATCGAAGAAGCTGCCAGACGCATTTTTCCTTATGCAAGGATCGAGCGGATGGATTCCGACACCATGCGGAGTGCCGACAGCCACGAAATAACGCTGGAAAAGTTCCGCCGGGGCGAGCTGGATATACTTATCGGTACGCAGATGATCGCCAAAGGGCTGGATTTCCCCAATGTTACTTTAGTGGGAGTCATCAATGCCGACAGCGGTTTGAATATACCCGATGTGCGGGCCTCCGAACGGACTTTCCAGCTCTTGACCCAAGTTGCGGGCCGTGCCGGACGGGGCGATAAACATGGCGAAGTGATAATTCAGACTTTCAGCCCCTACAACGATGTTATCCGCTACGCCGTGGCACAGGATTTTCCGGCGTTTTACGAATACGATTCAGCGGTGCGGCAGGTTTTGCAGTATCCGCCTTTCGGTCATTTGATAGCCCTCTACGCCAGAAGCGAAAACGAAAGCGACGCCGTGGAAGTGATCAACGCTGTTTTCAACAAAGCCAAAGCCTTTTGCGACGAAAGCGTTATCGCCGTGGAACCGGCACCGGCACCGCTGGCACGGATCAAAGGCAAATACCGCTACATAGCCACTTTCCGGGGCGAAAAGATTTCGCAGGTGCGGCGGGCACTGCGGCACTTTGTACTGCACGAAGTATGGAAAAAATCCGTAGATTTATATCTGGATATGGATGCAGTAAGTTTGATTTGATAAAGCTCCGGAAAATTATTCCAGAATTGTTTTTTCGATATTAAGCACTACCGCACCTTTGCTGGCATCTTGCAGAAAAGCTGCCAATCCGGCTTGATTTACTTCCGGCAGCCGCCCGGAAAACTCTATATTATCGGCGTAATTTTCCTCAAAGGCTTCAAACTTCAACCCCTCCAGCAGCTTTTTGGTCTGATCCAATAGATTGTAGGGCACTGCAAAGTTGATATGTGCCATCATTTGCAGCTCCCGGGTGGGGGCATTTTCCAAGGCGATTTGAGCCGCTTCGGTGTAGGCTTTGACCAAGCCGCCGGTACCCAGCTTGATGCCGCCGTACCAGCGGGCAGTGGTCAGAATAAAGTTGGTGATGCCGGAGTTTTTCACCACTTCCAGCGTCGGCCGTCCGGCAGTACCCGCGGGTTCGCCATCGTCGGAACACCCCAGAATACCACCGGAATTGCCCACAACAAAGGCAAACACGATGTGCCCGCCATTATCGTATTTGAGCTTCTGACTGTGCCAGATCGCCCGGGCCTTTTCGGCACTATCCACCGGGATAGCCTCCGATAAAAACCGGGACTTTTTAACCACCATTTCAGCAATGGTCGGAGCAGTCAAGACTTTCATAAAATCAATTTATTTTTTGCCGACGAATTTTTCGACATAAGGCATCATTGCCTGTGCCCAGATTTCGTAACCGGCATCGTTGGGGTGCAGCACATCGGGCATCAGAGTTCTGGGCAGATTGCCTTTTTTATCCACAAATTTATCGGTGATGTCGCAGTAGAAAACATTCTTGTCATCGCCCAGCTTGCAAATAACTTTATTGATTTCGGCAACCTGTTTGCGGAAAATGTGTTTGGCATTGGCACCACGGGGGAATACGCCGAAAAGCACGATCTTGGTCTCGGGCAGCTGGGTGCGGATTCCTTCCACGATCTTGGTGACCCCGGCAGCTGCAGCGGCGGAAGTGGAGCGTTTGTGACCGATATTGTTGGTACCGATCATGACCACCACCATCTTGGCTTTAAGGTTCTTGAGGTAGCCGCTTTCGTTGACCACCCACAAGGTGTTTTCGGTACGGTCGCCGGAATACCCGAGATTGATGACCTTGTAGTTGCTGAAATACTTTTTATAAGTATTCAGACCGCCGATTTTGTACTTATTGTTATTTCCATTGCAATCTTTTTCCCAGAAATGGGTGATGCTGTCGCCGATAAAGACCATATCCACATCGTTTTTGTAATCAGCGATCTGCTTGAGTTTGGCATCGTAACGCTTGTGCCAAGTGCTCTTTCTCTTGGCGTTGGGATTGTTGCGGGGTGTGGCGGTGGTGGAGGTCTTCAAGCCGCCGTCAGCCGGAATAACATAGGGTTTTCTCTTGGGCTTGGCAGCCTTTTTGGCAGCGGGTTTGGCAGCTTTTTCAGCGGCGTTTTTTTCAGCAGAGGCTTTGGTTTCAGCAGCACTCACACTAAATGCGGCGAAGGCTGCGGCAAGCAGCATAAGCAATGTCTTTTTCATGATTTTTCCTTTGTTTGATCAAGATATTGTGATTTTTTATTTTTTGCTATGTTCCCGATAAAGGTTGATATGGGAGCCTTGGGGAAGAGGGAAAAACCTTTTTGAGGAAAGGTTCTTTCCCTCTTCCCCAAACCCCATCACCCTTTTCCAAACCTTTTATTGGCATTTATCTATTTGTTACACAAATAGA
>JAZSHD010000115.1:0-34721 GCA_045533055.1 Victivallaceae bacterium | reverse complement strand
CACACCAACTGCGTCCGCCACTGCCCTTCCAACCGATATCCAGCGCACTGGGACACCAGTCTTCATTATCATCGATGTAGTTCTGAAATGCCAGCCCCAATTGTTTCATATTGTTGATACAGCTGGCACTGCGCCCCCTTTCTCTGGCACTGTTCAATGCAGGAAGCAAAATTGCCGCCAGAATGGCAATTATAGCAATTACGACCAGCAATTCGATCAAGGTGAAAAATCGTTCTTTCATAACCATAGTCCTTTACAATATACTGTTTACAGAGGTGATTTCAAATTCCCTTTCACCGGATAAATATATATGAAAAAATTTTCCATTACAAGATTTGCAATATACACTTTATAGCACTATTGTAAAATTCAATCAAAAATAATATATTTTTTATAGCAGAAATATAATAAAATGGATCGTTTTCAAGTTTCCCGTACCGGCTTGCTGGAGAGTTGCCAGAGGATTTTTGATTTTGATATTGCCGATAAGCGGGTGTTTTTTGATGCTCCCCGGCAAGCTAATATGCATCATGTGGATCGCTTGCTGATAATGCTGGAGGGTAAAACTTATTTAAAATACAGTAAAGACGATCAGTTTTTAACTTGCGAGGTACCAAAACCTGCAATAATTTTCAGTTCTGCCCAAAGCTATTTATGGACTTACAGCGGCACGGGGAACCCCACTGTAAGTTATTCGTTCAGCTATTTCCCCACCCACATAAGGGCTATGTGCATCGACTTTGACGGTATACACAAGCCGCCGACCATGCGGGATATATTTTATCACACCTCCAAGCCCCTGTCGGCAGCGGGTATGCAGTTGCTCGATACATTGTATAAACTCCATGAGCAAGATTGCGATGATATTGCCGGTGAACTGCTGATGCCGCTTTTGCACCTTACTTTAAAGGAGATCGCCGGAGATGATGCGGCACCGTCGCCGGTACATGTTTCCAAACGCTGGAGCCGGATCTGCAACTTTATCCACACTAACTGCTGCGATGGGGTCAGCCGGGAGCAGGTGGCAAAGGTTTTTCAGATAACGCCCAACTATGTATCAAATCTGTGCCGGAAATATTCGGGGATGAGTTTTTCGGAACTGAAACTCTCTTATCAGCTGGAATACGCCGAAAAACTGCTCTTGAACACCGACCTTGCCATCAAAGAGATCGCCCAGAACTGCGGTTTTGCCGGCAGCAACTATTTTGTGCGGAGCTTCAAAAAAATCCACAACATAACCCCTGCCGCCTACCGCTGGCAGCGGAAGAATTGAAAATAGAGTAAATCTGAACAGCTCAACAAGCCATTTTCCAACATAGCTGACTGCCTTTATTGCCAATGGAGTGTTCTAATGTCAATTTCCGTTATTGAGGTGCATGCCGCCATCTACGGCTATTATGCTGCCGGTCAGGGAGTTGTTCTCTGCTAAAAATAGTGCCGTATCGACTATATCTTCAACAGCTACCGGCTGGTGCATGGGGACTTTTTCCAATATTACGGTCATACCTTTGGTTGTGCAATCCACCGGCGGCAGTACCGGGCCGGGGGCAATAGCGTTTATCCGCAGCTTCGGGGCGTGTTTTCGTGCCAATTCCGGCAGTTTATTTGCCAGAGCTATGCGGCTGGCAAGGTAGCTGTCCACCCCCGCCGGCGGTTCGGTGAACTCTTTGACTCCGCCGCAGCTTGTCAACACATCGCAATCCAGCAATACTATGACGGATGCCGGGCGGTTTTCCGGCAGATTTTTTGCCTGAAAATCAATAAGTTCCAACGCAGAGTGATAATTCACCTGCCAGTAACGCTGACGGTTTTCAAAAGTTTCCACTTCGTTCCGTTTGGTCAGGCGGTAGCAGCTGGCATTGCAGATCACTAAATCAAATTCCGGCAGCGTTGCCAGCCACTCTTTGCGGGCCGCCGGGTCGTTGAAGTCGCACCGGGTAATGGTGTGTAATGCCGGATCTTTCAGCTGGCAGAGCAGATTTTCTGCCTCAATAACGGAGTTGTTTACATGGATATATATTTGCCAGTCATTTTCGGCAAAGGCTTTGACCAACGCCGCTCCGATGCGTTTGCCGCCGCCGGTGATCAATACTCTTTTTGCCATATTTCAACGCAGCTCCCTCAAATACTCTTCCAGAAAATTCCTTGCCAGCGGAGCACAATTTCTGCCGCCGGAACGACCTTCTTCCACCAGAATCGTCAGAGCGTAGCGGATATTATCTTTTTCTGTAAAACAGGTAAACCAGGTGTTGTTGATCCTGCCGTGACGGGTATCGACTTCGGCGGTGCCGGTTTTACCGTAGATCACCAGTTTATCGCTTTTGGCACTCTTGCCGCTGCCCTGATTGGAGTTCACCACTCTATACATGCCCTGTTTGACCAGCTCCAGAGCGTTTTCCGGCAGCTGCCACTTTCTTATCAGCTTGGGCTGATTACGGAAAAGCAGTTTGCCCTGATCGTTGTAAACCTCTTTAAGGAGCGTTGTCTGCATAAGTTTGCCGCCGTTGGCTATTGCCGCCGTAAAGCGTGCCGCTTGCAGGGGCGAAACCAATATCATGCCCTGCCCGATGGAGATGTTGGCTGTATCGTAATTACGCCACTTGTATTTGTTTGAATTTATCCTGCTTGCCGGATTCAAGCCCCGGGTGCCGCCGGTTTCCAATCCGGGAGCTTCGCCGATCCCGGCAGCAGCGTACATTTCTGCAAGTTTATCGGCACCGAGTTCCAAACCTGTTTCAATAAAATAATCGTTGCAGGAGCGTTCAATAGCCGCAAGCATATCCATTTCGCCATGACCGAAACGGTTGGCACAGGAGATCCTTGCCCCTTGAATTATGCTTCTGCCGTCACATTCAATGACTTTTTCCGGATCAATATTATTCTTCAACGCCGCCAGAGCCGCAAGGGGTTTTACGATGCTGCCGGGCATGTAGCTGCCCCGGGTGGCACGGTCAAACATGGGCAGATGGGGATCTTTCAGGAGCTTCTGGTAATACTCCTGTTTCCACGCCGGAGTTGTTCTTGATATATCCATACGGGGGCTGGATACTAAAGAGAGTATCTCGCCGGTATCTGCATTGAGCAAAACCAATGCTCCCCGCTGATCACGCATGACCTTTTCGCCCAGTTTTTGAGCCCGGCTGTCCAGCGTTAAAACTATATTGTTCCCGGCGGTGGGGGCAAGGTATTCCAACCTGCGGGCATTTACATAGCCCAGATGATCCACCTGAATAAGTTCGTAGCCTGCCTGGCTGTGCAGTCCCGGCACATACTGATTACCAGCAGCACGGTCAAAAGCACGCTCAACTCCGCTTTTGCCCTCAAATCCGGTACGGTAATACGGAAAATCCTTGCGGTCGGGTGCCTCGTCGGCAGTTTCCGGACGGGCGAACCCAATGGTCAGGGCAGCCATATCTTTTTGCGGATAGTTCCGCAAAGTTTCCAATTCTATGCCCATACCCGGCATTTGCGGCATAAGCTGATAGGCTCTTGCCAGCTCTATGGCTGAAAGATTTTTGTAGATCACCAGCGGCATACCGGGCTGGGTGGTTATATGGCGGCGGATGGCTTTTTCGCTCAAATTATCGGGGCGGTTCAGCTCGTTTGCCATTTTTTGGGCTATATTGCGGATATTTTCGATGGTCTTTTTACGGGAATTGAGCCGCATTTCCTGCAGATAAAATACCAGATTGTAGCCCGGTACATTATCTGCCAGCAAAAGATAATCCGCAGTAAAAATCTTGCCCCGCATCCCCGGCAGCCGAACCCGCCGCACCGATTGCCGGATAATGGCTTTGCGGTAGCGTTCGCCAAAGTGTATCTGTTCGTACCAGAGCTTGAAGATCAATACAGAAAAACCGGCGAGCATCAAAGCCGCCACGATCAGCAGCCGCACCCGGAAACTGTTGGCAGGGGTCATCGCTGTTCGCCCCCTTTCCGGGTAAGGAACCGGGGCAGT
Organism: Victivallaceae bacterium; assembly: GCA_045533055.1. Classification (GTDB taxonomy): domain Bacteria; phylum Verrucomicrobiota; class Lentisphaeria; order Victivallales; family Victivallaceae; genus SIG78. The sequence goes on along the minus strand of JAZSHD010000115.1, from coordinate 30,763 downwards.
CCCAGAAATTCAGACATCGCTTCGCCCAAAAACATTATTGCCGCAAATAGCAGCATTGATACCGCCGCAGTCCAGACCATCTGCCAGATCAGCCAGTGCAGTTCAGTTGGATAAATACCGCTTTCGCTCCAGCGGAAAAGCATCCATGCCAACGCCGGAACTGCTGCCGCCACGCCAGCAAAGGCACCCGGAGTCCAGAATTTCAGCGAAATATCTTCGTCATGGCGGTCTATCCACCAGCTGACCGCCATTGCCAGCAGCGGGTACACTATGATTTTCAGCCAATTCCAGTTGCCTCCGTAAAGCACTGCCAGCACGGAAGATGCCAGCAAAGCCGCTGCCACGCCCCAGTTTCTGCCCAAAGATAAAGTCAAATAAAGTGCCCCCAGCAAAGCCCAGGGCAGAGTCCAGCCGCAGTTGCCCATTGCCAATTCAAGCAAGATCAGTAAAAATTGACTCAACAGCAGAAAAACCAGTTTGTTCATTGTTCCACTGTTCCATCCTGCAAAGATTTTTTGAGTTTGGCGACCATTACTGTCCGCAGGTGTTCCAGATCGCCTGCCGGACGCATGGTACCACGGCGGTAGAGCCGGTTGCCGAAGGGCATGCTGGTTTGTTCGATACTTGCCAGACTGCCTACCCACAAGCCGCCGGGTATGGCGGCTTCAAAACCGGTAGTAAAAATGCGTTCATTGATGGCAAAAGTGCTGTTGGCAGGCAGAAAACCCACCGAGGCAGTGTTGCCGGAAGAGTGTTCAAAGCCCCCCGCATTGAGAAAACCCACCGTACCGCTTTCGGGCAGAGATACTGAAATACTGAATTCCGGATTCAACACACTTATAACATGCGAGGTAAATTTGCTGACGCTTTCGATCACCCCCAGCAACATTACTCTGCCTTGCTTATCGGGCATGGGAGCAATGACCGCCAGCCCCGGCTGCAAGCCGTCGCGGCTGCCCCGGCTGATGGTAAAACCGTTGTTCCAGTGCCAGGGGTCACGCAATAAAACATCGCACGCCACATAATCATAACCGGGCGGGGGCGAAAGATTGAGCATGCTCCGCAGCTGGAGATTTTCTTTTGCCAGCTTTTGATTTATGGTATTTTGCATGGCAAGCTCAAAGTTCTGCTGCCGCAGGCGGTAGATCTCGGCCGCCAGCTCTTTGCGGCTGTGGAGTTTGATGGTCTGGTCAGCGATCTTGCTGCTTATTGCATTGCCCAGCGAGAGGTAAGGAGCAAAAAAGTTTTCCACCGTTCTCCGCCACGGCGCCGCTGCCAAAAGCAATATAAATGCAAACAGAAATACACCCCATGCCAAATTGCCCCGCTGCTTGTAAGCTCCGGCGGGGGGCAGATTTTTCTCTCTTTTGTTTTTTCTGCTTTTCTGCATTTATTGTTTCCTTGTTATAACTGGTTGTAATATAACTTCTAAAACCATTTTATGCAAGGCCAAAAGTCTTCATAGTGTTGAATAAAAGATGCCCCGGGGCATTTTTTCGGCACACAGCAGTCCGGCTTTGAGCATGGTTTCGGCTTTCTGCCCGGCTTGCTCCGGAGTTATTTGCAGCAGCAAAGCTATATCTTCGGCAGTTGCCGGGCGGCGGGAGACCAGCTCCAGCAGCTGCTCATCAACATCATCGAGCGTAACAGCTTTTTTTAACGCCTTGCTGCGGCAGCGGAATCTGCCTACGGACTCCACCGGCACGATCTCTTCCAACGCAGCAATAAACTTTTTGATGGTTGCTGCCGGAGCCGGTTCTATCCAATCCACCACGCCGGGGCGGTCGAGGGTGTTGAGCTGTACGCTGTGCAATCCTTTAAAGCTCCTGATATATCCGGCAAAGCGTTCGATACTGCCCGGGCTGTCATTGACTCCCGGCACAATAAAAAGTTCCAACGCCAGTTTGCCGGGGTAGAGTTTTGCGGCGTTGCGGATACCCTCCGCCAGCGATCCCACGCTTATTCCGGGTGCGGGGCGGTTGATGATCTGCAATTCCTCATCGGTGGAGGCGTCAAAATTGGGCATTGCCAGATCAATGTATTCCAGAACTTTGCACACCTCCGGATCAGCAAGCAAAGTGCCGTTGGTCAAAAGACAGATCTTATACTGGGGGTAATTACTTTTGATCCAGCACGCCAGTTCCGGCAGATGTTTATACAGTGTGGGTTCTCCGGCTCCGGAAAAAGTTATATAATCCAGTTCCGGAGCTGTGCTCAGCACTTCAGTTAATTCCTTTTGCACTTCTTCCAGCGGGGCAAATTCCTGCCGCTGGCAGGTGAGTTCTTCGGTTTTGCCCGCTTCGCAATAGATGCAGTCCAGTGTGCAGGTATGCTTCCGTATGGGGTCAACCCCCAGTGATATACCCAGTCTGCGGGACGCTACCGGCCCGAAAACATAATGTTTGCCCATAAAAAAAACTCCAGATATTTGAAATCGCCGAAATTGGCGTTATCTTATTGAAATCGTTTCTTTTTAAAATAATGTCAGTTAAAGATTTTTACAAATGAAAGTTGCGGAAAAATGTCAATTCAGTGGCATCATATTTACATATTGATCTTTCTGGCCGGTACCGCCAGTTTGATACTGCTTACTCCGGTTGCCCAGAAAGTTGCCGCCAAGCTGGATATTATGGATCGGCCCAGCGGCGAAAAACATAAATTTCACGGCAAAGCCACGCCGCTTTTGGGCGGTGCTGCCATGCTTTCGGGCTGGCTCCTGATACTGCTGGGGGGCATGGCGATCATGAGCAAAAGTTCCATCATACCGCTGGCAGAAAATATCAAAGCCTACTTCCCCGGAGCATTTTCCATACTTGACCGGGTGGTCTGTCTGGTGCTGGGAGCCGTGCTGGCGGTAACTTTGGGGACTTTTGACGATGTGCGGCATTTGAAGGCCCACTGGAAGTTTCTCGGGCAATTCATCATAGCAGTTATCGCCGTAGGCGGTGCCGGTATAAGGGTAACGCTTTTTGTAGAGGCTCCCTGGTTCGGCTTTGCGGTTACGGTATTCTGGTTCATGCTGCTGATGAACGCCATCAACTTTTTTGACAATATGGATGGTCTGGCAGCCGGTACTGCCGGGATAGCATTGATGCTTTTTACGGTAGCGGCGGGTTTTCAGCAGCAATACTTTGTGGCATGTTTGAGTGCCCTGGGGGCAGGTTGTGCCCTGGGGTTCTGGTTCTATAACTACACGCCGGCTTCGATTTTTATGGGCGATGGCGGCAGTCATCTGCTCGGGTATCTGCTGGCAGTTTCCAGTGCCGGAACGACTTACTTCAACAGTTCGGTGGCTGCCAGTAAACTTTCCATACTCATACCGTTGTGCATACTGGCTGTGCCGATTTTTGACGCCATGTGCGTAACTGTGGTGCGTACATTGAACGGCAAACCTTTCTGGATCGGCGACCACAATCACATATCACACCGCTTTGTCCGCATGGGTTTGAGCCGCAAACGGGCAGTGCAGCTGGTGCATGTGCTTTGTTTGCTCACCGGCTTGGCGGCACTGCCCATGCTCTGGGGCTCGCTGGCGACTGCGGCAGTGGTAACGGTGCAGATGGTATTGGTTCTTACCTTGATAACCATTCTGCAATATGCAGTTATCCCCCGTGATCTGGATAGCGTGGTACCGCCGGATCAGCAACCAAACCCGCCAGCGGATAAAAGCGATAAGTAAAAATGAGTGTGCGTTTTCTGACTGCACGGCGGATTGCCGACGGAACAACTTCGGAAGTGTTTGCAGGCAGGATAACGCTCAAAAACGGCATAATTCAATCGGTGGAGCGGGGCGATTTTGCTCCCGGCGGCGGCGAAGAGAGATTTTTTGACGAAAGTAAAGTGCTTTGTCCGGCATTTATCGACAGTCACGGCCACTCGGATATTTCGGTTTTTGCCATGAAAGAGGCTCAAGGCAAAACAGCTCAAGGTATAGCCTTTGAAATTTCCGGCAACTGCGGATTATCGCCCTTTCCCCTGACCAACCATAACCGGGAGCATTTGCAGGAGCTTTATTGCAGCTACCACACCTTGCTGGATTGGAGCGACTACTCAAGTTATATGCAAAAATTGCAGCAGCTCCGTCCGGCATTGGAGCTTTTTCCTCAAGTGGGCCACAACACTTTGCGTGCCAGTGTAGCGGGGTACGAAAAAAAACATCTTACTCCTGAAGAAACAACTCAAATGTGCAATATCCTTGACCGGGAACTTGCCGCCGGAGCGGTGGGTTTGTCAGCAGGCTTGCTCTATGTGCCGGGCTGTTTTGCCGATATGGATGAATTGGTCAGACTTTTGCAGGTAGTTGCCCGCCATGATAAAGTATTTACCATTCACCTGAAAAGCGAAGGCAACGATTTGGAAAATGCTCTGTCGGAAACTCTTGAAGCTGCCCGCCGTGCCGGATTGAAAAAAGTGCATTTGAGCCATCTGAAAACTGCCGGAGTACAGAATTTCCACAAGATAAATGCCATTTTAAACGCCTTGGCAACCCCCGGTATGCGTATTACCGGCGATGTATACTGCTACAACGCCTCCATGACCCAGTTGAGCGTTATCTTGCCGGAACCCTTTGATGAGTATGACGATGTAAAGTTGATGAAAGTTTTGCACGACCCGGCAGTCTATAAAGAGATATTGACAAAGTTGCAGCAGGAGCGGTCAAAGGAATACTGGCAGGCTGTAAGAATAATTTCGGCAGCTGAACCATATAAAAAATACAATGGCAAAATCCTTGCCGATGCGGCAATATGTGAAAATCTTGCTCCGGAAGAACTCTATTTGGAGATACTTAAATTGGATGCTCCCGGCTCCACCGGAGCATTTCACACGCTGTCGCAAGAAAATATGGAGCTGCTGGCAGCCCATAAATCGGTTGTTCCCGGCAGCGACGAAAGTGCCCGCAATCAAACTTACGCCTTCGGCAGCAGTCACCCCCGGGGTTTCGGCAATCACGCCGAATATCTTGCCTTACGCCGCAAACAGGGAGCCGTTTTGGGTGAAATAATCAGCGAAATGAGCGGCAATATCGCCCAAATTTTCGGATTGAACAGTATTGGGTCGATCACACCCGGCAAACGGGCGGTCTTTACAGTTATCGACGAAGAAAAATATCAAAGCACGGCAACCTTTGCCCAGCCCCACAGTTTGGCAAAAGGTGCTGAAATATTGCGTTTTCAGTGAGAGCAGATCATGGAAAAAGAGTATGGTACAGAGATTTTTTTGAGCCGGGAATTAAGCTGGCTTGATTTCAACTCCCGGGTGCTGGAAGAGGCGGCGTGCAAAAATCTGCCGCTGTTGGAGCGTTTGAAATTCATCGCTATTTTCAGCAGCAATCTGGATGAATTTTTTATGGTACGCATTGCCGGGCTTCGCCATGCTGTAAAAATGAACGACCACTCCGCCGACCCTGCCGGACTTACTGCCTTTGAACAATTACAGCATTTGCGTTGGAAGCTGGAAAAACTCCTTGCTTACCAGCACCGCATACTTTACAACGAGCTCTTGCCTGCTCTGGCAAAGGAAAATATCCGCATTGCCGAGCTGAAAAATCTCTCCGGCAAAGTCCGCAAACACCTTAAAGAGTATTTCCGCAAAGCAGTTCTGCCGGTGCTGACCCCGCTGGCAGTAGACCCCAGCCACCCCTTCCCGGTGCTGAAAAACGGCGTGGTGGAACTGGCAGTACATCTGAAAAGCAAAGAAGAAAATAAAAACGAATTTTTTGCGTTTGTGGAAGTTCCGGAAGTATTGGAGCGGTTTATTCCCGTGCCGGATAAAGTGCCCGGCAAAACCTTTGTATTGCTGGAAGATTTGATCGAAAGCGAACTGCCGGAACTCTTTGCCGGGTGCAAGATATTGGAGAGTTTCCCTTTCCGCATCACCCGGGATATGGACTTTGCCATCGAAGAGGAGTGCGACGATCTGCTCCGCTCCGTAGAGCTGAATTTATTGGAACGCCGCTCCCGGGAACCCATCCGGCTGGAGGTTTCCAACCGGGCAAAAGGTTCGCTGCGGAACTGGCTTGCCAAAGAGTTTGAGCTGGACAGCTCCTACCGCTACACCGTTAAAGGTATGCTTAATTTGAAGGCACTTTTTGAGCTGATAAACAAAGTCAAACGCCCCGATCTGCTGGAAAAACCCTGGGTGCCGGTAAATAACACCGAGTTGCCGGAAAATGAAAATATTTTTGAAAGTATCACCAAACATAAAGAAATTCTGCTGGCTGTGCCTTTCCAGAAGTTTGATCCGGTCATCCGGCTGCTGGCCGGTGCTGCTGACGACCCGTCGGTACTGGCGATCAAGCAGACTTTATACCGGGTCAGCGGCGATTCGCCGGTGGTGGCAATGCTTGCCCGTGCCGCCGCCAACGGCAAACAGGTAACAGTTATCGTAGAGCTTAAAGCCCGCTTCGACGAAGGCAACAACATCGTATGGGCACGCCGTCTGGAAGAAGCCGGAGCCCATGTGGTTTACGGCATATCGGGTTTGAAAATACACTGCAAATCCCTGTTGATCGTGCGTAAAGAGCAAGATGCCATCAAGCGTTATGTGCATCTTGCCACCGGTAATTACAACGACAAAACCGCCAAACTTTACACCGATTTGAGTATATTTTCCGACGACGAAGAGCTTTGCAACGATGTATCAGGATTATTCAACATCATAACCGGCAACGCCCGCCCCGACATCGACTGGGCAAAGATCGCCGCCTCCCCCTTTGATCTGCGGTGGAAACTTACGACCCTCATCGAGCGGGAAATGGAAAAATCCACCCCTCAATGCCCCGGCAGGATCATCGCCAAGATGAACAGCCTGACCGATCCGGAGATCATCCGCAAACTTTACGCGGCAGCTGATGCCGGGGTGAAAATAGATTTGATCGTGCGGGGCATTTGCTGTCTGCAGCCGGATGTGGGCAATAACAACATCAATGTTATAAGCATTGTTGACCGCTATCTGGAACACAGCCGCATATACTATTTTGCCAATGGCGGCAGCGAAGAGTTTTACCTTTCCAGTGCCGACTTTATGACCCGCAATCTGGATCGCCGCATCGAGATACTCTTCCCGGTGAGCCGTCAGGAAAATCGTCAGAAACTTATGAAGATACTGGCGTTTGAGCTTAACGATAAATTCAAAGCCCGCATATTGAAAAGCAACGGCAAATATTCAGCCAAAAGCAGCAACCCAGCCAGCCGCAGTCAGCAGAATATTTACAACCTCTTTGCTTCGGATGTACGCACTGAAGAAGCAGGCAAAGTGCTGAAGATCTTCACCAATATCAAGCCGGAACCACGCCCTGACAAGCCGGACAATTCAGCGTAAAACTATTGTTTTGCCGGGCGGCAGTTCAACGGTAAGCAAATTTTCCTGCCGGTCGGCAAAGGGATCTGCCAGCAGACAGTTGCCGCCGTAAAGCGATTTCAACTTGACTTCGGTAACTTTGCCGTTACGCATTTTTGATGAAACTTCTATGGCGTTTTCGGCAAGCATTTTTTCAAAACTGCCGCTGAAATTTTCCGGAACTGCCGGAAAAACTTTGATGATCCCGTTACGGCTCTGCAATAAAGCTGTACTTGCCAGATAGAGAAATGCCGATGCACCTTCCAATACTCCCGGCGAAAGGCGTTTGGCGTTTTTATTGGGCGTAACTGTTGCGGCATAAGGCAGTTCCGGATCATCCAAATCCAGCGGAGAGCCATCTATCCACCGCCGTTGGCAATGATAGTTTTTCCGGAAAGTTCTTTCATTGGCTTCGCTTTCAGAATTTTGCATTATCAATACCGGGTCGTGAGAAAAGAGTCCGTTTTCTTTGCCGAAAAGCTCCAAAAAGCGTCCAATGCCCTGCCAGCCTTTTTCCCGATCGCCCAGATAGAGCCGGGCGGCTGTTTGCAGAAACATGCTCCACTCGTGATTAGGATGCCAGCAGCCGGTTTTATCGGCAAACGAGCGTTCCACGGATTCTTTTTCGATAAGCTCCAAGGTTTTCCGGGCAATACTTTCATCGTCAATGATCCCGGCAGGAAAGTAGGCGTAAAGGATGTGACCGCCGTAAAAATAGTGGTCAAAGAATATATCTTTGCCCGCCCAGAGGGCACCGTCAGGCGTTTGGGGTATAGGGGGGTAATGAGTTAATATCTCCCGGCACTTTTTCCGCAAAGGGGCATCTTTTTTCAGCAAAAGCGAGGTTTCTGCCACGGTTTCCAGCACCACTTTGAGCATGGCAACCGTTGCCGCTTCGTCCCGGGTAAAGGTGAAGATCTCCGGCGGCACGCTCCAATCCAGATGATAACGGTCATCGTCAGCACTTTTCTGCATAAGCGATATATAAAATAGTGCAAACTCCCGCAGCAGCGGATAAAGTTTGTTTTGCAAAAGCTCCACATTGCGGGAATATTTCCACGCCATAGCTAAAATCAAACCGGTGTAAGCACTGCCGCAAAGGGTGTAGCGATAGTGCCGGACAGGGTATTCACGCCCCAGCTGATTCATTTGCAATGGCAGATACACCCCGGGAGCATCGAAAAGTTTGCGGGTCTGGCTCCGGAGAGTTTTTATATTGTTCAGGTAGGTATCGGCAATAACTTCCACCAGATCAGTGCGGTTGAGCGGAAAAAAGGGCATTGCCGGGATCTGTACATTCTGGTCGTGGGTGTAGGCTTGAAAGGTCACGCCGGGAGTTTCCTCATTGACCGGTCCGTAAAACAATCCATTCAGCCCCGGCATGGGAGCTTTACCGTAACAGGAGGCTATTTCGTACAGAGCAAAGGTGTAATACTTTTGAATATCGTGGTATTTGCCGAAGTCGGCGTAAGCGTTGTCCCAATAACGGTGCCACCAGAGGGTGTGTTCGCGTTCCACAGCTTCAAAGCCTTTGCGGGCAAGGAGTTCTGCTTCATTTAGTGCATCTTGCAGCGGATCATCTGATTCCAGAGAGCTTTTGAACGCTGTAAAAATATCGCAGCTGCCGCTGCCGGAAATACTTATGGCGTCAGTTGAGATGTTTTTTCCGGCATTGACCGCATTATCTGTGTGGGGCACGAGCTTTATCGCCACAGCGTAAGCGTGCTTTTTCCCCGGCAGAAGCTGGGTGAATGCCGCTGTACCATTACCGTAAAAGTGCCACTCGGCTGCCGGTAAAAAACTGGCGGCGGGGCGGATCAGATCCAGAACAAAAGTTTGCTGCCGAACCGAGTTATTGATTATCTGCAAAGCAAAAACTCCGCTGTTGCGGGGAGCAAACATCCGGCATTGGACATGGAAGTTGTGGGAGGTCATATTTTCTTCCAATACTCCATCATAAAGCGAAAGCGTCTGTTCAGTCAATGGTGCCGGGGGCGCCGCCCAGCCCAAACCCGGCCAGAAACGCAGCCGCATTTTTGCTGCACTTATGGTATTGCGGATGCTGGAGCGTTCCATGGGGGCACTTTCCAGCTCCCGCAAAAACATGGAGTTTTTATGCTTTTGCTGTTCAAGTAATTCCATTACCCGGCAATGGGGCAGGATCTTTTTGCTCATGGCTTCTTCCACCGTGGGGTCAAACACATCCACTTTGTTGAAGACCCACTCCAAGTGCTGCGGAGCGTAAGATAATACACCGATATTGCCGTTGCCCAGAAACATGCCATCCTGCCAGCAGTTACCCGCCTGCGGATAGTGCCATTGAGCTTGCCGGATAAGTTTTCCGTACTTTTTATTCATAGCTGAAAACCGCCGATCATTTTACTGAATAGTAGTCTTTACCCGCTTTTAGGGATACCTCTAATGGTACTGATAAAACCAGAACATTTTCCATGGATTTTTTGAGTATTTCAGCGGTTTGTTCCGCTTCTTTTTCCGCTGCCGAAAGCAGCAGTTCGTCGTGGACCTGCAAAAGCAATCCGGCAGATAAATGGGCATTTTTCAAGGCTTTATCCACCTCAATCATGGCAAGTTTTATCAGATCCGCCGCCGTGCCCTGTATGGGCATATTCAACGCCACCCGCTCGCCGAAAGAGCGTACTGCAAAAATCTTGCTTTTGAGTTCAGGCAGATAACGGCGGCGGCCGAACAGCGTTTCCACATAGCCGTTTTTCCGGGCATCCTTAATGGTTTTATCAAGGTAACTCTTTACGGCTGAATACTTTTCAAAGTAGCTTGCTATATATTCTTCGGCCTCTTTTTTGGAGATTTTCAAATCGTTGGCAAGAGTGAACGCCGATATGCCGTAAACGATGCCGAAATTGACCGCCTTGGCTTGCCGCCGCATATCCGGCGTAACATCTTTGATATCGACTTTGAAGATTTGCGAAGCGGTCACGGCGTGGATATCTTCGTTGTTTTTAAAGGCATTTATCATTACCGGATCGTTAGCGATATGTGCCAAGATCCGCAGCTCGATCTGGGAGTAATCAGCATCTATAAGTACCTCGCCTGCCGGGGCTTGAAAAAATTTCCTGATTTCTCCGCCCAACTCTCCAGCAACCGGGATATTCTGCAAATTCGGTTCCGTGGAAGAGAGTCTGCCCGTTGCCGTGGCAGTCATATTAAAAGAGGTATGCACCTTGCCTGCCGGCGTTAAATATTTCAAAAGCCCTTCCACATAAGTAGAATAAACTTTGGTGATTTTCCGGTACTTCAATATCAAGCCGATCACCGGATGGGCGTCCAGCATTTTTTCCAACGCTTCAGCATCGGTGGAGTAACCGGATTTGGTCTTTTTGCCGGTGGGTTCCAGTTTGAGTTCCTCAAAAAGCAAAGTGTTCAACTGCTTGGTGGAGTTGATGTTGAACTCTTTGTTCACCGCCTGATAAATGGCTTGTTCCAAAGCTTTGATTTCCGACTCAAGCGTATCGCCAAATTCCCGTAACCCTTTGCCATCCAGCGATATGCCCCGCATTTCCATAGCTGCCAATACCGGCGATAGCGGCATTTCGATCTGACGGAAAACGGGCTTTTCCAACATTGCCGGAGCCAGAAAATCGTACAATTTTTTCAGCAGCTCAAAGGGGGTAGTGTTTGCCACATCAACATTTTCTTTTAATAAAGCTGCCGCACACTTTTCCACGCTGCTGCAATCCACTGCCGGATCGGATATATAGGCCGCCAGCTTGCAGTCAAAGATATTTTCTATACTTATTTGCGACAGTTCTTCATGCTTTTTCAAAAGCTCTTTGCAGTCAAAAACCACTGCAGTTCTACCATTAACTGCTTGCAGATCAAAGGTTTTTTCGACCGCTGCGATTTCGGAAAAATCCACACAATATAGCGAAGAATCTTTTTCAAACAAACAAACGATATTTTCCGGCATGCTCTTACAATCCTGTGGGTATATCAATAAAAACAGTTTCCAAACCCAGCTTTCCGGCTGCCACTTTCTGCAAACTCTGCACGCCGTGGACTTCGGAATTGTAATGGCCCAGAGCGGCAACATGTATCTTATTTTCCTGCACAATGTGGTACATGGTGTGGTCAAATTCGCCGGTTATAAGCATATCAACTCCGGCAGCAATGGAGCTTTCCAAGCCGTCAAACCCGCCGCCGCCGGAGATGATGGCAACTTTTTTTACCTTATCAGATTTCAGCGGCGACAAATAGAGCTTGAACTCTTTGCCGTTGGCAGCCAGCGATGCGGCTTTTTCTGCAGTTGTTTCCGCCATTTCGCCCAGCACGCCTATATCCATGCCGTGATAAGGGAAAAACATCTTTCGCTCATGCAAATCTGCCAGATCGGCAAGAATAGCATTGTTGCCGTAAATTGCGTGGGCATCCAGCGGCAAATGCATGGCGTACAAGCTCAAATCGCCCTTAAACATGGCGGCAAAACGCCTGCCGTCCACGCCTGCCCAGCGGCGGATGCCGCCGCCCCAGCTCAAACCGTGATGCACAACCAATATATCGGCATTTTCTGCCAATGCTTTTTCAATGCTCGCCAGCGAGGCATCCACAGCGAATGCTGCTTTCCGGCAGGGTTTTTCCTCGTTGCCGCAAATTTGCAGCCCGTTGTTGGAGGGGTCGGCAGCAAAGTTGTTTATATAAAGCAAATCGTTATAAAAAGCGGCAAATTCAGCAATATTCATAAAAATCAACCTTTCTTTTCCAGGCGTTCTTTGATCAAAGTCCAGCGTAAATCGTTCCCTTGAATCATCTTGCCTCTGGCAAGGGCGGCGATCTCATTGGCAGTCATGCGGAAAAGCACTGTATCCGGTCGCTCAACGCCTTGCTTGCAGAGAAAACTCCGGGCTTTTGCCGCCGTAAGCCAGGTATTGAAACAGCGGCAAATCAGGAATAGCGGATAGAGTGCGGCAAGTATATAAAAGTATGCCATCGGCAGCACCAATGGCGTTAAAACATTCAAAAGCTGAACCACCGGCAGCAGCAGTATGGGCAGCAGAAAAAGCATGGCATCAAACTTATAAATAAAGCACCCGCCGAAAAACTTCCGCAATCTGCTCCGGCTGGTGCGGTAAGCAAAATACTCTTCGTACTTGAGTTCATCTATACTCTGGTGGGCGGCGTGAGTAAGTTCGTGAGCCATCAGTTCCCGCCGGTCATAGACCAGAAATTTGCGTTTTTTGCGGAATGTTTTGCGGATAATGAATAAAACCAGATTGCTTTCCGGGTCAGACAACGCACAACCGCCCCAGAGCAAACCAAAACTTTCGTCGGCAAAAAATCCCGGCACCCAGTCGGGCTTGACATCGTAGAGCTGAATGGTTTTTTCCAACGCTTCATTGGCAATATTGCCAGGTATGGTTGAATCTTTTTGCAGTTTGATCCCGCTGCAAGGCTCGACTGTACCATTTTTTTTCAGCGATTTATCCAAATCAGCCAATGCTTCAGCCAGATGGGTCAATCTTGCAGCAAACGCTTTACCATCTTCGCCGGGAGCCGGAAAAAGTCCGTGGCGATCAAACTTGCGTAAAACATTTACCGAACCGTTGGCGGCCTCGGCAATGACAGACGCGTTCAAAAGCAAGCTTTCCGGCATAAGCAATATCCTTGAATAAGATCATTCACCACTGTTCCGCTGACCGGAGTTGTCGTGACGATTGTTGTTCCGCCGTTTATTGTTGCGGCGGTTGTTGTTCCGCCGTTTGTTGTTCCTGTTTTCGTTATCAGCAGATTGCTGATTGCTTTTTTCTTCGGCAGGAGCGGCAGGAGCAGGATTTACTGCTGCAAAATAGCTGAACTCTTCGGCAGGGGCTTCTTCTTTGACCACTTTTTTCGGCTCCGGAGCTTTGCCTCGCAAACGGTATTTGAGTTCCGAAGCATGGAGTGTGACCGATCCGCCGTCTTCCAACGACAGCGTCACCATCTGGGTCAGCATATTGCGGTCGGAAACCCGGCCTTTACCCTTTTCACATTCACAAAGTTCGCCGCGGCGGGGCATGGATTTTTCCATTTCCACATAGCCTTCGTGCTCAAACTTCAAGCAGCATTTCAATCTGCCGCAGACTCCGGAAATGGTGGTGGGGGTCAGCGAAAGATCCTGATCCTTTGCCATTTTAACATTTATGGAGTTGAACTCCCGCAGAAAACGGCTGCAGCAGAGCACCTGACCGCAAACCGCAATACCGCCGCAAATACTCGTTTCGTCACGCACACCGATCTGCCGCAGCTCCAGACGGCAGCCCAAAACATGCGAAAGCTCTTTGACCAGTTCCCGGAAGTCCACTCTGCCGTCGGCGGTAAACTGGATGGTGACCAGCTTGCGGTCAAAGGAATAACTGGCGTTCAACAGCTTCATTGGCAGCTGCATTTGTTCGACCATAGTGCATGCCGTGCGGTAAGCACTTTTGGCGTGAGCTTCGTTTTCCGTGGCTGTGGCTCGGTCGAGCACCGTGGCGACCCGCTGGATCTCCGGCAGCTGACTGGTAACTTCAGAAGCTGCATCGCTGCTGATCTTGCGGATGATCTCCACATATTCCAGCGAAAAATCCCGCTTCATGATCACATAATCGCCGCTTTTCAGCACGATCTCGTTATTGGCAAAAGCCTCGCAAGTCATGCCGTTGGGCAGTTTGGTCAAATATAAATTATTCATGTTTTAACAAATCCTCAACACTATCTTTCTTGAATTACATTATAAATATAGCAGTTTTACTTACAAGTACAACTCTTTATACAAAGAAAATTTGCAATAAAAATCCTGCTTAGGCTTCTTCCTGCCGCCGCAACCGCAACTGCCCGCAGGCACTTGCCGCCGATGAACCTTTTTCTATACGCATGGTTACAGTGGTGGCATTTTCGCTGACGGCGTTGTAAAACTCTTTCAGTCGTTTTTCCGGCGGTCTTTTAAACTCATCATTTACCGGATTATACGCAATCAAATTCACTTTAGCGTGTAATCCGGCAGCGATTTTCCCCAGTTCCCGTCCCATTGCCGGATCGTCGTTTATTCCATCGACCAGCGTATACTCAAAAGTTGCCATTCGGCCGGTGGCTTCGGAACATTCGGCACAGGCTGCAAGTATCTCTTTTATGCTGTACCTGACATTATCGGGAATAAGTCTGCTGCGGGTTTCGTCATCCACTGCGTGCAGGCTTATTGCCAGATTAAAGGGTTTTCCCCAGGCGGCGAACTCCTTCATGCCCGGCACATAGCCGCTGGTGGAAACCGTTATCCGCCGGGGCGACATATTGAACCCCTCCGGAGCCGGAGCAGAAAGCACTTCCAAAGCCCGTTTAAGATTTTTCCAGTTCAGCAAACCTTCGCCGATACCCATAAAAACTATATTGTCGGGTATGGCACCATGTTTCTGCACACCGTGGTAAAACTCTTCAAGAATTTCATCGCACCGCAAATTCCGTATCAAACCATGTGCTCCGCTTGCACAAAAGCGGCACCTTACCGGACAGCCTACCTGGGTACTCAAGCAGAAAGTCATCCGCTCCGGAGAAGGTATCAGCACCATCTCGATAGCCTGACCATCTTCCAAAGCGATCAAGAGTTTTTCCGTACCGCCGGAACCGGGTGCAACTTCTATAACTTTGCTGTTGAGCGAAACCCGGGCATCGCTCAAGTGCTGACGCAAGGCTCCCGGCAGATTGAGCATTTTATTGACATTGAATTCGCACTTGCCGTAGAGCCAGTCAAGGATCTGTTTGCTGCGGAAAGGTTTTTCGCCGATCCCGGTCAAATACTCTTTAAGTTCATTGCCGCTGCTGCCTGCAAGATAAAATCTTTGGTTTTCCATTATAAACCTGCCTTTCCGATTGGATCTCGGGCGAGTTCTTCCAAAAGCGGCGATGGTTTCCGTTCCAACTTGGGGGCGTTGCCCTTCCAATCGCCCCGCCACAGATTGAATTTGCGGTCACGGATGGTTATGGGCTGGGCAAGCAGACTCCGCCAGTTGCGTTCGGCATGTTCCGGAAAACCGGGAGCCAGCAGATAAACCGTTTTAACATCTTCCCCCGGCAGCATGGCAAGAGTGTTGATCCGGCACATGGATTTATTCATATAAACCGATTCTGAATAAAAGTCGTAGACATTATACTTATAGATGATCTGCACATTTTCTGCCCCATCCTGCTGCAAGGCATTCCGCAGCAGCTCACCCCGTTCCATGCGGGGGCGTTCCTGGCACTGATACGGGTAGACAATGTTGTAATAAACCAGCAGCGGAGCCAGCACGATCAAACTGTAACAGCACCAGATTGGCGGTTTTTCCCGCAGTAAAAACAAATGCAGTGCCAAGAGCAGCAATACGGTGCCGGAAACCACGCCCAGCACCGTATTGCCGAAATTATCACTGAACTCCAGCGGACGCTCCAGCAAAAGCATGACTTCGGCAATCATTTCTGCCGGCAACAGATAGAACCCCAGCAGTACGATCCCGGCACCCGGCAGCAGCACGGCGGCAAAAAGATTGCCGATTTTCCGATAAAAGCTGCCGTAACGCCGAACTGCCAGTTCGTAATTCAAAGCAGTCATCACCGCCAGCGGCGGCACCAGCACGATCCATCCCCGGGCTTCGTCCAGCGGGATCACCCACAGCAAAAAGAAATCAGCCAGAAAAAGTGTCCGCAAAAATCTGCTGAACATGGGTGTATCGTCCAAAGTCTGAAATGCCACGCAAAATGGTGCCCACGCCAGCAGTGCCCACGGAATCATCCGCAAAGAAAAATCCACAGGAAAAGTCAGCAAGTGCCACAAATATTCCCAGGTATCAAGCAGATCGAAGCGGGGGATCGCCGGAGCCAGCCGCACTCCTTCAAAATGGTATGGCAGATACCACAAAAGCACCGTTGCGGCAAAACAGCCGATCCCCAGCATTACTCCGCGATTGCGTAATCTGCGGAAAATCCCCAGCGGACGCCGCATAAAAATCAACGGCAGCAGGAAGAATATGAGCGAAATCACCCCTTCCAGATAAAACCCTATTGAGCAGAATATGAACCCCACCAGCCACGCCTTCGACCAGTCGCCCCGCCATGCGGCAAAGTAGTACCAGAGTAAATGACCGGAAAAAATCACCAACGCAAAAAGCGTACTGGCATAACCGTCCGGCACTTTATCTATCATTAAAAGCGAGGTTATCACGATGGCGGCTCCGCATGCCCCGGCAGAGAGATTTTTCCGCGTACCGGCACTTACGGCAAAAACCACTATTGCCAAACCCAAAGCTCCGATCAAACTCAAAACCCGGGTCGTTGATTCAGCCGGACAACCCAGTGCAGCGGCGGCCTTGGCCAACAGCGGAAATAAAGGATAGGCGTTGGGAACTGCTTCGTCATGCACCGTAACCAGCGGCAGCGGCGAAAAGGTCAAATCCATTGATTGGGCAACAATATAACCCTCCCGCCAGCTCAAATCGCGTTCACTTAAAGTCCAGGGGGCAAATGCACACAAAAACACAAATGCCAGAAAAACCAGTGTCGGCACCAGCGGCAGGATTTTTTCACGGTATCTCGCCACAATATGTTCCTCGGTTAAAAAAGCGGCACTTGCTTGGAAAGGCAAGTACCGTTGGGAGTGTTAAGAAATATTTTATTTCCAGTTATCGCCGTAAAGGTCAAACCCGACCAGACTGTACAAGAAGTCCGGAATGGCCGCAGCGTGGAAATCAACGGCAATACCAACAAACATGGCAGCTTTGGCCCCGATACCCAAATAGTCAATATCCCGATCCTTGAAAGCATCAGTATAGCAGCGAACCAGATTGAAAGAGGTATCTTTCATCGTGTAAGAAGGCAGCTCCCCGGCAGTCTGCGATACATAAATATCTTCGTACGACCAGCACAACGCTGCCATACGCTGAGCTTCACGCCGACCGGCGACAAAATGCCGCAGCTGACCGGTACCGGCAAAGTAGGCATCGGTATTTTCCAAGCCGAAATCCAACATGCGTGTTACATGGAAATCCAAAGCGAAAGTATTACCGACACTTACTTCTACACTCAAGATATCCAAAAAATCAGACCCCACATTGGCCAGATATATACCAACTGCCCGGGCTGCAACTGCGACCCAGCAGGGCTTTTCTTCGGCTTTCACCGCTTCTTCTTCATTGTAAATGAGTTTCCTGTCCCACGGTTCCGGCGGGGTAAGCGGTTTCTTTTCTTCTGCTCCAAAAAGTCTGGCAAAAAATCCCGGTTCTCCGGCTGTGGTATCTTTGGTGTCAGCAGCTTCGGCACTGCAAAGCATCGGAGAGAGCGTGAACACCAGAAGCAGCACAGCAAAATACTTGAATATTTTCATCATAGAAATCCCTTTATTTATTTAAATATCAATACATGTTCAGAGCTAATATAAACCCGTTTATGCATTTTAGCAAACTGCGAAAGCTCTTAAAGTGACAACTTTTGCACTTTTTTTTGTATTTTACGGTAAACTCAGGCCGTTCTTTCTGCTGAAAATTAATTTTTATAACGCACACGGTTTACTTGCCATTTTTGCTGTTTATCCGGCTGTACTGCCGATGCGGGCTGCAGAGTGCCCTGATTGGCGTGAGAAAGTTTCCAGGATGGATCACGCAAATCACCAATGGCGTATACGATTACCCAATAGGGATTTATATCTTTTTGAGTCAAACGACCGCCAGTCCGGCGTTTTTCGTAAATTTCCCAGCGGAATGAAGCCTTGCCGCGTTTGTCGCCGTCGTAAATTATTCTTTCCAGCGGAGCAAGTTTCATAAATGCATTTTGCAAATGCCCCGGAACTGCATTGCCGCGTAAAGCCAATGCCCGGGCGGTATGCTGTAAGCCGAGCCGCTCTTTTTCGGTAAGTTCTTCGTAGTATTCCGGAGAAGAACTTACGCAGCCGTTCAAAAGAGCAGCCATTATTGCTGCGGTCAGAAAACTGAAAATCTTTTTCATCACCAAACACCCTATTTTTTTATATGATTGCTTACCAGCGAGGCACACAACCGTTCAAAACTTATATTCATGCAAGCTGCCGATTTGGGCACCAGACTGGTAGCGGTAAATCCGGGCAAGCTGTTGCCTTCCAATATGTAAGGGACATTATCGTCATCGCCGATTATAAAGTCCACCCGCACCAGATCGCGGCAGTTGAATTCGTTATAGAACTTCACTGCCAGATCCTGCAGCATTTTCTGTTCTTCCAAACTTATCCTCACCGGCGGGCAGAAGTATTCGGTATGGCCGTTGGCGTAGATATACTTTGCGTCGTAGTCATAAAATCCTCCGGGCGGGCGGATCTCCACTACCGTCATCGCCTGACCGAGCACCACCGGAACAGTACATTCCCGGCCTGCAATAAATTTTTCTGCCAGCAGTTCACCGGCTTGTTCCAGCAGTGCCGGGAGTTTGGCTTGCCACTGGGCAGGATCGTCGATTTTTTCAATGCCCACCGTGGAGCCTTCGCAAGGCACTTTGACCACTACGGGGTAAGTCATATCACTTGGCGGGTTATTCAAATGTTCAGCAGTGATCGTCCAATCCGGGGCAGTGGGCATGTTGAGTTTTTTCAACAGCTCTTTGGTCTGGAGTTTATCCATAATGAGCTCCGAAGCTTTACTGCCGGAGCCGATAAAGTCCAAATCATTATCTTCCAACAACTTCTGCAGTTGACCACCTTCGCCCCAGCCGCCGTGCAGTACGGGGTGGATAAGGTCAAATTTTTCAGCACCGGCAGGAATTTCCAGCTTTTTCAAATCAAAAGTCTTGACCGTATAACCGCCGTTGCGTAAAGCATTTGCCACTGCCGAACCGCTGCGCAGCGACACTTCCCGTTCGGAGCTTTCGCCCCCCATGAATACTGCCACAGAAGGAGCGACTGCCTGATCGCAGATTTGTTTGACATTATCTTTATTGATGAACTTGACTTCCAATTCCAGATACAGCCCGAACTTTTCGGCAATGGCTTTGCGGACTCTTCCGGCAAGGGCGATAAAATCTTTTTCGCTGGCTCCACCTTTGTTGACAAGGTAGTTGCCATGTTCTTTGCTGACAAACATCGCCCCGGCTTCGCTGCCTTTGAGTCCGGCTAAATCAATAAGTTTGCCCGCCGGGTCGGCGGCCCCCGGATTGCGGAAAATGCACCCTGCAGTGCGTCCGGCAGGCTCCCGGCTGCGGCGGGAAAGTAGTTCGCTTTGTATCAACAACTCTTCCTGCTCAACACTGCTTTCCGGCAGCTGAAACTCGGCGGCAGTAACTATAACATCTTCCGGAATGCCCGAAGAACGGTAACGCCATTCGATATTTTTCGCCTCGCTTGCCCACGGTCTGCCATCGTAATAAACGCCCCGCAGCCGCACTAATTTATCGCTGATGAGGGTGTTGTTGGCACCCGCATTCATCCGCAAAGCTCCACCGACGGTGCCGGGGATGCCCGCAAGTTTGCTCAAACCGCCGAAACCTTTGGCGGCGGCAAATTTCACTGTTTCCGGCAGTTTGGCTCCGCCCCCGGCAATGAGCCGGCCGCTGTCGTCGCAGCTCATGGCGGTAAATTCTCCCTTCAAGCGGACGATCACACCTTCAAAGGGTTCGTCGGAGCCAACTAAATTACTGCCGCCGCCTATCAGAAAAATTTTGATGTTGTTAACTGATGTGTAATGCAAGAGTTCGGCAAGCAAATAATCATCTTCCACATCCGCCACCAGCGGGGTAGCGGAGCCTACGCCCAGCGTGGTCAACTGGAAATAGTTGACATTTTTCCGGAACTTTATATTGCTTAAATCGTTGATTATCTTATCAATATTCATAAAATGCCGCCTTACTTGCTGTAAACTTTATCGGCATCGAATACAGTTTTTTCAACTTCAGACAGTTCGCCATTTTCCACTTTGCGGTAGAAACAGCTCCGGTGACCGGTGTGGCAGGCTCCGGGGCCTAATTGTTCGATCTTGAAAATCACGGTATCCAGGTCGCAATCCACTAAAATCTCTTTAACGACCTGCAAATGACCGGAACTTTCGCCCTTTTTCCAGAGCTGCTGACGGCTGCGTGAGTAATAGGTGGCGTAACCGCTTTTGATGGTTTCCTGCCACGATTCAGCATTGATGTACGCCATCATCAATATTTCGTTGGTCTTATGATCCTGGGCGATCGCGGGGATCAAGCCGCCGCACTTGGCAAAATCGAGTTTTACTGACATGATATGACTCCTGATTCCAGCACCAGATAAAACACGGGTGCGTTATATATGAAACTATCCAAAACATCCAATATACCGCCCATACCGGGGATCCAGTTGGCGGAATCCTTGATACCGGCAACCCGTTTGAGCTGCGATTCGGTCAAATCCCCGGCAAAACTGCCGAGAAAAGCCAAAAATCCAAAGATAAAAATTTGCACCAAATCCAGTTTTATGCAGTTGAAATGGCTCAAAAGGGCCGCCGTACCGATGGAAAAGATCGCCGCCCCTACCGTGCCTTCCCACGACTTTTTGGGCGAAATGGAAGGTACGATCTTGTGGTTGCCGTTTTTCATAAGTTTGTTGGAAAGCATACCCACGATATAGCCGCCGGTATCCGACGCCTTGGTTGCAAGAACCAGCGAAAGAAAAATCAACGCTCCATAGTTGAGATATATCCGAATAAGCGTAATGACCGGCAGCAGTGCAATAAGCAGTACGCCGGGAGTGACAAATGCAGCAATCACCGCCCTGGAGCGTTCAGCTTCGGCAGTAAAAAGCGTTTTGAGCATCAGCAAAACCAATAGTGCTGTAAGAACAATCCAAACGCCCCGGACGCCATTGAGGGGAAATTGCAAGATACCGTAAATACTGATGCTGCAAACGGCAAAAACCATTGCCAACAGCCGATTGACCGGCAGATCGAGTTTTTCCGCCAAATTGCAGCACTCCCAAACGGCGGCAAGAGCAACCGGCAGAGCCAGAACCTTGAAGATCCAAGTGCCGTAAGGCTGCCAGAAGACTACGGCAAAAGCCAGAAGCAAAAGCAAAGGAAAACTGATCAAACGATACTTCAACATAATAAAAAATCCACTCCCGATAATATTAAATTTTGTTGTTTTTAAAATCCGTCACTTATCCGTCACTTGTCCGTCATTTGTCCGTCACTTTGCTCTTTTTGAGCTTATTTTACATCCGTCACTTTTTCTCAACCCCGCCGAAACGGCGGTTGCGGTTGTGGTAGGATTCCAAGGCTTTTGCCAACTCCTGACGGTCAAAATCCGGCCACATAACACTGCTTATATAGAGTTCGCTGTATGCCATTTCCCACAATAGAAAGTTGCTTATCCGCAATTCTCCCGATGTCCTTATTACCAAGTCCGGGTCGGGCAACCGGGGATCGTACAAAAATTCTCCGAAACTCTTTTCGTCCAGCTTTTCCGGATCGATTTTGCCATTTTTTACTGCTTGGATCAGCTTTTTTGCCGCATCCGCGATTTCGGCTCTGCCGCCGTAATTCAGAGCCAGAGTCAGCACACCGCCGGTGTTGTTTTCAGTAGCTTTCATTGCCCCCAGCAGGCTCAAGCGGGCGGCTTCGGGCAGATCGTTCAATCTGCCGATGGCATTCAATCGCACATTTTCTTTCTGCATGGCAGGGAGCTGTTTGAACAAAAATTCCTGCAAAAGCTTCATCAAAGCCCCCACTTCGGCAGCGGGGCGTTTCCAGTTTTCAGTGCTGAATGCGTACAAAGTCAGATATTTGATATTGAACTCTTTAGCCGCTCTCATTATTTCCAGCACATTATCCGCTCCCGCCCGGTGCCCGGCGGTGCGTTCCAGGCCGCGACTCTGTGCCCAGCGGCCGTTGCCATCCATGATTATTGCCAAATGGTTGACTGTTTGGGATTTATCACTCACGGTACAACGCCTCCTCAACTGCCATGCAAAGAGCGTGATAAATGGGCAAATGCAGCTCCTGGATCTTAAAAGTTTCCTTTTCCGGGGCGGCGATGACTACATCACTGTATTCACAGCAAACGCCGTTTTTACTGCCGGTAAGCAATATGCTTTTGACTCCCGCCGCCTTGGCTGCCATAAGTGCCAGACGGATATTTTCGGCATTGCCGCCGGTGGAAATACCAATGAATACATCGCCGGGGCGTGCCAGTGCCCACAAATGTTGAGCATAAGCCGCCTGCGGATTCACATCATTGCCAAAGGCACTGACCAGAGCTTGTGCGTTGCCCAGATTCACAGCACTTATGCCCATTTGCAAAGAGCGGGCAAGCTCCACGGCACCGGGCTTGTTTTGAGCGGCAAATTTTTCCACAGTTTCCGGGGGCAGCGGCCGCTTTTTGATAAACCCCTTCAAGAGTTCGCCGGTGATATGGTCGGCATCGGAAGCACTGCCGCCGTTACCGGCTGTGAGTATTTTATTGCCTTGCAATGCACACTCTATGAGCAGCGTGGCGGCACGGTCGATCTCTCCGGCAATGCTTTCCAGCACCGGATAGCGGGTAATAAGCTCTTCAACAAATCTGTTCATAATGTAAATCCTTCACATGTTTCGGGGTAATTTAACACGATTTATCCACTCTTGCAAGAATATTTCGCATAAAATCAGCACTTTTAGAGGTTTATCATAAGATAAAAAGGCTTTTTACTTGTAAAAACAGCAAAAGCGTGTTACATTAATATTTTCCGAAGCTATTCTTTAATATTTTTAAAATTTTATATAAGGAGTGTTTATCATGAACTGGAACGGCAGTGAAAAGTCTTTTGAGCTGTTCAAAAACTATGTATTGCAAACCTATGCCCCGGCACAATACTTTACCCGCGGCAAAGGTGCTTACCTCTACGACGAAAAAGATGTGGAATATCTGGACTTTGCTTCCGGTATCAGCGTCTGCAACCTGGGTCACGCCCACCCGGCGATCACCAAAGCCATTGCCGATCAGGCGGCGACTTTGGTGCACATCTCCAATTTGTACCTCAACGATGTAACACCCCGTCTGGCGGAAAAACTTATTTCCAAGTGTTTCGACGGTGCGGTATTCTTTGCCAACTCCGGAGCCGAAGCCAACGAAGGCTTGATCAAACTGGCACGGAAATTCGGTAATGCCACCGGCAGAAATCACATTATTTCCATGGATAACAGCTTCCACGGCAGAACTCTTGCCACTCTGGCCGCCACCGGCCGTGCCAAGTACCGCAAGGGCTTTGAGCCGGATATGCCCGGTTTCAGCCAGGTGCCTTACAACGATATCGAAGCTCTTAAAGGTGCCATAACTGATAAAACCTGTGCAATATTGCTGGAACCTGTGCAGGGCGAAGGCGGCATATTGCCCGCCGATCCGGGGTACCTCAAACAGGTGCGTCAGCTTTGCGACGAAAAGAATCTGATGCTGCTTTTTGACGAAGTTCAGTGCGGCATGGGCCGTATCGGCACTTTGTACGCCTGGCAGAGTTTCGGCGTGGAGCCGGATGCCTTCTCCATGGCCAAAGCTCTTGCCAACGGTCTGCCCATGGGGGCATTTGTGGTCAAACGCAAATACGCCAACATTCTGGTTCCCGGCGAACACGCCAGCACCTTCGGCGGTACTCCGCTGGTCAGTGCGGCTGCGTTGGCAGTGCAGGAAGTTTTTGAAAAAGAAGATATTCTGAAAAATGTCAACGCTCAAGGCGAATATCTGATGCGTGAACTGGGCAAGATCATCAGCAAGTACAAGTTCTGCAAAGCAGTGCGGGGCAAGGGCTTGATGATCGGTGTGGTGCTGGATCGTCCGGCGGGTGCATTGTCTGCTGCCATCCTCAAGCACAAACTCATCACTCTTACGGCCGGCGAAACGGTCTTGCGTCTGCTGCCGCCCTTGAACATCACCCGTGCCGAAGCTGATCTGGCACTTGAACGCATCGCTGCCGGTCTGGCGGACTATGCAAAAACTATCGAAGAATAATTACAGGAGAACTACTGATGTATAAAGACTTATTGACTCTGCGGGATATCAGCAGAAGTGAATTGGATGAACTCTTTGAACTGACTGCTTACCTCAAGCAGAACCGGGGCAAAGTCGAAGGCAATACCCTCAAAGGCAAAAGCATCGGTTTGATTTTTGCCAAATCATCCACCCGTACCCGGGTATCTTTTGAAGTGGGCGTGCATGAATTGGGCGGCAATCCGCTTTATCTGGACAGTACCAAGATGCAGCTGGGCCGGGGCGAAACCGTCAGCGACACAGCCAATGTATTGAGCCGTTATTTGCACGGGATCGTGATCCGTACCTTTTCGCAGGCGGATATCGAAGAGCTTGCCCGGGTCGCCACGATCCCGGTGATCAACGCTTTGACCGACGATTACCACCCCTGCCAGATCCTTGCCGACCTCTTTACTATCAAAGAATACAGCAAAACTCTGGATGTCAAGTGCGTATTTGTCGGCGACGGTGCCAGCAACATTGCCAACTCCCTGATGCTGGGTGCCAAACTTACGGGTATGAAAATGGTCATCGCCAGCCCCAAAGAGTACGCTCCCAGTGCAGCGATCCTCAAGGAGTGTGCTCCTTATGTGGAGTGGTGCGAAGATCCGGCGGAAGCCATGAAGGGTGCCAACTATGTATATACCGATGTATGGGTGAGCATGGGCTTTGAAGAAGAACGAGCCAAGCGTCTGGCAACATTGGCACCGTATCAGGTCAACAAGGCGTTGATGGCACTGGCGGCAAAGGATGTAAAATTCCTGCACTGTCTGCCCGCCCACCGGGGCGAAGAAGTTTCTGCCGATGTTATGGATGACAAAAACATGTCCATAGTTTTCGACGAAGCCGAGAACCGTCTGCATGTGCAGAAAGCGGTAATGAGTATGATTTACCGCAATCTGGCAAAATAATCGTTCCCGTTGGACTTGACTTTTCTGGTAAGTCGGGTTATAATATTGAATCAACAGAAAACCCTAATATAATATTGAGGTAAAGTTATGAGCACAATCCCTGAAAAAATGTTGGCGTGGCCATTGTTCGGCACCGGTTTTGAAGCCTTTGGTAAAGATGACAAGCCCTGCGTGGTAAATGTTCCCGAGATCAAAGATGACGAACTGCTGGTTCGGATCGACGCCATCGGTCTTTGTTTTTCAGATGTAAAATTGATCCGTGCCGGAGAAAGCCACCCCCGGGTCATCTCCGAAAATCTTGCCACCGATCCGGTCATCCCCGGTCACGAAGCAGTTATGAGCGTGGTCAAAGTTGGTGCCAAACTTGCCAAACAGTATGAAGTCGGTCAGCGTTTCATCATTCAGGCCGATATTTATGTCAACGGCAAAGGTTTTGCCTACGGTTACGCCATCGACGGCGGTATGGCACAGTACAGCGTGCTGGATCAGCGGGTGCTCAACGGCGACGAAGGCTGCTATCTTCTGCCCGTAGCCGAACACATGCCCAGTGCCGTGGCGGCTCTGCTGGAACCCTGGACCTGCGTGCAGGCAGCTTACATGATCGAAAACCGCACCGCCCCCAAAGCCGGCGGCAAACTGCTGGTGGTGGGTAAGGCCGGTAATGTTTACACTGCCGGTGCGGCAGTCAAAGCCAACAAGCCCGCCAGCTTGACCGTTTGCGGTCTGGACGATGCGGCGACCGCGGCATTGGAAGCCGAGCTGGGCATGAAGGCGGTCAAAGTTGACGCTTTGCCGGAAGATGAAAAATTCGATGATATTTTTATAGCCGACCGCTGCGTGGAAACTACCGCCAAAGCCGCCAAATTGGGTGCTTTCGGTGCAGTGGTAAGCTTCGGCGGCGAACTCCCTGCCGAAAAACTCTCCTTTGATGTGGGCAGCATCCACTATCAGGGCTGGTTCTATCAGGGAACCACTACCCGGGACATCTCCAGTGCTTACGGCCGCAATGTCCGCAGCACCATGAAAGCCGGCGGTTCCTGCTGGCTCCCCGGCGGTGCCGGTGCCATGGGCCAGATGCATACCCAGATGGCGGTGGAAAACCCCAACGGCCCCAAACGCATTCTGGTTTCGGATATGGACCAGAGCCGTATCGACAATGTCAAACGCCTGCTGGCTGACAAGATCGCCGAGCGGGGCATTGAATTTGTGGCGGTGAACCCCACCACCATGAGTGCTGAAGAATTTGAAAAAGTCCTCACCGACTTTGCTCCCGAAGGTTTTGACGATATCGTTATGCTTGTGCCGGTAGTTCCGGTGCTTATGCAGTCGGCAGCTCACCTGGGCAAAGACGGCCTGATGAACATTTTTGCCGGTATTCCTGCGGGTAAAGAAGGCGAACTCGATCTGGCGGCCATCGCCCACAACGGCGGCCGTTACATCGGTTCTTCCGGCAGCAAAACCGCTCACTTGCGGCACACGCTGGAACTGGCGACCACCGGCAAACTGCAGCCGGTGACCGCTCTGGCAGCCATCGGCGGTATGCAGGATCTCAAGAAGGGTCTGGACGCTGTGGCCAATGCCAAATTCCCGGGCAAGACGGTGATTTTCCCCAACTGCGAAGATATGCCGCTTACTCCGGTAAGCCAGCTTGCCGACATTCTGCCGGAAGCTGCCTCTACCTACGATGAGCAGGGGTTCTACACCAGCAAAACCGAAAAAGCTCTGTTGGATAAATTTGAAAAATAATAAATTTTGATGCAAATAAACCGGACAATCAAAAAGCTGTTGTTGGCACTTTTTACAGTGTCAGCAACGCTTTTGCCGTTTTCCGGAATTTGTGCAGCATTCGGCGGCGGCTTTGATACGGGTTTTGAATCGCCCAAACGGCAGCCCGGTGATCTGCAGCATGCCCGGGCTGACCAGTGGCGTCTGGTGGGCAAAACACTCTTTGTCAAAGGCAATGTATACATACCCTACGGCAACATGACCATTACCGCCGATTCGGCAATGATCGATTTGGAAAGCCGGGATATCGAAGCTAAAGGCAACATAACTTTTTACACGGTAAAGAAGGAATACCGTAATGTAACGCTGGAGGAATTTGAACTGCTCAGGAAAGAGCCGGGGATGTTTGCCGAAATCAAGGGAGTAACAGTCGATCCACTGGGCAATCAGAAACTTCAGGTGGAAGTTGCCCGTAACTCCAGTGCGGTACAAGCCAGCCGCATGTCGGGCAATATGCTTACGGGGATGATGACTTTTACTGATTTGCTCCTGCGGGCAAGCAATTTTGTCTGCAAAGCCAAACGGGGCGTGCGTCAGCCGGGGGGCGAGCTGAAACTGCAAGGAGTGGAGGTATCCAGCTGCGAATATTTGTTTGAAGATCAGAGCCACTTCAGTATCGGCATGGGCAGTGCCAATATCTACCCCCACGAAACCGAGGGATTCGGTTTTGAAAATACCGAAAAAGATTACACTCATTACAGCTTGTGGGGCTACAACTCAACATTGCGGATTTACGGGGTGCCGGTTTTCTGGCTGCCTATGATCTATACGCCCAAAGATGAAAGTCCAGGGTTGTTCAGTACCCAGATCGGCCGCAGCGGTGACTGGGGTGACTATGTATTGCTGACCAAGAAATTCCAGTTTCTGGAATACCCCAACACTTCCACCTCGCTGGAGTTGGATTTTTACAGCAAGCGGGGTATCGGTTATGGTGAACGCACCTCAATAACTACCGAAAACTCCCGTACCGTGATCAATGCTTACGGCATTTACGATCAGGAACCATACGAAAGCAGCGGCGGCGACCCGAAAAATCCATTGGGCAAAAGCCGGTTTGAAATACCCCACCAGCGGTTCGATCTGCAGATAACCCACCGTACCCACATAACGCCCCGGTTGGATTTCCGGGCACAACTGGAATGGATGAGCGATCCGTACATGCTCGATGACTATTTTCCGGAACGGGCGGATGCGGTAACCGAACCGGCAACATACGCGGCACTGGAGTATCAGCATGACCGTTTTTCGGCATCGCTTTACACCCGTTTTCAGGTAAATGATTTTTACACTACTGTCCAGAAGATGCCGGAAGTGCGTTTGGATGTGCAGCGGCAGGAGATATTACCCGGCAGCAATTTGTACTATCAAGGCTCTCATACTGCCGATATATTGAAAATGAACTGGGCAAAGTTTGACCGGCCATGGAGAAATCCTTACGGCAGACTTAAAAATTACGAAACCGGCCGGTTTGATACGGTCAACTTCCTCTATTTTCCCATCCGAACCGATTACATCAATATCGTGCCCCGTGCCGGTATCCGCATGACCGGGTACACCAATTCCTCCCGCAACAAGATCAGTCAGGATGGAATTTTTATGATGCAGGCAGCTGCGGATTCCCGGGAGGATTTCGGCGTACCGGTACTCAATTACGATGACCACGGGCACAGCAAGTTCCGGGTGCTGGCGGAGTTTGGCGTGGAGGCCAACACCAAGATCTACAACACCTGGCAGAATATACGCAGTGATTTCTTCGGCATGGATGGTTTACGGCACATTTGCGAACCATATATAAACTACACATTTATATCCGACCCGACGGTAAACCGCAACAAATTGCTTTTCTTTGACGAAATAGACCGTTATGAAGGGATGAATTTTCTGCGGCTGGGGCTGCGTAACCGCTTGCAGACCCGGCGGGGCGGATTCAATGATTCGTATATCCACGAGTGGTTTTCCATGGAAAACTACTGGGATATACACTTTGACGACGATGATGACTACAACCATGTGGGCGATTTCTGCACCAAGCTGAGCTTTAATCCTGTTAAAGAACTCTCTTTCTCCGGCTTTATGAGTATTGATGCAGGCGGAAATCATGCACACAATGTTCAGGCGGAGCGGGGCAACAGAAAGGCGGGGCGGCCCGGGATGTCGGGCAGTTTCTTCAACCGGCTCTACTTCGGCGTGGAGTATAAGCCCATTGAAGATGTGACCTTTATTCTTACTTACGACTATCGCGATGCCTACGCCTCCCGGCCGGTTTACTCCATGGGCAGTACGCTTACGGAGTTGTATTCTACGGCATTCGACAGTTACTACACCCGCAACCGGGTGCAGGCATTCACCTTCGGTGTAACAGCCCCTATTACTCCGGACCGCAAGACCTTTGCTTCTTACAAGCTGGAATACAATCTGGAAGAAGGAGCCTTTACCCGGCATGCCATTGCAGTTTCGCGGCTTTTCCACTGCGTGCGTTTGAGTGCATTAGTGGAGTTTGAGCGGACCCGTGACGATGATTACGAAGCTGAAAAGGAAATTTCCTTTGCCGTGTACGCAACCCTTGTTGGCTGGGAAGACCCCTTGAATCGGGTCAGCCGTGATACTGTATCAAAACTTACTGATGTGGAAGAATAATTTTTTCAGGAGAAAAATCTATGTGGATCGTAACAGGCGGAGCCGGTCTGATCGGCAGTGCGGTTGTCTGGCAGTGGAACAAAAACGGTATTGAAGATATATTGATAGTTGACCATTTGGGCACTTCCGAAAAGTGGAAAAATCTCCGGGCACTGCGTTACAATGACTACATGGAAAAAGAGCAGTTTATCGCCAGGCTGGAAGCCGGAGATTTCAATAATTGCAAGATCGATGGCATCATGCACCTGGGGGCATGTTCTTCGACTACTGAATTGGACGCCACTTATCTGGTGCATAACAACTTTCAGTACACCTGCAAGCTGGCGGATTTTGCGGTTTGGAACAATATCCGTATGATCTACGCTTCCAGCTGTGCCACTTACGGCGACGGTTCGCTGGGGTATTGCGACGACGAAAGCAATATCGAGGCACTGCGGCCATTGAATATGTACGGTTACAGCAAGCAGATGTTTGACCTTTACGCCAAAAAGCGGGGCTGGCTGGGAAAATTGGCGGGGTGCAAATTTTCCAATGTCTACGGGCCCAACGAATACCACAAAGCCGGTATGCGGAGCGTGGTGCTGCGAGCCTTTGAGCAGATAACTGCCGAAGGCAAGATGCAGCTTTTCAAGAGCTATAAACCCGAATACGCCGACGGCGAACAGATGCGGGACTTCCTTTATGTGAAAGACGCCGTAAAAATGCTGTGGCACCTTGCCTGCGTAAGACCCGATGCCTGCGGCCTGTTCAATGTGGGCAGCGGCAGAGCCGAAACCTGGAACTCCATGGTAACTTATGCGTTTGAAGCATTGAATACGCCTGAAAATGTGGAATATATAGAAATGCCCGAACACTTGAAGGGCAAATACCAGTATTACACCTGTGCAGAAATGGACAAAATGCGTTCCATAGGCTATACCGACGAAGTGATGTCATTGCACGATGCAGTGCACGACTATCTGGTAAACTACTGCCTGCCGGGCAAATACCTCGGCGACGAATAAAATACCCCATCAAGTATGTAAGGTTGCACTAAAGATGCTTTACGGCAACCTTTTTTTTGCTTTGTTCCCGATAAAGGTTGATATGGGAGCCTTGGGGAAGAGGGAAAAACCTTTTTGAGGAAAGGTTCTTTCCCTCTTCCCCAAACCCCATCACCC
>JAZSHD010000162.1:0-6257 GCA_045533055.1 Victivallaceae bacterium | reverse complement strand
AAGAACCTTTCCTGAAAAGGTTTTTCCCTCTTCCCCAAGTTCCCTACTCACTTACGCTTCAACGATTGCCGTGCATTTTCCAGTTGCGTTGGCGGGCGGCTTCGTAGAGCAGAATGGTGGTGGCGGTGGCGACGTTAAGTGAGTCGATTTGTCCCAGCATGGGGATAACTACGGGCAGGTCGCACTCGGTCATCCAGCGTTCGGTAAGGCCGGTTTGTTCGGTACCGACGGCGATGGCGACGCTGGTGGTCAAATCCACATCAGTATAGATGTTATCGGTGTGTGGCGTTGCCGACAGTATCTTGATATTGTGCTTACGCAGCCAGGCAAAAGTTTCGTCGGTGGTGGCTTCGGCAAGGGGCACGGCAAAGAGTGCCCCGGTGGAGGCACGGATAACATTGGGGTTGTATATATCGGTAGTTTTGTCGCAAATGATCATGCCGTCCACGCCGGCGGCATCGGCACTGCGGAGCATACTGCCCAGATTGCCGGGTTTTTCCACGGCTTCGGCAACGAGATAAAGCCCATTTTCCACCACCGGCAGATCGTCAAGAGTGTGCCGGAGCATTTTGGCCGTGGCGATCAACCCTTCAGGGCGGTCACGGTACGCCATTTTTTCCAACATAAAAGGGGGTACCTGATAGACTCTCACGCCGGATTCGGCAAGACTTTTGAGCACAGTAAATTCATTTTCCCCGAGGAACATTTCAGGGGCAAAAAAGCACTCCACAAGTTCCATGCCATACTCTTGCGCTCTGGTCAGCTCCCGATAGCCTTCCAATACGGTCAGGCGGCGTTTTTCCCGATCCCGGCGGTCACGGAGTTTCATCACGGCTTTAAAGGTGGCATTTTGCGTGCTGCTCAAGACCGTATAACGAAAAGAATTATCCATTGTTTTACCTTGATTATAGTGTTAAATCAGCTGTTTTTTATTAAGATACAGCAAATATTGCTTTTTTGCCACTTGAAAGATCAAAAAAAGCTTGATTTAGAGCTTGCGAAAATCGTTTTGTGAGGTTATCTTATTATGTTGATGTATTGTGTATTTATTTTTAAAGCAGTAGAAAATTGTGAAAAAACTTTTTTTAAGCGAATTTTTTCAAAAGCTCTGGCTCCATAGCGACCCCTTTGAAGAGGTGGGCAAACTTGACGGCACACTTTTCCGGGAAGTAAAGACCCGGCGTACTTTGCGGCTGGAACTCAATGGCAGGAGCTTTTTCCTCAAGCACCATCTGGGGGTGGGCTGGAAGGAGATCTTCAAAAATCTCTTGCAGTTCAAACTTCCCATTCTGGGGGCGGGCAACGAATTTGCCGCCATCAACGCTTTGACTGCCTTGGATGTACCCACCATGACCGCCGAAGCCTACGGCGAACGGGGCGGCAATCCGGCAAAGCGGGAGTCTTTTCTGATAACAGCGGAGTTGTGCGACTGCGTTTCGCTGGAAGATATAGCTAAAGAGTGGAGCAATAACCCGCCATCGTTCAAGTTCAAATACGCCCTCATCAAAGAGGTCGCCCGCTCGGCTTCGCTGATGCACGACAACAACATCTGTCACCGGGATTGCTACATCTGCCACTTTTTATTGGATATGAAAACTGCCGACCTTGACCGCCCCACGGTGTCGGTCATAGATTTGCACCGGGCGTTGATCTGGAAAAAGCTGCCCTTCCGCTACCGGGTAAAAGATACGGCAGGGTTGTACTTTTCCAGCATGGATGCGGGATTGACCCGCCGTGATTTCTACCGTTTTATGAAGTTATACAGTCACAAAAGTTTGCGGGAAATATTGCAAAATGATATGAAGTTCTATAATACAGTAGATATTACCGCCCGCAAGCTCTATAAAAAAGACCACAAAAAGGCGGCTCCGGAGTTTTGATTTTATGGGTAAGTTCAAGCCGGACAATCAGTTGTATATCCCGCAGGAAGGCGAATTTTTTTTGCGGGAAGGTCGGACTCTGGAAGCCACCTGCTACAAGCCCCTTTCCCGGGTGCTGCTGGAAATCAGCTACGACGGCAGCGAATACGGCGGCTGGCAGATCCAGCCCAACCGGCTGGCAGTGCAGGAAGATATGCAAAATAAGCTGACCAAGCTCTACGGCGGACAGTTCATCCACCTGATCGGTGCCAGCCGGACGGATGCGGGGGTACACGCCATCGGCTTTGCGGCAAGTTTTCTTACGCCGGTAAGACCGGTCATTCCGCTGGATAAATTGCAGACCGCATTGAACCGGCAGCTGCCTCCGGCGATCCGCATACGCTCGGTGCGGGAAGTGCCGCTGGATTTCCACACCCGGTACGACGCCATCGGCAAAGCGTATACTTATGTAATAAACATGGGGTTGGAAACGCCGTTTTCCGCCAGATACAGTATGCTTTCGACCTACAATAAACTGGATGCGGAAAAAATGCGGAAAGCCGCCTCGTATCTGGTCGGCACCCACGATTACTCAAGTTTTGTAGCAGAACGCAAAAATATCGACGATGCAGTACGGACGATTTACGATATAAGGGTGCAGGATTTCGGCAATTTCCGCTGCATAACCTTTATCGGCAACGGTTTTCTTTATAAAATGGTGCGGAATTTAGTGGGCACCATTTACGCAGCGGGCAACGGCACGATCCAACCGGAAGAAGCCGGAACCATCCTGAAAGCCTGCGACCGGACGATCGCACCGGATACGGCACCGGCACATGGATTGTTCCTTATGAAAGTATTTTTTGAGCCGGAAGATCCCCGGAGCTTTGAGCTGAAACAAGTGCCGTTTTTTATGTAAAAAGAAAGCAGAAGATGTTATGAAAAAGAGTACAGTAAACCGCGTGACCATCGCCTTGGACGATCAGCTTCTGCACCGGCTCGACGAAAAGATGGCGGAAAGCCGGAGCGGCAACCGTTCGGAATTTGTCCGGGAAGTGCTGCGGGATTATCTGGTAAGTTCAGCATGGAACAAAAGCGATACGGAAATGCTGGGCACTATAACTATACTTTACAATCATCATCAGCGGGAGCTTTGTGCCAAACTTACCAAAGTCCAGCACGACTCTCCGGTCAATATATTAGCCTCAACGCATGTGCATTTATCTCATGAACTTTGTGCGGAAATGATCATGGCTACCGGCGTGCCCCAGGCATTGCACGAGCTGCACAGTCAGATCCGGCGGGTACGGGGCGTACTGCATGCGGCGTTGAGTATGGGTTCAAGCGGAAACGAAATGGAGTGATTTATGGCAGGAACATTACTGATTTGCCGGGAAAATGAAAAATGCGGAATAGTTTTATCTGAACGGGTGAATTTTGAAACAGTCGTCCCCCTGCGGGACTTTGTCAACCATCTGCCCGGCGAGATCAAAGAGCTGACCATTGATTTGACCAACTGTTTGAGCATGGACAGTACCTGTATGGGAGTATTGAGCATGCTGGCACTGACCGGGATCAAAAGCAAACTGAAAATGCGGGTACTCAACGCCGGAGGCAACCGGCAGCTGCTCAAAGGTTTGGGCGTGGATAAACTTTTCAAATTTGAAGAAGGCGAATTCACCCCCTACGATACAGTGATCTATCCGGCGGGCAAAGAATCAAAGAATATGCAGAGTGCCGCCGAAACAGTGCTGGAGGCCCACGAAACGCTGATCTCTGCAGATGACAGCAATCAGCAGCGGTTCGGAGCCGTGGTGGAAATGACCCGGCAGGATGTGGAACGCATGAAAGAAAATAAATAACCGGCAAAAAAGCTATGACCAATTTGATCATCCACTACTTTGACCTTTTCGGAACTGCGGTTTTTGCAGTGACCGGGGCGTTGTGCGGCGTCCGGCACCGGCTGGATCTGCTGGGCGTGGTGGTATTCGGCTGCACGGTGGGTGTGGGCGGCGGAATTTTGCGTGATTCCATAATCGGGGCTGTGCCGGTGGCGGCGTTGAAAGATAAAAGTTATCTTGTAATTTGCATAATCACTGCTTTGACCGTATTTTTTATTGCCCGCAAATTAAGCAATTTAAGCCGGATAATAGCAGTTTGCGATGCCGTCGGCCTGGGGGTTTTCACCGCTATCGGGGCTGCCAAAGGGGCAGTTTACGAACTCAACACTATTGGTGTGATCCTCTGCGGAGTGCTGACGGCGGTGGGCGGCGGCATCTTGCGTGATGTGATGAGCAAAAGTATACCGGTGGTGCTGACCAGCGATTTTTACGCTACGGCATCGCTGCTGGGCGGGGGCTTGTTCTGCATACTTGCAGAGTTTACTGATTTGGCAGATTTCAATAAATTTTTAATAGTTTCTTTATTTGTTACCAGCATAAGACTTGGAGCCATGTATTTGAAATTACAACTCCCCGTAGCCCGATGTGCTGACAACGATCCAGCAGAAAGGATTGAACAATGAGTAATGTCCGCCCCGGTTCCGGAGTGCTTATCCGGGTGGCAAACCTTGAACAGCAGCGTATTTTTTACCGGGAACTTCTAATGCTGGGCAATCCGGTCGTAGACAGTGCCTTCTGGGTGGAATTCTCTGCCCCGGACGGCACCCGCATTATTCTGGAAAAATCCGAAGCAGCCTACCTTGAGCATGAAGTATCTGCCACAACATTGGTGCTTGCCACGCCGCTGCAGGAAAAGATCCGCAAAGAGCTGGAAATCCACAATTATCCTATAACCGCCGACGAAAAAGCTCACCCCGGCGAGGTATTTTACCGGGGGCAGGACCCGGAAGGCAATGTATTTTATCTTTGCACACTTTAACAATATCAACCATTAAAAAAAGGAAGAAAAACTATGGCTTTTCTCGATGACAACTACCTTATCAGCAACGCTGCCGGTAAACGCATTTTTGATGCGATCAAAGCTCTGCCGGTGGTCGATGCCCACAACCACGCCAATGTCAAAGAGTTGGCAGAAAACAAAAATTATCCCGATGCCTGGCAGCTCTTTGCCGCCACCGACCACTATGTATGGAGCGTAATGCGTCGCTGCGGCGTGGATGAAGAATATATCACCGGCAGTCGCACCCCCCGGGAAAAGTTCTGCGAACTGGGCAGGATTTTCCCCCTGCTGGTGGGTAACCCGGTCTACGAATGGATCCACCTCGATTTGAAGCGGGTGATGAATATCGACACCCTCCTCAACGGCGAAACCGCCAATGAGATCTTCGATAAAGTCAACGCCGTTCTCGCCCGGGAAGATATGAAACCCCTTGCCATATTGAAAAAACTCAATGTGGTTGCCATGTGCTCCACTGACGACCCGGTGGATACTCTGGAATATCACAAGCAGGTCAACGCCGCTTGGGGCGGTATTCTGGTGCGTCCCACCTGGCGGCCCGATGCAGCTATGAACATGCATCTGCCCACCTGGGCGGGCTACATGAAAAAACTTGCCGACCGCTTTGAAATGAAGTTTGAGTGCATCGACGACCTCTTTGCAGCTCTGCGGAAATCCCACGACTACTTTGCAGAAAACAACTGTACCGTCAGCGACCACGGCGTGGAAGTCGTGCCCGGAGCAACCTTCGATAAAGCCGCTGCCGACTGCACCTTCCGCCGGGCATTGGCTGGCGAAAAGGTCAGCAAGGACGAAATCACCAACTTCCAGAAAGCTGTCATGAACTGTGCCGGCGAATTGGATGCGGAAAAAGACTGGGTCTTCCAGCTGCACTTCGGTGCCATGCGTAATGTGCGTTACAGCATTTTTGACAAACTCGGCCCCGATACCGGCGTGGATACCGGCAACTGCTTCCAGGATCACTACCCGGGTATTGTGGATTTGCTCAATGTATTTGACAACCGCTTGAAAGTGGTGCTTTACTGCTTTGACCCCACCCAGATCTCCACCGTGGCAAGCGTTGCCCGTGCCTTCTGCAGCAAGGTCAAGATTGGTGCCCCCTGGTGGCAGTGCGATAATCCTATTGGCATGAAACGCCAGCTGGAATACTTCGGCAGCGTGGATCTGCTCAACAACTGCTCGGGTATGGTTTCCGACAGCCGCAAACTCTTGAGCTACGGCTCCCGCCACGAAATGTTCCGCCGGGTGCTGGCCGATGTGCTGGGCACCATGGCAGAACTGGGTCAGGCTCCGGAAGAAATTCTCACTGCTCTGGCAGTTCGTCTTTGCTACGAACAGCCCCGCAGCTACTTTAACATCTGATAAATAAGCTGTAAAAAATTGCTTTGTTCCCGATAAAGGTTGATATGGGAGCCTTGGGGAAGAGGGAAAAACCTTTTTGAGGAAAGGTTCTTTCCCTCTTCCCCAAACCCCATCACC
>JAZSHD010000099.1:0-10126 GCA_045533055.1 Victivallaceae bacterium | reverse complement strand
TTACTGTTTGCGAAATGTAAGCTACAACATTGTCGCCTTTGTTACACAGTATCACATTTTTGAGAATCAGCCACTTTTTTACGACAAAATGTTTCCTTTTAACATAGCAACTCAAGTATCGACCCTTATTGGGAACAGAGCATTTTTTTATTCCGGTAAAATCAGAAATTACGGTATTGCCAGGTTTGTTTGCTGTATATAACTGTACTGATTATCAATATAACGATCAATACATAAAAGGGCATTTGAGCTGTGCTGTGGTCGGCGATCAAACCGGCTGCCAGCGGGGCAAAGACCGAGGTGGAACCTACGATGGTTTCATTGACCGCCGCATAACGGCCGCTTTTGGTGTAGTTTGCCAGAGCGTGGTAAGTGAGATAAAAGCAGAACACTCCGGAAAAGATCCCGAACAAGGTAGTTGCACCCCATGCCGCCAGGCTGGAACTGCACAACGCCAGCACCGCCAACGCCACGCAGGCACTTGCTCCGCTGAACAATCCCGCCCACGGCTTGAAGGGGAAACGCTTTACTTTGAAACAGCTCAACGCCACCAAAGCCTGCACAATGCTTATCAAAGAGAGCATGATCCCTTGCGAAGAGGTAGGAAAATGCAGCTCTTTGGTTGCATAATCCGGCAGGTAACAACGCAACGCTGCGATCGCCAGATAGCCGCCGAATGCCAGCACCCATACCGCTTTCATAACATCAGGCAAACCGGTTGCATTTCCGGTATTGGAGTCAGAGTTTGAGATCACGGCTTGTTCACCGGAAGTTTCTTTCAGACGGCGGTTGATGAATTTCTGCATAAAAATCAAACTTACGATCACCCATATAACTACACAGATATTTACCACATAGCAATATTTCCAGCCGCTTACCGGGTCAAACATCCCCCAAACCAGAGCTGCCACCATGGGCCCGCAGCCTTGCCCGAAGCTCCATGAAAACACATAAGCCGCCGCACTTTTGGCAAAGGTTTCCGGCGAAATTTCCACTTTTTCAAAAAGTTTGACCACCGTCTGGAAGGGCGTAAAGAATAACCCCGTACCCAAGCCGCTCAACAGCAGCCAGAGATATTGCAGTTTGACATCCGGCGAAAAAAGCAGTCCCAGCATGGAAATCAGCAAAATAAACTGGCTGATGAAGAGAAGTTTTACCGCGTTGTTTTTAGTGGCGTATTTGCCGATAATAAAGCTGCTGACCGCATAAATCAACGCCCACATGGGCATAGTAGCCGTAACCGCCAGCGACGATAAATTGGCATCCGCCATGCGTTTGGCAGTGATAAAAAAGAACAGCCCCATGACCAGATTAAGCAAACCCGGCAGCAAATAAAAGAGATACTTCATAAAAACCTCATCCTTTGATTTATAGAATATATATCTTATTAATATACAGTGTTTTAGCTGTTTTATCAAACTTTACTGTAAAAAATACTGTCAATATTATTTGCCGGAAAATCACAAAAAAAGTGCGGAAGAAAATTTTTGCAAATCTCTCCCGCACTTACCTGGTGTAAAGGTTTTTACGGACGGTACGCCGAACTGCCGGTAGTTGAACGGCTTGTTGTGCTTGGCCGGTACGCCGAACTGCCGGTAGTTGAGCGGCTTGATGTACTTGGCCGGTACGCCGAGCTGCCGGTAGTTGAACGGTTCAAGCTGGAACTTGTAACATTCCTGCCTTTGCCGGAACTGTAATCCGACGGTCGTTTGACCGAAGTACTTGGGCGGCTGACCGTACTGCTGGGGCGGTATACCGAATTGCCGTTGGGGCGGCTGACTGTACTGCCGGGGCTGCTGACATTTCTGCCTTTGCCGGAGCTGTGATCCGACGGCCGCCTGACCGTGCTGGCTGGGCGGGTATTCCGGCTGCCGCTCTTGC
Organism: Victivallaceae bacterium; assembly: GCA_045533055.1. Classification (GTDB taxonomy): domain Bacteria; phylum Verrucomicrobiota; class Lentisphaeria; order Victivallales; family Victivallaceae; genus SIG78. Next base: position 8,245 of record JAZSHD010000099.1, on the reverse strand, counting down.
GGTTGTTGGATACATTAACTGTATTGTTGTATTCATTTTTATTGACAATAACAGTTGTATTGTTCACCACCGTATTTTTTTGATTTACCTGTGTCGAAGGTTTGTGGTGCGAACTGTGCCGTGGCGGTTGGTGATAGTGAGGCCGCGGGTGCGGCTTATAATGCCGGGGCGGCGGCGTTACCACTACCGGAGTTGAGGTGTATACCACCGGTTGTTCCTGCACTATATAGGGTACATCTTCCAGCAAAACGCATCCGGAAAACGAAACCGGCACCAGCAATCCTGCCAAAACAAGCGTTTTATTGTTGAGTTTCACTGTAAATCCCCCCGTAGATTATTTGATTGCCTGGGCACCAAAGTCTTTGACGGCCCCGAAGAACTTGATCGCACTGTCAAAGGGGTAGGGGTTGGCAAACATGGAAACCTTGGACTGGATGGTTCCCTGTTTGTTCATGCCGAAAGCGGCCCGAAACTGATTGACCGGCGAATTGGGGTCGTAATTGACTTTTTCGGTATAAGTGGCATTCAAGAATGCCTGCAGATAGTTCATATCAATAATATTTTTGAAGATAGCCGGATCTTTCAAGCCGATATTGTTTTCAACGCTTTCCATACCGTCAACATCGGCGAGGTCTTCAAAGCCTTCGTCTTCGACCTTCATAAATTTGATGTTGGGGCTGATGGTGATGGCAACATCTGCTTTTTTGTTCAGGAAGAAGATGTTGTTTTCCAGCTTGACTTTCTTGGCTTTGGCATCGCCTTTGGTGTTGTCATAACCTGCCATGCAGTTCAAGCCCAGAATGTTGTGATGGATGTTGCTGACCAGATTGCGGTTGGTGCGTACTCCGTAACCCATATCGCTGAATTCAGTGGTGCGGGTCCAGGTGAAAAGCACGGTGTTGTTGGCAAACTCATAGTTGACCATGAAGGGTTTGCCGTTGTTGCTGTTGACTTCGCAAGCCATCATGCGGTTGCCGATAAAGACATTGTTGACGATCTTGACATTGCCGGTAAAATGGTTGACATTAACAGCATAGTTGCTGCCGTTGAGGAAAAGGCAGTTCTGAATAACCAGTTCGCCGTCAGTCTTGGTGTGTAAAAGATAGCGGTCGATACTCGGCATGGGTTTGGTGCCCTTTGCCGGAGGCACAGTAAGCATACCTTCTTTGAACCCGGCGGGTTTACCTTTGCTGCCATGATAGTTGTTGGCGTCGGTATGGTCAAAGATCAAGCCGTCAATAACTGTTTTGCTTGTGGCTCCGTTAGGTATCTGGATGGTCAGAGTGCCGAAGATCGGCTTGGTGGCGTTCTGCTTGTTGGTGGGCCGCAGCAGCGTGTGATACTTCATGGGGTTGCGTTCGCCGAAACCTTTGGCGTAGCCGCCCAGCAGAGTGACCGGTTTACGCATATCGATCCAGCCGCAGGACATCTTGCCGGAGTATTTACCTTCGGCAATGTGGATGACATCGCCGGGTTTGGCTTTGTCAAGAGCTTTCCAGATGTTTTTCAAAGGAGCTTCTTTAGTGCCGGGGTTTTTGTTTTTGCCGCCTTTGCTTGATACATAAAGATCAGCAGCAAAAATGTTTCCGGTAACGGCTGCCGCCATTGCCAATGCGGTGATAAGTTTGAACTTGTTCATAAAGTCCTCTCCTTTCCTTGAGGTTAAATTGCAACAAGTATGATTTCCGAAAAAGCAAAAAGCAGCTGTTGATCAGTAAATTTGAAAAAACAGCTGCCATCATCCATAAATAAATCCCGGATTTTTTTTTTCCGCAAATCCCCAGCGGTATTTTAATTTTATAAAAAGGAATCCCGTACAAACTATGCAAATGCCATTGCACAGTTAAGTTAGCATAACAGGATTAAAATTGCAAATATAAAAACATAAAATATATACATTTTATTAAGGAGCAATGTTTTTAAAATTTTCCGAAGCCATATTTTTCTGATCCTCAAGCATAGAACATATCCTGCCGGCAGCATCGGCATTGGCGGCAGTAAAGTCATACTCAATGATGATTTCTTCGGTACCGAACAGCGAAACCGTTCGCAAGGCCCGGAAAGAAGCGGCAGTGGGGATCTGCTTATTTTTATCGACCGCCACCAGTCGGGATTTGTAGTTTGCCCTGCCGATGATAAGTTTGCCTTCCGGGGCGGCAGTCTGGGGATTGACTGTTTCGATCTTGCCCAACATAAGGTATCCGGAGAGATCGAGATTTTTTTCTCCGGCACTGTTTGCCAGTTTGTCAGCAGTGCCGATGCAGCCGGCTGCCGTTAAAAGTGCGGCGGTGAAGAGTGGGAAAGTGATTTTTTTCAGATTTTTCATAAAAACTCCCTGAGTTTGCAATAACAAATGTAATTATCCGTTATTGAGTTGATTTCTGCAGCAAGATGGTTTTGTCAACATAAAAAGCATTTTTGGGGAGTTTTTTATAAAAAAACGCAAAAAAATCAAAAAAACTGCAATATCAAACTTGCATTTTCCTCAAAAGGTGATATCTTAATAGAGTAATGCAAATAAGCACTACGAAATAAATCGGGCGTATAGCTCAGTTGGTTAGAGCGCTACGTTGACATCGTAGAGGTCGTAGATTCGAGTTCTACTACGCCCACCATCTTTCGCTAAAGCTACGGATGGCAAGCCGTAAGGTTTGCTATCCTTAGATTTTTTTGCTTGCAAAAAATAAGCGGAGTGAAACGGAGCGTGCGAAGGATGCCGCGGCGTAGAGGAGCGTCAGCTCCCGAAGCCGGGCAATGCTGCACAGATTTACAGCAAACTCATCCCGCTGCTGTTCTCCCAATAGAGAACGACACAGCCTCTAAAAAGCGTGTGTTTGAATAGAAATCTCTGGAAATTCTCTGTTATGTAAAGGTCGGCGACCTTTATGCATTGGTTTTTATGCAAGGATTTAGAGATTAGAGAGTTACAGCAGATAATCGGTGCATCTTAAATAGCATTTACACAACAGCGAAGATAAGAAAAAGCATCAAAGCAGTAAAACGGCAAGCTGTCTGGTTTGCAATCCGCAGAATTCTGAAAATATCTTCCATTTTGTTTTCCATTTTTTCTCGAAAAATATCTCTGATTTTGCCTTTTTGCCAATAAATTAATGATTTTATGTTGACAATTATTGCTGTATGTGAAAAACAATTTTTTTACAGGTAATTATTAAAAAGGAGCGGCAGATGGATTTGGAAAACGTTATTTCAAAATTAAATGAATCTTCAAAAACAAAATATTATAAATTTACTTACCAAGGTGACGGGAAGTGTAAAATTTGCCCGCAATATGACGGAAAAGTATTTCCGGAAGACAAACTTCCTCAAACTCATCCAAACTGCAAGTGTGCCAAAGAAACAAGCGATCCGATTGATATTGCACTTGGTAAATTTTTACCATCACAGGAATATTTCGTAGGGAGAAAAAATTTTAACGATAATCGTCGGAAACTTGAAACCCAATATGGTAAACAAATAGACAATAATCCGCATAGCGAACCTCAATACAAACTTGTCGATATGATAAAACGCGATGGGTACATTATGGCACTGTATCGTCATATTGCTATCCGGGAGGGCAAATTTGCCAGACCGTATCCGGATGGGAAAAACATTCCAACAGTCGGAGTGGGAGCAAATATGACAGAAGAGTATATCATCAGAGAATTGCTAAATATGAAAGCGATTTCTCTAAATACAGCCAACACATTAAGAAATTTTCATCGTTATGATAAAAATTCACAAGATACAATAAACCTCTATTTAGAAAGACAGCTAAAATTAACTGAACATCAAATACAGCAATTATTTGAAAAATCGTTTACTGTTGCCCAAAAAGATGCACAATCGGTATTGTCAAAAGGGAAATGGATTAAGCAAAAGGATAAAAATGGCAAATCTTATATGATTTGGAATGATAATGTTGTTGACAATACCACATGGCAGAAAATGCCTGATTCAGTAAAAGCTATATGCGTGGATTTATCTTTTAATACAGGCGGCAATCAGTTGGCTAAATATAAAAATTTTATAAAAGCAGTAAAAGCTGAAGATTACCGGAGGGCTGCTTTGGAGTTGTTGGATTCAAGGGATTTCAACAAAAATATCAACAACAGAAACACACGCGGAGTCGCCATTCGCCGCCGGGATGCGGCGATAGAGTTGACTGAATTGGCAGAGGAAATTCAATAACTCCATTACTTAATGGCGTAAAAATATGCTTTCCCATCAATGCTGATCTGAAACCACATTGAGAGGATACAGTAGAACCTCAAACCTTCTCCGGTGCATATAATATCTTTATTCTGCAATTTTAATAGATTTTTTTTTATTTCTTCCGTAAAAATGTGCGGATAATATTTCAAAAACTCATCTCTGGTTTCCAAGTAACAAGCATCGATATCCATAATATTGATTTCTGCTGGATAAGTGAGCATTTTTGAAATGGCATCCGCATCATTATTACGGATATGTTTTTGTAGTGTCGGCAAAAAAGTTTCAAGTGCCTGTTCTTCTTTTTTAAACACTCCGGCAGGACGATATTTATCGCTGACAGGTTCATTTGGCAAATCCTCGATGAACTTCACTTGAGAAACGTGTTTATCACCGTAAAAATCTCCGAATGGCACCCTTGCTTTATGCCAGTTTTCATTGTTGTCACGGTATTCAACGGTCATTTGACCATTTTCAAATGTCAGTCCGTTAGAGGCAATTAATACATTTTTTCCCAGATTACGGGAAAAAACAGTGCGATTTTGTCCAGTGTCATCGGGAATGTGACTCTGCAAAAAATAGTTTTCACCTTGCTTGCAGAGCAAAACCAGATATTGTCTGCCTCCAAAATTATAATTTGAATCCCGGCTGGAAGCAAACTCAATCACTGTCATTTCCGGAAATTTTTCCTGATAACAGCATCCGGAAATAAAAATAACGGTGGCGACAAGCAAACCAATTGCAGATACTTTTTTCATAACCTACCTTTCTAAACAGAAGCTTAATATAAGGCAAAATAGTAAAATTGCAAGAAAAAACCTTAAGCGGTGGCAAAAGTCGTCAGACATTTTTCAGAATGGTAAATTTGAGCGGTGCGGATTTCAAAAAAAACTAACAGCCGACCAAGAATTTCTGCTTAACGGAGAATTTAAGAGAATATTTCTTTGAAATCAAACTCATCATCAAACTTGAAAAACTTTTGCCATCGTGAGCGTAGAGATGGCATAAGTCAATTTTGTTCTACCTCCGCCATCCTTCGCTAAAGCTACGGATGGCAGGCCGTCAGGAATGCCATGCGTAGATTTTTTTTTGTGCAAGCAAAAAAAGCGGAGTGCAACGGAGCGTGCGAAGGATGCCGCGGCGTAGAGGAGCGTCAGCTCCCGAAGCCGGGCAATGCTGCACAGATTTACAGCATATTCATTCTACTGCTGTTCTCCCAATAGAGAACGACACAGCCTCTCAAAAGCGTGTGTTTGGATGGATTTTTTCTGATAAAAAATGTTTGTTTTGTGTGTAAATTATTTGCAATGCACATATATTATGATATATTGCAATGTAAATATATTATGGAGGAGTGATATGCCCAGAACACGAACAACTAATTTTACTGTCAGGCTTGATGCTCAAGTCAAAGAAGATGCAGAAAAACTCTTTTCCGATTTGGGGATAACCCTTTCCGGAGCATTTAACATCTTTTTGCATCAGGCATTGCAGGTTCAGGGATTGCCTTTTGAGGTTCGCAGAAAACAACCCAATAAGGTGACTCTCGCTGCCATGGAAGAAGCCCTTATGCTTGCTAAAGATCCCCAGGCCGAAACCTACTCTTCTGTTGAGGAACTCAAGAAAGATCTGGATTTATGAGTTTCACTCTTCAGACAACCACGCAGTTCAAAAAAGATTGCAAACGCATGGCAAAGTCCGGCAAAGATCTGCAAGATTTGTGGGATATAATTGATATGCTTCTTGCAGAAACTCCTTTGCCGGAAAAATGCCGTGATCATGCGTTGAGCGGCAATCTGCAAGGTTTTCGGGAATGTCATATCCACCCGGATTGGCTGCTGATTTATCTTGTCCGGCAGGAGCGATTGGTTTTGACCATGATCCGAACCGGGACTCATAGTGATTTATTTTAAGTTTTTATTACAGTGTTTTTATATCGGAAATCATTTCGCAGAAAAACTTATGGAAATATTCTCTATTAGATCCACAGTAAGTAACAATGACACTCTTTGACAAATACTTTGCTCCTTACGCAGAATATTGTTTGCGGACAACTTTTTCTGAAGAAGAATTGAAACAAGTTCTTGCCAAAGAATGTCCGGCATGTTATCTCTGCTCGTGGAAGGCTGTCAAAGCCGCTTTCGGCTTGAGCAACACGATCGTATTTTTTTGCGACCCGGATGATCCATTGTGTTTGCATCCCCTTAAGGCATACCGCAACACTTCCAGAGGCGATCTCTTTATCCGGTGCGAAAAGACCTCCGGCACAGAAACGATTTTACATATTTCAATCGCTCAAAATGGAAAATACAAATGGGCGTTGTATGGGATTTGTATCTTTGCTCTGATCTGGGGGATTGCGGCATCGTTTGTCATTTGGTGGGGAATATTTCTCGCAGCAGTTTTTATCGGTCTTGTGTTCATTGTTTTAGAGAGTTGCCATGCTATGGCGATGGATGAAGTTCCGCAAATCCGGCAGGACTTTGAAAGTATGTTGAGAATGTTGGAAAGAAAAAAAAACATTTTGCCGGGAAATAAAAATGAATAAAGATTTGCTGAAAAAACTTGGTAAAAGCCTGTTGAGAATAGCTGCGGCTTTGTCTGTTATTCTTGGCGTTCCGGCACTTTGTTATTGGGCGTGGCAGCCGGGAAGTAATGAGCCATTACCGGAATATGCAAATAATGCCATCTGGCTCGGTCATGGCTGGATGGGCGATGACAGTTGGTTTATCCGTAATAAACGCAATAAAGATGATTTCCGCAGCGTTGGAAAGATTTCGGCATTGTTCAAAAAATTGTCAGACAACAAAATTTCCACGGTTTATCCGCATTTGTGTCCGGCACAGCTTAATGGAAAAATCGCTCCCTATGACAGCATACAAGTTGAGCGATTTCTTGATATTGCCGCACGATACAACATCAAAGTCATTCCGTGGATCGGCGGTGTTTTTGAAGAATCCGCACGACCTGCCGATGAAAAATGGCGGCAAAACTTTGTTGCCTCGGTCGATGAATTGTTGAAAAAACATCCCCGTCTTGCCGGAGTTCAAGTAAATATAGAACCGTGGCCCAGCGATAATGTTGGATTTTTGAAGTTTCTGGATGAACTTCGCCCGGTTACCGAAGGGAAAATCTTATCGGTAGCGGCTTATCCGCCGCCAACAAGATGGCATCAATTCCCCGATGTTCATTGGCATGTGTTTTATATCATAAGGCTCACTAATCACTGCGATCAACTGGCGGTTATGATGTATGATACAGCTATTCCGCTGGAAAAATTTTACATTAAACTTATGACCGATTGGACAAATCAGTTAACAGCAGCAACCCGGTCAAGCGATTGCGAATTGCTGTTGGGAATACCGGCTTACGATGATGCGGGAGTGGGTTATCATCATCCACAAGTGGAAAATATCAATTCCGCATTACAGGGTATTTCTGCATCTCCCCGCAAAAATGAAGCGAACGGTATTGCTATTTACTGCGAGTGGGAAATGGATGAAAACGAATGGCAGATTTGGCGTAAATTCATCCGGTAAATTGCAAAGGTCGTCAGCCATTTTTCAGAATGGTAAATTTGAGCAGAGCGACGGAGGGCTGTTCGTAATCCCCGAAGTTTACGATTTGAAATGGCAAGCCGGTCTTGCTATCCGCAGATTTTTTTTGCTTGCAAAAATAAGCGGAGTGCAACGGAGCAAGCGAAGGATGCCGCGGTGTAGAGGAGCGGCAGCTCCCGAAGCCGGGCAATGCCGCACCGATTTACAACAAACATTCCCAAATAGAGAAAATGCAATAACAAGCGTTGAATAGAAATCTCCGGGAAATCTCTGTGTTTTAAAGGTCGGCGAGCTTTATGCACAAACTTTTATTCAACACTTTAAAAATCAGATTGTTACAGATAATCAAGCGTTGTTTGCAAAAGCTCGCTACCGCAGTTCAGCCGATGATTTCTTTTAAATTGGCTCTGTTTCCGATAGGCTCTGTTCCCAATATCGGTTGATTAACAGTAAAGATGTTGAATAAAATCTTTTCA
>JAZSHD010000075.1:0-13050 GCA_045533055.1 Victivallaceae bacterium | reverse complement strand
CACGCAACTATTTTTCAAGCTACCGCTGAAGCGGTGGCTTTTTTGCTTAATTATTCTTGCTACCCGTAAACGGGTCTATGTATTCCTTAAATGTCATTTGCTCCATAGCCTGATCTTCGGCTAATTGATTTTGTATATACGCTGTAATTGCGTGGGTATCTGCCCCAACCGTATTGACATAATAACCGCGACACCCAAAGTGACGGTTGCCATACTTATACTTCAAGTTTGCATGACGGTCAAAAATCATCAGAGAACTTTTGCCTTTAAGATAACCCATAAATTGAGATACACTCAAATTAGAAGGAATACTTACAAGCATATGAATATGATCTGGGCAAGCCTCTGCTTCATCTATTTCAACCTTTTTCAAATCGCAAAGTTGTCGTAATATCTTCCCTATATCACTTTTCAATGTGCCATAAATATTTATTCGGCGATATTTAGGGGCAAATACAATGTGATATTTGCATTTCCAACTGGTGTGTGATAAATTGTCTTTCATAACGGAAAACTCCTTGTCTTTATGTATGCGGTTGGCGAACCTTGCATACTATAGCAGGGAGTTTGCCTTTTTAAACTTGAAGCTAAAGCTATTTCGGCTACATACCGGCTCAGCCGGGGGGTTTTTTACGCTAAAGCAATATAAAAATACTCTGGCAAAAAAATTGCCAGAGTATCAGTATAATCAATTACCTATCCGTATTGAGGAAATTACCTTTTTAATTTTTTTACAATTTTTTAAGAATAACTCCCATAAAGATTATTTCAGTTGTATTGACGGTTCTTGGTCTGGTTTGCATTTCATCTACACATTTTCTGTTTCAGATACTGGATCTTCAAACTTCATACACAGCCATATTGCTGCGATCAAAAGTATATCCATTGCTGATTCGTACACATTCAAACCGGCGGCAGTTGTCCCATCGCCAGAAAGTTTCATCGTCATGACTGCTTCCAGAACAAAGACGGCTTGAAATATTATTCGCATCAACAGCAGCAGTATCAAAGCCCCGTGGTGCGGCACCTGGGTAGAAATTCCTTGGGATGCGGATTTTATATTTTTGCTTATTTTCTTCCTCAACCACAACCACACAGCAGCTATGATCGCCGTTACCGGCAGATTCATCACCCAATACAAATTTACAGAACTTGCCCCGGTGTTCCATTTGCTCCAGAAATATCCAAGAACTGCCGGCGTGATTACAGTAATCAGGAAAAGCATATCGTATCCTGCAAGCAGCCAACGCAATATCCTCAAAGAGGGCTCCTGTGCATTGGATATTTCCATTTTTTCATACCCATCCGGCTCCCATATTGCCGGAGCCCGGTACGCTTTGAACCCACCCAGTTTCCGATACTGGTTGAAGTTGAGCAAACAGAATAAAATCGCAATCCCCTGGCAGGCTGCCTGCCAGAAATAAAGTCCGCGGTAAGCTCTTTCGCCCAAATCCAAGCCAATTTTCAAAAAGTCAAAAAATCCGCCCATAAGCAAGCCAAAGAGCAGTCCGGCGCTGCTGGCAATCAATGACCGTGCGGAGCAGAATTGCCCAAAACGGGATTTGGGCAACATCAGCTGAAGCATCGGCATACCGGCTATACCGGTAAACATATTGAGAAACATTCCCAGTGTAAAAAGCAAATAGACCCACCAGTAAACCTGACCGGGCGGAGTAAAAAAGAACCACCGGGTTTCGCAGCAGACGGTTATAAAAATAAATATTTTCAAGAATACCGCCATTCGTACCGGGTGCCATCGGTCGATCATTACAGCACCGACCGATGCCACAAAAAATGCCAGCCCGGTACGGATTAAACTTATTGTGCCGTTGGCATTGCCGATATCCGCCATGGTCAATCCCATGGATTGCTGATGAAATACAATAAACACAGCAGCGAGGGCAGCTGCACTTGAAAAGGTCGTGTCAATAAAATTGTACCAATATATACGGTGCGAAAAACTTTCTTTGCCGAAAGCCAGCAGCCCGGAGCTTTTCTTCTTTTGCTCCGGTTCAGGTTCCGGGAAACGCGGTTCTTTAAGAAACAGACACATTGCTCCCATAAGCACGCCATAGATCACCACAAAGCCCAGCATAACTTCTTTGATATGCGTAAGCGTATGTTCAAATATGAAATAATTGTACAATGCCGACGAAATCGAGGCTGTTATCTGCAATGCTCCGGTAAAACGCGTCATTACTTGCGGCGGTATCACATCGTTGTAGATATAATAGAACACCGATCCGACAAACATATAGAAAAATTTGAAGATGATAATGCCGATCGCAATAACGATTATTGCCAGCGTTTCAGCAGAAAACGTTGATAAGGGCGCCAATATCCTGCTGAGCAGTTCAGACTCCTCACGATAAAACCCGATTATAAGCCAGCTTATGCAGATCATAGGCATCGTAAAGAAAATAAACGGCACACGCCGTCCCCACCTTTTGGAACGGTAACGGTCGCTTTTAAAACTCACCCACTGGCAGACAGTCATATTGAATACCTGTCCGATGGTGGTGGTGATAAAAACCAGCAATGTCGATGAAATGCCCAACTCTTTGAGTTTGAGTGTAACAATGGTTGGAGTAACCGAAATGGTCATACACAACCCGGCATACCCCAGCATAATCAATCCCATGGCAATCAGCATTTTCGGCAGCGTATAAGTTAAACCGAAAACCTGATAACAGGGAGGACTGTTTTTTTTCAAAAAATCCATATCAGAATCTTTCAGTCGAAAATTTCATCAATGATCGCGGGATCTTTGCCAAGTATTTCCAGGTAGCGGGCAAGCAGTCTGCGTGAGGATCCCCATTCCGTGTTGGGACTCAAGCAACTGAAATATTCATAGGTGATAATGCGTTCAACCAGAGGAGAAGCTTCTGCCAATTTCATATACAATGTCCTGTAATCGGATTGACGGAAAACACCACTGGGTTCGCCATGACCGGGGAACGGACGCTGAAATGTTTCTATATTGCTCCACAACTCAATACCACATTTAGTGAAAAGTTTTCCTGCTTCGGTATACCATTCACGCAAACCATTGCTGCCGATTTTACCCATTTCGCATTCGGGAATGGCTATTGTGTCCTGCGGGGCACAGTAGTCCAGCAAACCGGCAGCCGGTTCAAAAAAGTAACGGCCGTAAATATCGCACCACTCTTCCGGGGTGTAGTAGCTTTTCATATCGCCATGCACTCCGGTAAACGACGGTGACATAAAGGTTTTCATTTCCGGAAAGCTGCTGCGCATATACTTCAACACCCCGTGACAGATATCAAGAAAGTTGAAATGCCAAGGCAGAGCTTCCAAAGATACATACAGCCCTTTCAAACAAGCGTGATGAGCATATTTTGCCATAGCACGGTCATAAAAACGCTTATTATTGTCGATCTCTTTTTTCCAGTCGCCATTGTGCAGATTGGTAATACTTACCGGCCCGCCGAGAAACAGGGTCATTTCATATTTATCTGCCAGACGGAAGACCATATCCAGCAAACATTCATCTTCTTCCCAGGTTGTGGAGCGGGGATCTTCTGCTGAAAGGTGACGGCCATTTTGTTCCCATTCGGTACGGATCACGAACAAGTGATCCATGCCGATTGCCTTCATCATTTTGAAATCGTTTTCCCATTCCTTCAATCCGGCATTGACTATGCCTGTGTCAGAGATGAGCATATTGACAAAAGTACCTGTGATAGGCTTGATATGAGTATTTTTAAGCATTTTTTACCTGTTGAACTATTATTATTTTGTTGTTTTATTTGTTGCAGAACCATACGGTCAGCGGATCGTTTTCCGACATTTTTCTGCCGGCTGAAGCGTAATCGATCAATTCTTTATCACGCCACTTTTCGCAGGCAATGTAACCGGCGGATGCCGTACCTTCTGCCATGACCAGCGGGCCGCGTACTACTGCGGTATAGTCAGAGCCATCCGGTGCAGCAACCTCTTTCAAAGAAAAATCAAATGTCATTTCCAAACGGTCATCGGCTGACCATTGGCGATTTATTGCCAGATATTCACCTTTATTAAATTTACACGCCGTGCCATTGAGAGTTACACCGGTACAAAATTCGGGTATCCGCAGATACAAACAGAATTCCCGCGGGCTGCAAACTGAAATTTCAGCTTGGGGGAAAGCCGGATAATCGCCGGAAACTTCGATTTTTGTACCATCTGCCAATTCAGCAGTCAATGCTTCAAAAAAGTTCAATGCCGCCCCGTCTTTTCTGGCGGTTACTGCCAGTTTGGGAGCCATGGCAAGAGCTTCCGGACCTTGTGCCAAACAGCAGTCATTGCCGCCGAAAGGCGTTCCGAAACCGCGCTTGATCTGGTCGTCGGCAGGATTCTTCCAGCCGCCGCCAGTCAACGGAGTAGGATTGCAGTGGATCCATTGGGTACCGTCAGGCGACATAGCTCCGAGAATACCGTTATACAATGAGCATTCAGCTTCTGCCATTGGTATTGCCGGATCAATCAAGTCGGCAATCACATCGCAGTAATGCAAATAAGTGGTGGTAACACAGGTTTCGCCCAGCATACCGCTGTCGCTGCGGGTCTGGCGGAATTTGCCGTCATACCAGTATTCGCCGCAGCAATCCCGCAAGCCGCCCACTCCGGTAATAAATATCTCTTTTTCTCTGACCGCATGAAAATATTTTTCACACGCTTCTTTGTATTCTGCTTGCATATCCAGCTTATACAGCTCTGCCAATCCCTGAAAACAACTTGTCAATTCATAGGATTTGGCATTACCGATAGTTTGCGGAGCAACTCCGTTGCGGGCAGCTTTGAATACATCGTGTATACCGGAACAGCCACTTCCGGCAATATAACGGGCGTAATCAAGAAATCGCTCTTCACCGGTAAGTTTGTAAACGCCAACTACTGCCCCCAGAATCGACGCCGAAGCCAAACCGTTATGCAGACCGCATTCACGGATATCTTTTTGATCTTTGTTGACTTGCGTCATCAGGTGATCGAGCATTTTTACGCAACACTCTTTGACTTTTACATCTTCTTCAACCATATAGTAGTAGCGCAGAAGAGCCTGACTGACATATTTTCTGCCCCAGAGGTCCCAGAATGTAGTCTGCTTATCTGCCGGGTATGAACTTATACAGCCATCCGGGGTCTGGGTAGCCATAATATTTTTAACGGTTTCCCGGATAATAGCTTCCAATTCCGGATCCCGGACTGAATTGTTTGCCAGAATTGCTGAACGGACTATCTTGCCCCAAAACTCACACCGCCAGCCATTATCAGCTTCGTTGCGGTTGACAAAAGGCGATTCCAGTAACCGGTAATCAACTTTTTTCAGCCGGTTGGTAACAACTGTTTGCAGAGCATTTCCCAAAGCTCCGTGCAGACGAACTGCCGGAAAAGTATTTTTCATTTCTGAACCTCGCAGAGTTCCACATGGTCGATCCATGCAGTACCCTTCATTTTTATAAACTGGAAAGTAACTGACTGACCTGATTTTTTACCCACATCAGCAGATGTGGAAAAATGACATTCAAAGCGTGTCCATGGGCAGGTGCCGCGCATAGCGGTCTTGCGGGGCAGAATAATGTGTCTGCCGGAACCTTCATTGACATAGATAATAAACCGGCTGCCGGCACCGCCGGAAACAACATCCTGCATACGCAAATAATAGGTCAGCACATAATCGGTATTGGGTTTGAGTTTCAAATTCTGCGAAACGCTCATTTGTTTGGCATCCTGCAAACGCACAGACTGACCACCGGCAACAAAATATTGTGTATCCAGCGGGAAAGTTTTGTGCGGATTGGAAACTCTCCATTTACCGTTGAATTGAGGATTTTTGCCTGTGGGAGCTGTAAAATCACCATTATCAAAAAGATTTTTACGGATGTTTCCCGTCAGGTTCAAAGTTCCGAAGCGGTTGATATCGCCAAAACCTTTGGCTATGGGACTCCAATTATAAAGGTCTGTCCTGGGTTTGCTGCCGACCAAACTGCGATGTCTGCCGAAGTTGGCAAGCATTCCTGCGGGGGACGCTGCGGGCAGTTCATTTTTGGGTATACGCATTTCTACACTCCAAAATTTACCGGCTTCCTGATAAGTCTTGATTTCCGCCTTACTTGTCCAGTCGCCATCTTTTCTGCCAGTGGTACTGCCGCTGGCACCGTTGGGGCGTTCCAAATCAGCAATAGATCCGGCAGGATTAACCATCCACTGGTAGTATCGGGTAGGATGACGATCTGGGGAAAGGAAAATTTCCAGCGTGGAATCCAAATAAAGATCACGCTCATCGCGGGCCCGGATCGGAGCTTTGGGATTTGCCGGTTCTTCGCAGAATGCTCCGATGTAGTAAAAGTCCTTATCGTGCATTAAATGAATAATGGTTTTAACTTCGGCAACAGCACCTTCACGCAAAGGCGACAGGTAAACTTTATTGGCCTTTTTCCATGCCGCATCATCCAGTTTACCATCAATTTTAAGAGCCGCACCGGCAACTTGGGGCATTGCGGCCTGCCAGTTGGCAGAAGAGGTTTGGGAAGAACGGAATTCGGCAGCGGCACGGCAGGTGGGCTGCCACATTTCCTTATCTATAAGGTTGACCCGGGCAAGAGCAAGCTTGTCGTTGGCACAAAGTTTTTTCGCTTTTGCCAAAAGGTCAGAAAGGCGGGCAATTTCTTTTTCCGGATAGATATTGTTCCACAGTTCCAGATCGGTGGGCCACAAAACATCCGGCCCGGAGTTCCCCATAAGACTTTTGGAGGCAATTTTAAGCCAGTTGCGTTCCACTGATTCAAAAAATTCCTTCATTGGTTCAGCACCAGGACCGAACATTACCGCAGCGTGTTCGGCAAGCAATGCGTCAATATCAGTATCCGGGTTCCAGAGCAATTTACCGAAAGTATAGTAATAGAGATAATTGTAAATAGCGTGATCACTGGCACTTTCAAAGAAAATTCCGAAAATGTACGGTTTGGCACGTTTTACGAATGCAGCAGTTGCCCGGGGAGTCGTATGCGGTATATTCAAACCTTTGCCGTGGTATTTGCCGGGATAAGTCCACAGCCAGATCTTGGAATCAAGCTTTTCTGTCCACGCTTTCATCAAAGCCATCTCCGAATCCCGGACAGCGGGATTGCCTTCGTTCCACGGACCTTTAGTAGCCAGCATAACCAGCAGGTTATCAGGAATATCCACATCGGGTACATAGCGATACTGACCGTAAGCCATGGTGGTCAGATAGCCGGGTATTTTATCTTTTTTAACAGCGTTTGCCATATCCGCAAACATCTGCCACATATATTTGTTACGGGACTTATCATCTTTGACCGCAGAGCATTTTTCACAATAACACCAGTACATGCTGTCATCAGGCATAATGTTGAAACAGGGCAGACTTTTGGGGAAAATATGGAACTGCCAGCCATGTTTCCCATCCAGCTGAAGAACACCGCGTTCACTTGCCGGACGACCGGAAAGAAATGCTTTGGCATCGGCAGTGATCTCATCACGGACATCGCTGGAATAACACAACTGCAGCTGGGCAGTACCGGTGATCCGCTTACCGTCAGAACTGAGTGCAAAGTATTCCGGATGACTTTGAGCAAAACGCTTTTTGTACCCCAACATATTCAAACCGTGGCAGTTGGGTATAACAATAGTTTCCATACGGCAACGGAGCATATTGACCGGCCGCCAATGGTGCCGCCACTTTTTGGCATCTGCTTTATAATAGTTCGGGAACTTGTTCTGGTTATCCACAAAACGCCGCTGGGTAAAGTCAGGACGGTCGTAAATATCAATGGCGGGCAAACTCCAATTTTTCTGTTTGGGTATAACAGTACCCAGATCACCGGGGAAGTAATAACGGATACCGGCAAAGCGTTCGAGAAAATCATAGACGCCGAAAAGGGTGGCAACTTCGCCCTTATCCCCATAACGGATAATAACATTACGCGGATCGGTATTGGTATCTCTGCCGATAATCAATATTTGATTGCCGATGGAGCGGATAACAAATCCGTCGCGGTCAAGTTTTTTAATATCAATGTTGTTTTTTTTCGCTAAAGCCTTATCACCAATAATAACAGCAGGAGATTTACCGCTGGGCTGGGTAACAACAGGAATTTTTTTACCGAAAGCTTTGGAGAGTTGCTCTGCAGCTTCATTACCTGCAAACTTTGCTGGCAGTGAGGCGTTTGCCGGAACAACCAATTCAAATTTGATATTGCCGTCTTTAACCATTTCAACGACGGGAGTTTGTCCGATGGAAATTGTTCGCGGTATTTTCGGTTCCGGCAAAAAAGATATTTCCTTGCCTTGTACGGCAAATGAGCAGAGAAATGCCGCAGTTGCAAACATTATGCAGCTTTTAGATGATGTGATTTTGAACATTAAATCCTCCTTTTTTGCGGAAAAACACCCGCACGCTCCCCGGGGATTTTCTTTTTACCTTAAAATCCCCGGACAGCGGTTTGTTTACTATGTTAAAAATTGAATTTCAGATGATTAAGCAAACTCTTCAGAAAATATCAGAAGTTGTAGCCTTGGGATCCCAGAAAGCCTTTACTGAACTGCCGGCAGTCTGGGGGATTTCTTTTTGAGTTTTGAACTCAACATGTCCATCGCCAAAGAGTACATTCATACCGCCGTTGTGCCGCAAAACATAAGGTATACGGGCAGGAGTAGAGCTTATGCTGTAAAGATTGTAATCCACGCTGTAAAGATAGCCTTCCAAAAATGTCGCCACCGACGACGGATTGGTAAATGCGGCAAGACTGCAATTACCGGGAGTAGCAAACTTGCTGTTGTAAGCCATGGTCCAATATCCGGCGGCGGCTCCCCACATAGGTGCAGATTCGGGGCTGTTGGATGATGGGCAAACATGAGCACTGGTCACTTCGTTCTTTTTATATGCTGCAAAATCTGCACCTTTTGTATCTTCCGGCCATAAGCCTGCCATTATTCTGCCAGGCAGCGAAACACTCGGATTAAGTTTGTGAACATTAGAAAGACTGAAAATGTAACTGTTGTCAACATTACCGGACGAACTGACATACACCGGCATATAGTCGTTGTTGGAGTTATTATAGAAAACGAGTGCCTTCCCGGCAGTGTTGAAATTGTTTACACAGGAAATAGCTCTGGCGCGTTCCCGGGCGGCGGAAAGTGCAGGCAGCAGCATAGCTGCCAAAATAGCAATAATGGCGATTACGACCAACAGTTCGATCAAGGTAAAGTTTCTGACCTTCAGAGTGTTGCGGCACAAATCATGTTTTTTTGAGGTACTCATTTTTCTTCCCCTTTCCTGTGATGTTTTTGAAATGCTCCTGCATACTGAAATGTTGTTGATACGCTAATAGTATACAAAGAAATTTTTGAAAATCATAGTATCAATCCCCCAAAAAATAGTATTATTCCGATAAAAAGTGCAGTTTATCTGTCAGTAAAACCGATTGCGGGGTAAAGAAAGGGGCTTAAATACCCCCCTTTACAGAAAAAAGAGTTTCAAAGTTTATTCAAACGGGATGCTATCTCTGAAAGATTATTTCCTGGCAGAGATTCGGCGGTATTCCAAAGGGGAAATCCCCATTATTTTCCGGAAACATTTGTCAAAGTAAGCATTATCAAAATATCCCAGTTCAGCAGCAATTTCGGAAATCGATTTGGTTGAATTTTCCAATCTGCCGCAAGCCAAATCAACCCGATAACGGATGAGGTAATCTGAAAAAGTAACTCCCGTCAGGCGTTTGAAAAAGCGACCGGCGTATTCGGGAGAGCAACCGAATATTTTACCTAACTCATTGAGTGTAAGTTTTTCCCGACAATGCTGATGAATCAGTTCAAAAGCTTTTGCCGCCAGTTTTGAGTCGTGGCTGGAAGCAGTGGCAATAAAATGTGTATCCCGATACCTGAGCAGTTCAACCATAAACCGCAGGAATATTGCCCGGGCTGCCACCTGATGCCCCGGCCGTGAACTTTTCAACTCCCCGGTCAACTCAACAAGCATAGGTTCTATTCTTTCGCGGGCAGCATTGGGAATAGTGAATTTGCCATACTCGTGCAGCAGCGTCTGAAATTCCTTATATTCACTTTCGGTAAAAAAATCTTTGGAAAACATCAAATTGTAAAATTTCAATCCCAAATTTCCGGAAAATTCGTGACGGTCTCCGGGGCGAATTATATACAAATCCCCCACCAGCATCGGGAAACGCAGATCGTTTACTGCACACCAGCCGGTGCCGGAAGAGACAAAAAGTATTTCAAAACAATCATGGGTATGAACCTGCTGATAAAGCAGATATGGTGATTCCAGCCACGCCGCCAGAGGCATATTGGAGTATAAAAAATTTTTCAGCTCGAAAAAAAGAATTTTATCACTCATTTTTATCGCTCCATTTTATCAATGCCCCGGCAGGGAGTCTTTTATAAAATGCTATTTTACTTCAAATAATATAACCACGGCTTTCCACAATGCAAATACTTAAAGAGATTTTTATCGGAATAATACAAATTTTCAGATTATTAGTACTATCAAAAATCAAACTGTTTGTGTATATTTACTGTTGGAAGCAAGCTGTATTGTGGATATTTTCTGAAAATATAAACTCTTTTATCAGAAAGAAGGATCGAAAATGATTGACAAGTATCAAGGCATCTGGATAAAATCTTACAAAGAATATTGTTACTTTGATGATTTTCCCGGAGCGTATTTCCGCAAAACATTCATTGCCCCGCAGAGTATAAACAACGCTCAAATACAGATTTGCGGACTTGGCTTTCATGAAATTTATCTCAACGGCGAAAAAGTTGGCGACCGCTGGTATGCTCCGGGGCTTTCTCAATATGACTACCGCTGCGGCAGCATTACTTACGACATTGGGAAAATGCTTGTTCCCGGCCAGGAAAATGTTATTATCATTATGCTGGGCAATGGATTTTTCAATTGTCACAACGAGTGGATGTATACGGTGAATTTTTCCTCGTGGCGTACTTCTCCGCGGCTGATCTGCGATATTCTGGCTGATGGCAAAGTGATTGCATCCTCCGGAACTGATTGGAAAACCCATCCCGGCCCGGTAGTGTTTGATGCTCACCACCTGGGGGAAGATTATGATGCCCGCCTGGAAATCCCCGAAGCATTCAAAAGCGGATTTGATGACTCACAGTGGGCTGATGTGTTCCGGGCTTATCCTCCCGGCGGTATTCTGGAACACGACGAAGATGAACCCTGCCGGGTCATATCGCAGAAGCAAGGCAAAAATATAGCCCCCGCCGGAGCCGGAAGTTATGTTTTTGATTTTGAGACCACCATTGCCGGAGCCATCAAGGTAAAAATGAAAGGCAAACGCGGCAGCAAGGTTACATTCAAATACGCCGAAGTTCTGGATAGTGACGGCCACGCCGATACATCATTTATTGACCTTGGAGTCAAACGGTTTGAAACTGATTCTTACATCTTCAAAGGCGATGGTATAGAATCGTGGCATCCGCATTTTGTATGGCACGGCTTCCGCTATGTGGAGGCAATACCCGATGATCCTTCGGTGGAAATTATTGACATGAAAGGTTTGTTTATTGCTTCGGATCTTAAAGAGATTGGCATGATCGAAACCGGCAATGCAGTTCTGAATAAAATAAATAAGCTGACCCGTACCAGTTATCTGGGCAATTTTATGGGCATACCCACAGATTGTCCGACCAGAGAAAAATTCGGTTGGCTGGGTGATGCCAACTGTGCTTTGGAAAGCGGATGGTGGAATTTCTATCCGAAAAACGGCTTGCACCGTCTGGTAAATATAATAATGGATATTCAGCGGCCGGATGGCAATCTTGCCACCCACGGGCCGACAACCTTGTGGGGATTTGAGCAATCTTGTCCCTCATATTCGATTTTCATGTATGAATTCTGCCGTTACTGCTGGCTTTTTGATGGCGACGACCAAATGATGGCAGAATATTATGACAAACTGGTAAAAGGTATTGCATTTTTTGAAATGCTTACTGCCGATGACAATCTCTGCCACACCGGCTACTCCGACTGGTGCCATCCGCAGTATTTTCCCGGTAAATCAGACGGGGAAAGACTGGATCCTACGCCGATGGAAAGTATAGCCTACTGCAATATGGTACAGAATATGGTGCTTTTTGCCGAACACCTGGGCAAAAGCGGAGATGTTGAGCGTTTTAAGGAATTAGAGCAGAAAATCCGCAATGCGATCCGGGATAAATATTATGATCCTCGGGAACATACCTTTGACGGCGGGTTCTGGACGACCAACGCTATGGCTTTGATGTGCGGAATAGTTAATGACGACGAAAAAGCTGCAGTCGCCGCCAATCTGGTCAACTCAGTAAGAGCCGAAAAACATCGGGTTTGGGCAGGTATATTGGGAGCTAAATTCATTATTCGTGCTCTGGCTGAAAATGGATATGCTGAAGATGCCTGCCAGATGATCGTTCAGG
Source organism: Victivallaceae bacterium (assembly GCA_045533055.1). GTDB lineage: Bacteria > Verrucomicrobiota > Lentisphaeria > Victivallales > Victivallaceae > SIG78. Next base: position 594 of record JAZSHD010000075.1, on the reverse strand, counting down.
AAGAATACCCCGGTTGGGGAAATCTGGTTGCCAACGGGGCAACTGCGTTATGGGAAATGTGGCACGGTAAAGCGTCACGCAATCACATTATGTTTGGAGAACCTTCAGCGTGGATGTACCGCTATCTGGCGGGAATTTCGCCTTTGGCTCCCGGATTCAGCAAAGTAAGGTTTGCTCCGAATTTTGTGTCCCAGACCGATTATGTCCGGGCTGAACATCTTGCTCCATCCGGAAAAATCGTTTCTCAATGGCAGCGAAAAGGTAATAAAATCCATTGCAGTTTTACTTTGCCAGAAGGGGTTACAGCCCAAGTTGAATTGCCCGGGCTTGCAAAGGAAATTCAAACCAGCACCGATTTTATCATTGAGTACTGAAATAAATCTGATTCAAAATATGAATGGGGGTGTTGCAAAACTGTTTTGTGGGGAAGAAACCTTTTTGAAAAAAGGTTCGCTTCCCCACACCCCATTTTCCAAAAACTTTCACCGGAATTGCTTTTATTACAAGTAATAAAAGCAATTCCGATTTATTTTATATAAAAGAGATACAACGTTTTACCTGCAATAATTTTTATTATTGTTGTATAAATTCAAG